>JBGALL010000069.1:0-8456 GCA_044223895.1 Candidatus Woesebacteria bacterium
ATGTCGAATGGTGTGCCGGAGGATTTGTCCGTAGAGATTTAGGATAAATAAATTATATTTCAGCGAAGAGCTTGTTGTAACAGCGTATAATACCCAAGCATTCCCGTTTTCCACAATTCTATTTCCACTTCTTTATTCACTCCTTCAGTTTTCATGGAATTAAATAACCGTTCAAAACTCATCATTCGTATCCAAGCTGCTGGCATAATCTTCTGAGGATCTAGGTTGTATATCAAGCCAAATTTTCTAGCAAACAATTCAGTTTTATTCTCTAAAGTCATTTCTTGATTTAATTGTCTCTCCATAACTTCCATATCCAAAGAGGATACTATATCAGAGGGATATCCCAGACCAGATTTACTACTAATAACTTCATGCATCCAGAGATTGAGATCCTTTATAGGTTGAGGAAACTGTTTATCAAAACCACCACAAATATTGCAGCCGTTTGGTGAGCAGTTGCCGGAGAAAGTTTAAACTGTTCTGCATGCAGTGATGCTAATATCCCTATCGCACTCTGTCGATCTCTTTGGATAAGAGAGAATCCTTGAACCTCATACTCGGCCAGCCGTCCAGGATTAAAATCTGCAAAACGTTCTAGGTTTTTGGTAGTCTCTAACATCGTCTGAAGAATATCATTCACCAAAACAATTCACAAGAAAGAGTATCTTTGCTTTGATATAATCTCTCAACATGGACATGCCACCACCACTCCGAGTCAGCGAATATATACAACTGCTCAACAAAGCGATAGAAACTCTCGATTTGAAAATTATCGGTGAAGTTACCTCTGTCAAAATTTCTTCTCGAGGACATGTCTATTTTAGCCTCAAAGATTCTCAAGAAAACGCTGTACTCGACTGCGTTATCTGGAAAGGAAACTACGATTTGAACGGCGTCCGCTTAGAAAATGGCCAGGAGGTAATTATCTACGGATATCCTGAAGTCTATCCCAGCTGGGGGAAGTTAAGCATCATCGTAAAAACCATAGAACCAGTTGGCGAAGGAGCCCTGAAAGAAGCCTACGAAAAACTAAAGCGAAAACTAACCCTCGAAGGACTATTTGCCGACGAGCGAAAAAGACCATTGCCAGACTTTCCCCAACGAATTGGAGTAATCACCTCCATGCAGGGGGCAGTCATTCATGATTTCGAAAATAATATAGGACTCCATGGGTACAAAATAACTACCATCGACTCCAGAGTAGAAGGACAAGAAGCACTCCCAGATCTATTAGCCGCTATCCGCACCATGAAAAAACAAGATATCGAAGTACTCATCCTTATGAGAGGTGGCGGGTCTCTGCAATCACTTGCAGCTTTCGATAACGAGACCATTATCAGAGAAGTCGTCACCTTTCCGGTACCAGTAATCGCTGCAATCGGTCACCATCAGGATGTACCACTGGTATCATTTGCGGCTGATCTGGCGGTTTCTACTCCTACAGCCGCCGCAGCCCTACTCAATAGCCAGTGGATGCAGGGAAAAGAACGTTTGAACCGATCAACCTTCGCTATCCTTGACCGCTATCAACAATTACTCGACGTTTATATAGAGACAGAAAATAGAATCCGTCGGAATCTTTATCGCTACGAATCATATATCGAAGCCACCGCCAAGATGTTAAACTTTGAGACTGTCCAGAATAGTTTCGATACCTTGCTAGAAAAATATAAACTGTCACTCGATCACGCAGAAAAAATTATCGAAATCAATAATCCCGAACGATTGTTAAGAAAAGGCTTTAGTATCTTACGAAGCAATGGTAAAATTATAAAATCATTAAAACAGGTACAAATTGGTGAACAATTTGAAGCCTTGGTAAGTGATGGAACATTAGTATCAGTTATTAAATCGAAAGTTTAGAAATATGAAAAAATCTATAAATCTAAATACTAACTTAAAGAAATTAAACGATATTGCTGATTGGTTTGATGAGCAAGATCAGGTCGATGTAGAAGAAGGATTAGCCAAAGTGAAAGAAGCAGCCGTACTGATAAAAGAAAGTAGAGAACGATTCACCGAAATTGCTAATGAATTCAAAGAAATTAAAAAAGATATCGAAGGTAGTGTAGAAATAGAAGCTGAAGAAGAATCAACCGAAGAAGAATTATTTTAGTCTATCTATATAAAATGAACCAGGTTATTCTATTCTGAATTATCGTAGAAAAATATTCTAGATGAGATCCTTCGGATTAATATATAGCCCTCAGGATGACAGTTATGATAATTATTGTAATTGTGCAGACGAACTGGCCACCGGTGTTGTATTTCCAGGTACGGTAAAACTTCGAGTAAAGGTTTGTTGGTCACTGCTGGCGATGCTTTTTACCTTCAATTCCAAAATGTTTTTCCCAGGCGTTAGATTATAAAGTACTAATGATTTATCCATATACTCAGACCAGCCATCACTATTCAGACGATACGACCAGACAATTTCACAATAATTTGTTCCGGTACGGGTTATATCAATACTTAACGAATTTTTGGTGAGTATTTCATCTTCTTTCGGTGAGGAAATCTCCAGTGGACCAATTAGTTTCATACACCCAGTTCGAGAGATCTCATCGAGAGGAGTTGGAGTTGTTGGAGAGGTAAGTTTACCAGAGTTCTTCTGAGTGGGAGTAGTTTTCGCAGAAGGTGATGGGTGAGGAGTCTGAGTAGGAGTAGTTAGCGCACTCATCACTTGTCCTGACGGAGCTTCAGACTTTTTTAAATTATTTACATTCATTATCAAGACCGTAATAAGAACCGGTACACTTAGTACCGCAGTGATAAATTCGGCATATCGTTTCTTTTCGGGCAGCTGACGAACAGCTGATCGTAACTCATGAATCTTTTCCATAAAAATAATTCCAGCTGGAAATACAATGAGAAGCAACAAATAGTTGAAAACGTACTCGAAGTTGTCGATCCGTCCGATTAGAATACCATATTGAGAGAATTATACAAGCTCATCCATAATCACACTAAACCATGTTCCCGAAAACTCAAATAGCCGTTTTTGGTAATTATCAGATGATCGGTGAGGGCGATATCCAGAAGTTTTCCAGCATCTTTCAATTGTTTGGTTACCAGTACGTCCTCATGAGAGGGGGTAGGATCGCCGGAAGGATGATTATGAACCACAATCACCGAATTGGCTAAATACTTTACGGCTGGTTCAAATACCTCCCTAGGGTGGACCAAACTAGCGTTGAGAATGCCTATGGATATAACCTCTCTGGCAATCTCCTGTTGTCTAGTATCGAGATATAAGGCGATGAAATGTTCTTTTTTATTCTGACTAATCTCTCGAAGGGATTCATAAACAGCTTGGGGAGAGATTGCTTTGAGATGCTCTTTTTCTCGCAACAGGCGTTTTCCCAATTCCATGGCAGCAATAACTTCGGTGGCTTTGGTAGGACCTAAACCTTTGATCTTCATCAAATCATGAGAGGTAATATTGGCAATAGTTGAATTTCGTAATTTCTTCAGAACATGAGACGATAGCTCCAAGACATTCATTTGAGCGCTCCCAGTTCTCAGAACGATAGCTAACAATTCAGTAGTAGTTAATTTTATTGGACCGTATTTGAGAAGTTTTTCTCGTGGACGATCGACGCGGGGAAGGTCTTTAATTTTTACCATATTCTAGTGGGTAACTATGTCTAGAATAAAGGCCTTAGATTAAGGATATGTTAAAAATATTACTGCAAGGCATGTTGTATCTCTATAAGATCGTCATCACAATATGTGTCAGGAATAGTCGGAATTTTATTATAGAAATCGAGATTCTCAACTTTATCGATCATGATACACCCCTGAATATTTATATGTTCAGCTCCACCTAAATGACCAAATTCATGTAGAATAGTAGAACTTTCGATCGCCGGTATTAACTCAGGAGTAGCAGCTACGTTCTCGATCGCTTGCTTAAACAAAAAAATAGAATGAGCATCTTCTACCAGTCCTGCATATGAAGGATGAGGGGTGTAGTAATTCAGAACGAAGATATTCAGAGGAGCTGAAGTTCTCCATAGCGAATCTTGTTGAGCGTAGGTATCTCTAATTTTTTTTAAATCTTCATCATTTACTTTAGTGGGAATAGTATGGAGAGTTAGTGGACCAGAAAACGTTCCGGGAACGTACTTATGAGTTACTAATTGCATCTTATTCAAAATCTTTTGGGTGGTTTCCTCGGAGAGAGATACATCTTCCTGATAAAACAGATGAATTGTGAGAGGAAGATCTCGAAAATACATATAATCATAGCGCGCGTCACCCACTTGCTCCAAACGTAATATTTTTCGAAGAAATGGATAGTGGAGAGCCTGCCTCCTGTACGTTTGATTGATGGCATTCTCAGGGTCTAGAAAATTAAAAGATACATACAACCCTATAAATACTGCATTGCTAGATATAAACAATAACAACAAGCAAATAGTAAATACTTTTCTCATAATGTCATACCACTATCATTGTATTGTATGAGAGTAAAAATTAGAAAGAACCTCAAACTGAGGAATTGCTGAATCTTTAGAAAGGAGTACCATAGAACTATGGATGAGCATTTACCAGTCGTTCCTCCGAAACAATCTCTTAAAAAAAGACCTCCATTCTTCCTCTTTTGGTGGAAGATTAATGGTGAAGAACTCCTAAAACAGATTAATGAATATGATACCTTAAAATTTCATCAATCTGCCTATGGCATCTCAGTGATACTTTTGTTATTGAGTGCCCTGATTACGGGAATCATGGTAATTTATACTAAGGAATACTTTGGATTGATAGACGTCTTTGCTATTTTGATTTTTGCGATATTAATTTACCTCAAATTTCGCTGGGCAATGATTGCTGCGATGATTTTCTGGACTTTTGAAAAGCTGGTTTCGTTATTTGATGGGGGAAATATTGTGGTGATTTTGTTGTGGTGGGCGTTATTTATGCATTATTTCTATCTTGCCTACAAAGTTGAAAGTTTATATAAGGAAATACAGAAAGATGGAATTAAGCCCCCATCACAACCCTCTGCTCCCGTTGCCTCTGCTCCAAATCCCCATATGCCTCCCCAATAGTCTATTTACCTGTTTCTTACCATTATTTTATTTGCTTTAGATACTACCTTGATATGCTCTTATCTAGAAAGGAGATACACATATGAAATTAGGGAGATCACACCAACTAAAAATTGACGCTCAGAAGGATAAACTGGAGGGTCAGTTAGAGCAAATAAAAGGAAAAACCAAAGAGGCGGTAGGGACTATTAAAGAAAAAACAGCCGATACAGTAATAGAAATTCAAGACCGTTTTGAAGAATTGAAACAATCTGTTTCATGAAAGGATTAACTATGAAGAACTTAGTAACAGGCCAGGCAGTTCAAACTTTCCATATAAATAAAAGTTTATGTGGTTCTGCATCTCGCAGTGAACATACATATGCTGATGATGTTATCGACCAAAAAGATTTCGTTTTAGCAAAAACAAATCAACTTCTATGGTTTGGGATTCATCTGATCGGTATGGGAATAGGATTACGTTTCTTGTTCTTACTATTTGGTGCAAATTTACGCGGCATAGCTTTAATCATTTACAATTTGACGACACCGTTTGTACAACCGTTTCAAGGCATCTTTTCTACCCCACAGGGAGGAGGAGCCTATGTTGATAGTGCCGCTTTGTTAGCATTAGCACTATGGTATCTGTTCGGCACCATAGTGACCTATATCTTAACATTGCTTTCTAATGATACATCAGACCTAGGGTAATTTATTCCCTACAATTTTACAGGCACACCATCTCGGTTAGCGAATGGTGTGTTTGTGTATGTGACGGATTTATATATAATCTCCCCATGGGTACCAAAGAAATCAATCAGCTTTCAGATAAAGAATTTGATCAAGGTCAGTATGGACAGCGAACAGAAGAATGGCGACAACGTTACACCGCTATCATACAGGATGCTGATCTTCATGAACGGTCGCAAAAATTGCCTTATGTTCAAATAAAGGTAACTGAACCATATTTAACTCAACCTTCGACCCTGTTTACTTTTCAAGTTACTAATGGCTTGGATATTAGACATAAAAAACATCTGTTAACCCAATCATCTACTATTACCCCTGATCAACAACTTGCTCTAGCCGGCGCATATTATGAGGCTATTTGTCTGGAAATGTTGCAATCACAACAGCTACATCTGAAGACATATATAAATGAACATAGATTATACTGAAGGATCTTGATATACAGGAAGGTGAAGATTTTTTTGCAGCTATCGTAGCTGTTCGAATGAATACTCGGGTGAACGAAAGAATACAGAATATATTACTCAAACGACAATTAAACCCATTAACAATTGGAGTTCATCTCAATAGATGCGAACCAGTCTCATTTGGATGGAATAATGCCGTGTCATTGTATTTAGATACTAACCAGAATACTCAAATAACTACAGTTCGAGGAAAAGGACTATTAACGGATTTTGCTACCAGGCATCTTAGAGAGCAAATTGGATTAGTAAGTGCAGTCGGAATGTATGCCTCGGTCGGTCGGTTCTTTGAGGAACATCCTGAAGTCTTGAGCCTCTAGTCAGAATCGAACTGACATCTACGGTTTACGATACCGCTGCTCTGCCATTGAGCTATAGAGGCGAAAGTATACGCATTTTACTAGACTTATGGGAAAAAGGACAGATTAGTGAGAAGAAGATTAACTGTTTACGATTCGCAGAAATTCTTTGACAATATTTGGATTTCCCGCCACGACATTTTCAGAGAAAAAATTAATTTCATTTCCTTCTAAATCTACACACTCACCACCAGCTTCATTTACTATCAGAAATCCAGCAGCATTGTCCCACGGTTTCGGGCAGTACGAGAAAACAATATCAGCCTGCCCGTTAGCAACTTCACATAACTCTAAGGCAAAACTACCCTTCATCATGATCCAAGGTGTTTCGGGAATTTTCAATATGGTTTCTAAATGTCTACGAATAATTGTTGGGTCATAGGAATTGTCAGTAATAATTACTGAATGGCTGATATGACGAGTCTCGGATACTTTCATTTTGGCTCCATTGTGCCAGGCTCCCTTACCTCTTTCTGCACTAAATAATTCTTCACGAAATGGGTCATAGACAACTGCATGTTTGAGTATCCCTCGTTCTGCATAGCCAATAGAGACGCAAGAATATTTACGACGGTGTTGATAGTTGGCTGTGCCATCTATGGGATCAATGATCCAGAGATGATCTTGGAGCATAAGTTCTTTTTGGGTTAGATTGGTGGCTGTTTCTTCTGATAGGACACAATCTTCTGGAAAACTCTCTCGAATAAGGGTAAATATGATTTGTTCACTGGCTTTATCGGCCATAGTCACATAATTCCCTCTGCCTTCTTTACTGATAAGTGTGGCTGTTGAAGGAGTGATTGAAGAGATTATTTTTCCGGCATCGAAGGCTGCCTTTAAAATCAGATCTTTTCTGGTCATATTAGTTCAAATTCTATCATATATTTGCTATACTTCGACATTATGAAAGAAGTACCACGAGTTCTGCATCCTGGACAATCAATGGAACTCGGAATACCACCTGGAGAAGTACGTTATTTGAATGAACGCTTAACTGCAAAACGTGAGCAGTCTCTCGAGAAATTTTTAGTTACCTATTTCAATGGAAGAATTGGACCACATCAAGCCCAAGAGTTATTAACTACTCAGGATGAAATAGCAGAGGAATGTATTGCTCATAAAGCAATAGCTGAGGCTTTTTTTGGACACGTAAACAGGGCGTTTCCTGAACTCGAGAATCCCTACGAATACTCGCCAGAAGAAGCGCAACAGATTAAACAACTGTATGAGCAAATGAGGCAACGAGATAAAAATGGTACCACTATCGAAAGTTCTAATCCTTTTCGATCAGTCTGTTCACTGAGATATCTCAGTAAAAAAACTCATTTAGCACCAAATAGTATTGCTAAATATAATCATAATGAAATTCGCCTTGGTAGTTTGTCACTGAAGTACTATGTAGAAGAACCAAGTAGTCATAGCAGTGTTAAAGAAGCGATTCGGGTATCGGTAGATGGTGAAGATGGACGGATGAGATTGCAATCAGCCCGTATAGGTGCGAATCATCACCGAATACTCAGTGAGCGACGGAGAGTAGATATATATCCCAGCGTCATCAAGATTTAATTGTTGAGTTTAATGCATCAAGTAATAAGGGAAATCGTGTATATCCAGACTCTTCATTCATATGCCCCGCTTCAGGAATAACAATTAACTTAGCTCCCAGGTTCTTGGCAAAATGTCGACTCATTTCTATCGGTACATACGGATCATTATCTCCAGCAAAACAAAAAAATCTTCGACAATTATCTTTAACTTTCTCCCAATCTATAGGGGCTTCAATAAAAGGGTTGTTGAGCGTTGGATATGGTTCTGGTGTATGAGGAAGTTTTTCTGCAAAAGGGGCT
>JBGALL010000070.1:0-9072 GCA_044223895.1 Candidatus Woesebacteria bacterium
AAGGTTAGCCCCGCATCCTACCAGTACTATTTCTTTGACGCCAACGCCTGGATAACAAATCTATTGAATGTTAGCGGGAAACTTCCCCAACTGCCGCGAAATCAATCAGCGAAGTATTGCCATTTCTTTTCTGAGGTAGTGAAACTGGCGACCAAGCCACCCATTACGCAAAAAACGATTCCGCCAGTAAGGCCAAAAATCGTTGTTACAAGTTTACTTGTCTCCGAACTGTTCAATGCATACATGCATTTAATGTTCGATGTGTATAAAAAAACTGATTCTGCATGTACAGTTTTTAAGAAGCACTACCGAGGATCTGCGGACTATGAAAAGCAAATGCGAATACTTGTCTCGGACTTTGAAGCTTTCAAGGATTACGTCCACATTGAGTCAGATTACATCCAGGAGATTGATCCTTACACCATTTTTCAATGTGTTTCGGCGGTTAACGATTTCAATGATCTGTATTCTTACTATCAGATGATTGAAGTACAAAAGACCAAGAATCCGATTGCTATTGTCACCGATGATGCTGATTTCGTCTTTTCCGGAATTGATATCATAACTGCAAACTCGACGCTTTTAAAGCTAAACAAAAAAGGAAGCTAGAACAGAATTGCTATTTGTAATGTGAATTACATTTTCACAAAGTCAGTCCCTTGTCTGATTCATATTATCAGCGTGTGAAATTCTTTATTTCACGCTAAATTCCATAGGAGTTACTCCTATGCTATCGTATCCATTGTCAGTAATTTTGATATGTTGCAATACTTTAAATGAAAGACAACTCTTATAAAAAGGCGTCTGAGCCCAATCTTCCTGGTCAATTTCAGGATGTTTTGGTAACTGCATTTGTTATTTGTTCACTATTCTTGTTTTGTGAGTCATGAGGATGATAAAATCGACTCTTTCCGCTATAGAACCCATTTCGTACGAGATTTTTATCCACTCGTCATTTACAGGTGATCCACTAATGCCAAAGATCGCCCGGACGGAACGATGTTGCTGTTTACCGGTCCGTCAAATGTGCAAGGGTGGAAGGGACTGTGGATTATGAACTTAGAGAGTCAACAACTAACCCAACTTCATCCCAACGGCCGACTTGCGGATTGGTCGCCAGACTCAGGCTGGGTTGTTTTCAACAACGGCACATCGATCTATAAGATTCGGATAGATGGCACAGAATTGACTATGCTGCTGCCCGATGACGGCTATTTCGAACCGGACTGGTCTGCTGACAACAAAATCTATTTTGGTGGCAACCAAGGTGCGGGAATAATGAACGCGGATGGGACGAATCAGCTGTTGTTATCTGAATTGGGCGGCCAGGGTGACTGGCATCCCCAAGAAGACTTAATCATAACTATCAAAGCATCCAATTCCCCGGTAGCCTGGTATCAGTTTTTCGTCTGTGATCCAGGTGAGAATTCCGTCCTGAATATATTGGGTGCAAAAAAGAATCGTCTCAACCAATATCCCAAGTATTCGCCATCCGGAGATCAGATTTGTTTTTTCAATGAATCAGGGATTTCTATTATGAATAGTAATGGTGAGAATTTAACCAGGATCATTCCAAGTTACCTGGCGGGACCTGACCGGAAGCAAAACCCAAAATTGTACACTGCCTTCCCATCCTGGCATCCGGATGGACAGAGAATTGTCTACGAGAATTTTGAAATAACCAAGAGTAAGCGAGTGGACGGTGAGTTGTTGTTGGAAGGCTATCTCAGATTTTATTTAGTAAATGTTAATGCTGCAATAAACTTGACAAACCTCAATTAACTCTTTATGAGAATAGTTTTTCTAATGGCTCTGTTGACTGTTGTGAGCCACACGATTGTAAACGGGCAAGTTAAAGTTCGTCCAGCTTTCGCACCTGATCACATCTTGGTTCATTTCAAGTCCGGATACTTAAATGAATCAGTTCTTACAGGAACCGGCCGTTCCAAATTGTCTGAACAGTCGCTGTTTACAAGAAGGTCAATGCAGGATTCCGCTGCCAAAATTGGCATCGGGAATTTTCGAAAGGTTGTGCGCAAATCAACGCCCGACAGAAAGTTCACGCTGAGCAGAAATGGCACCCCTGTGACTGAACCTGACTTTTATAACCTGATGTACGTAGATGTTCCGGCTGGAACGGATATTCGAAAGTTGTGCAAAAAAATTGGTGCATGGGAAGGCGTTTCATATGCAGAGCCTGATTATTACTTCTACGATGATACCCTGAACCCAAACGACCAGTATTTTAACCTGCAAAATGGACTCGAACAATTTAATGATGTTGACATTGATGTAAAGCGTGCATGGGACTTTACAACCGGCAGCAGCAATGTTCGCGTGGCAATCATTGACAGTGGAATCGATTACGACAATCCAGACCTTGGAAATGGAGCTTACCGGGTTCCGGGGGCAAAAGTTATAGATGGTTATGATTATGATGCGAACAGCAACAATGGGGATGACGTGTCAGCTTGGAGAAATAGCCATGGAACTGCATCGGCTGGCATTGTGGGTGCTTACACTAATAACTCGATTGGTGTTTCAGGGATAGCCGGTGGCAATGGTGCCGGGAATCCTGGTGTTTCATTGGTTGCACTCCGTGTTGAATTGACAACAATTGTAGGCGACTTCGCGAGGCCTGCCGGCCAATGCATTGAAGCAATTTATGATGCCTCCTTATCAATCGCTAACGGGGGCTTTGGGTGCCATGTGATTAACTTCAGTGGCGGGGGATATGACGATCATTGGTATGATGACCCATTAAATAACGCGATCAATGGTTATCGAAAGGCCCTAACATTTGCTGCTTCAAATGGGGTGGTCTTTGTTGCTTCGAAAGGGAACGACAATCGGTCAGATAAGCACTATCCCTCGGATTATGCTGATGATTTGGTGATTTCTGTAGGCGCTTCGAATGCTTCCGATTTGAAAGCTAGTTTTTCTAACTATGGGAACAATATGGACGTAGTGGCGCCGGGTGATGGCCTTTTAGTTTATACTACAATGAGGATTGGAGATCCGAATGGTACATATTCCTTTTTTCAAGGAACATCGGCATCTGCGCCTGTGGTTAGCGGAATTGCAGCTTTACTAAAGTCCGTCAACATCAATCTTCATCGCGATGATGTTGAGAATATAATTCAATTGTCAGCGGATAAAGTTCGTCCGGATGTTTATACATACACCAATGGATATAATAACCTGATGGGTCACGGCCGAGTAAATGCCGGTCGGGCACTGGAGTTAATCCATGCGCCATATGTTTTGCAACAACACACGACCACTGGTGGAACGTCAGCGAATATCACACATGGGACATCGGAGTGGTTCAGTTTTTTAAATGACGCTGGAAATTTGGGACTTAGCGAAGGAGCCTATCGGGGAAAGATTTACCAGGTTACTAAGACAGTTACTATACCGCAATCACTATGCAACGAAAGGTATTTTTGGCCTCGGACGTCTGGGGCGACGCGCGGTTTTTCTGCCGGGAATCCTAACACAAATCAGGGCTACTGCCACGTTATTTCGCAAACTGGAAATCAAGTTACCCTAAGGACATATGTGTATTATATTGAAATAAATTCATTAGGCCAATCGATTAATAACTGGTATCCATGTGCTCCGCAAGATGTGATTTTTGCTTACACGACCTTGACAAAGGAGCCGTTGGCTACTTCGATAACTGGTTCCGATGTGGTTTGCAGCGGGGGCGGATCGTATGCACTCACTGATGCTCCAGCCGGCTCAACTGTTTCCTGGCAAGTTGTTCAGGAGAATCAACCAACTGTTCCTTCAACGCTTTTTAGTGTTACCTCTGGCACCGGAAACGTGGCAAATCTTCAACCTGTTGCGTCCGCACAAGGCGGAGCCCTGTTAAAGTATTCCATTCAGGCCGGGTGCGGAACGCAGGTAGTAACCCGAAATATCTGGGTTGGGAAACCCTTTATAGACGGAACGTACAACGGTCAATTATTGGCTTTTACGCCTTATCCACCCCCTGACGATGATGTAATTGTTATTAACTATAACCCGGTTTGCAACTCTGTTACTGCGTTAACAAATATGTCTTTGCGGGGTGCTTCTTCCGGAAGTTGGCAACGGATGGCTGCCAACCCAACGAATCTATCCTGGAGCTCAACCGGGATGAATATTAGTTTCTATTTCTGGGCAGTTGGCCAAACGTCTAAATTCAGATTTACTACTGGTAATGCTTGTGGTACATCTGCTAATGACTACTACTTCCAATCAATTTCCTGCGATGGTGGTGATCCCTGTAACCAGTACTCCATAGCTCCAAACCCTGTAAATGGCACCATGAGCATTGTTGTTCCTAATATCCCCCCTCCATGTGAGACAGCGACGGCTGCCCGAAGTCAGGCGAACACGGGACTGGCAATAGAAACGGTTGAAATAAAGGTATGGATGTACCGTGTCAGGCGTTCGGTAAATGCAGGGCAAAAATAAAGACCGTGTTTCGATTGATGTTTCGGATTTTCCGGAGGGTATTTATTTCGTGCGGATATCTTCAGGTAGTTATTCTGAAACTCACAGAGTCTTAGTCAGTAAATAGCCTAATAGAGAATTTGACGTACGCAATACTTTTTTCCAGCCGGCTGGGTTTCTGAATTTACCAACTATGGTGCTGAATGGCTTTTTCCTGAAGAAAAAATTTCGGTATCAATACCATTTATGATTTATCCTGACGTTACCGATGTTTTCTAAAGATTACTGTAGCTGGGACCTTGTTTCCAGAAGGAAGTATCTGCGATATGCAGTCCGTTTGATGAACGAACATGGCAAAATTGCATTTAAGGATGTTATATCAAAACATTGAGGATCTGACGGTGGATCTGACGCGGATTGCAATCTTCCATATGAGGATGATGATACAAAGGAGCTAAGTATCAACACTTAGTCTGACCGGGAACCCCAATTAATTATCAGAGTGAGCATCTCCATAAACAATTTGTTTTTGACACAAATTGTCACTATTTTATAGTTTCTTTGCTGGGTTGTAGATTTCTGGAGACTATGAAAACGACGCTGAAATCCATAATTTTAGGATTAGCAGTTTCGGTAAGAGTTAAATTAAAATCTTGCTATTTTCTGATAATCAGTACGTTATGTCAATTTTACTGTGATGAGCCAGGCAAATGAAATGCAGTCCCTTTTGAAGGCGATGGGATTTGTTCTGGAAGATGGGGCAAGTTCTATATGGTCAAAAGGCTATGCCAATCACAATAACTATAAAATTCGTGTCGATCTTGAAGGTACCTCCATTGATTTTGGAAAGTACATTAAGAAAAGCAACAAGGTCGTAGAGCGGTTAAAGAATGCTGAAAGTTTAGTTGTCCTTGAGTGTGTTAACCGGTTACTTGAGAAAGGTTATAAACCGCAGACTATTGAGCTCGAAAAAACTTGGCCCACGGGGCACGGGACAAGTGGACGTCTGGATATCCTGGTCACCAGGGAAGACGGCACCACCTATTTAATGATTGAATGTAAAACGTTTGGCTTCGAATTCGACAAAGAGTGCAAACGGATTAAGAAGGATGGCGGTCAGCTATTCACCTATTTTCAGCAGGATAAGGATGCCGAGATATTAATGCTTTACACTTCGCGAGTTGATAAGGCGAAGGTTGAATACAAAAATGAAATTATAAAAATTGAAGAAGATTACAGGCAAACCGGTAATGTCAGGGATTTTTATGACCGATGGAATAAACTTCCAAAGAACAACGGCGTGTTCGATTCGTGGGTAAAGGCCTATGATTTCCAAAGCAAAGCATTAACGCCTAAAAATCTAAGTGAAATAAAACAAGAAGACAGCAGCTTCATCTTCAATCAATTTCTAGAAATTTTGAGACATAATGTTGTGTCTGATAAACCCAACGCTTTCAACAAAATTTTCACACTATTTTTGTGCAAGATTTATGATGAGAAAGTCACAAGACAAAATGATGAACTAGCCTTTCAGTGGTTTTACTCACCCTACCGGTATGAAGGAATCGATTATCCACCTGATGACAATGTGTCTTTTCAAAAGAGATTGACTGATCTCTATAGAAAAGGAATGAAAGAATTTTTGGATAAAGATGTTACTGATATTTCAGACGCAGAATTTGAAAAAAAGTACGGAAAACTTGATACGGACACGAAAAAGAAAATCCTTAATGAATTCACAGAAATTCGTTTGAAAAAAAATAACGAATTCGCTATCAAGGAAGTTTTCAATGATGCGTCTTTTGAAGAGAATGCAAAGGTTGTTAAGGAAGTTGTAGAACTCATACAAGGATATAAGATTCGCTATACAAAAAAGCAACAGTATCTAAGTGATTTTTTCGAACTACTGCTCACCACCGGATTGAAACAGGAGTCGGGGCAATTTTTTACCCCTGTACCGATAGCTCAATTTATCATAAAGAGCATTCCTCTTGATAAAATTGTTCATGATAAATTAAATGCAGGGGAGAAAGATAATCTGCTCCCTACCATAATTGATTATGCGGCTGGTAGTGGACATTTTATTACCGAAAGTATGCACGAAGTGCAGCGCATTATTGATACTATTGACCCGAGTGATTATATTGATGGTACGGCTAAAAAAATTGCCAGCTGGAAAACCGACCATTTCGATTGGGCGTATCAGTATATTTATGGGATTGAAAAGGATTACCGCTTGGTCAAAGTGGGTAAAGTAGGCTGTTATCTCCATGGAGACGGACTTGCTCAAATAGTTCATAGTGACGGACTTGGTAATTTTAAGAAGACGGAAGAGTATAAAGGACTTTTGCGCAAAACCGACAAAGATTTTGCAAAAGAGAACAAGCAGTTCGATATCGTGGTCTCCAACCCGCCGTATTCCGTTGCCGCATTTCGTAATAATGCGCGAAAGTTCTATACAGAATCGGATTTCGATTTATATGAAAAGCTTACAGACCAAAGCAGTGAAATCGAATGCCTGTTTATAGAGCGTACCAAGCAACTTCTGAAAGATGGCGGAATAGCAGGCATTATACTGCCAAGTAGCATTCTAAGTAATACCGGGATTTATACATCTGCCCGGGAAATCATTCTGCGACATTTTGATATCGTAGCTATTGCGGAATTGGGTGGTAGTACGTTTATGGCCACAAGTACAACTACGGTTACCTTATTTCTGAGAAGGCGAAATAATTATGACACAAATAACATTCATGTACTGGTAAAGAAATCGCTATCGGAGAGCAAGGATTTCGCAATAAATAACATTGATAAACCTCTTTCTAAATACGTGAATCATGTCTGGGAAGGATTATCAGTTAAAGACTACTTAACATTACTTCAACGAAAACCAAATGACACGGTCAAACAGCACGATATTTTCATTGAATATAAAAAGAAAATAAAATCAAAGCGTGAAGAGGATTTCTGGATATCTGTTATTGAATTGGAAGAAGACAAGTTTTTCTATTTTGTTCTCTGCTATTCACAGAAAATTGTGATTGTTAAAAGCCTGGATGATAAGCAATTTTTAGGATACGAATTCAGTAATAGACGAGGAAATGAAGGTATTCACCCCACTCAAAAAGGTAAGAGTATAGATGACTGCACTATGCTTTTCGACTCAAATGTTTTTGATAACCCCACGAAGGCCAGTACGTATGTCTATAAAGCATTCCAGGGTGACTTTGACTTCGAGATAGATCGAGAACTGGAGTCACACGTCTTTCGTGCCGATCTTAAAGATCTGATATCTTTCAATAGATCGGATTTCGAGAAGAGTATTTCGTTAGAAGTAAAAAAAAAAGTTCTTTATGAGTCGATATGGGGAACCCAACAACTATTCCCGTTAAGAGATATTGCTGAAGTTAGAAAAGGCACATCAATTACAAAGGATAAAACCACACCAGGTAAGATACCCGTAGTTGCCGGTGGTCAAGAACCTGCTTATTATCATAGTATTGCTAATCGGTCCAAGAATGTGATAACGGTAAGTGCCTCCGGCGCTTACGCTGGATTTGTAAACTATTTTGACAGAGAGATTTTTGCATCTGATTGTAATACCATCATTTCTAAAAATGAAGATACGATATCAACTAGTCTTATCTACGCGTTTTTGAAAAGACTACAGCCCCAGCTATACGGTCTTCAAAGAGGACAAGCCCAACCACATGTTTATAAGGACGATTTGGAAGAAATAAAGATACCTATCCCTTCACCAACCGCCCAACGAAAAATATTAGGCGATTTAAAGAAAGTTGAGAGTAAGGAGGCTGAATTCAAGAACAAGATTACCGACCTACAGAATCAAATCTACGACTTGTTTCTTCTGCAGAACTCGAAAGGTGTTTTAAAGAAGCTTGAAGAAATTTGTGACTTAAGGGCTGGTAAGTTCAAATCCCCAAAAGAAATTTTTCCAAATGATGGTGACGGACTTTTTCCCTGTTATGGAGGAAACGGTCTTAGAGGTTACACACGAACCACTACCCATGTTGGGAGGTTTCCCTTGGTTGGAAGGCAGGGTGCTCTTTGTGGAAATGTTCACTTGGTTGATGGGCAATTCCATGCCACCGAGCACGCATTGGTCGCTACCCCATTGAAGGAAATAGATGTTAACTGGCTTTTTTACCTATTAAAAACGATGAATCTTAATCGATATGCGACTGGAACAGCTCAGCCAGGGTTGTCAGTCAAGAATATAAACCCTCTGCAAGTAAATGTACTGCCAATAAAGGAACAGGAGAAATTACTGGTAAGAATCGAAGAACTTGAAATGAAAATTAAAGCAACGGAGCACGCGTTACTAAATATTGACGGCGAAAAACACCAGATTTTAGAGAAGTATTTTAAGACCGATGATTAAATCTGCTCGTAATTGCATTGCTGCGATATTTGCCACTTGTCCACTAGCAACTTCTGTCATTTCCCATATATAATGAGTGATTTTTTGCCGTTCCGAGTCTTGTTGGCAGTATAAGTACCCGGCTATTTACGACAAGAAAGCGGGCGCAAGAACATAAGAAATCCCTACATTCAGATGAAAAAAATAATTCTTGTTCTGTTCTTGTTCCTGCCAAGCAGCATTCTTTT
>JBGALL010000071.1:0-8212 GCA_044223895.1 Candidatus Woesebacteria bacterium
AGCGAGGAAATCAGGATATACCGTATTATTTGAACCAGAAAGTGTTGTTATCCATAAACATGAAGAGGGAACTATTAAAACATCACAACAGGAAAAAAAAGTACACAGAATTGCCTTTAGGAATCAGCTCATCTGTACATGGAAAAATATTACTGAGGTATCGTATTTATTAGAACATGTAATCTATCTTAAGTTGCGACTTATTCAATCATTGTTTAGAGGTGATACAGCCTTTATTTTGGGATACGTAGATGCACTCAAACTTTTTCCTCAGGTTTACAAAAAGAGAAAACAAGCAAGAAAAATGTTTGTTAAATCTGATAGCGAACTTCTACTAAGAAATTTTTCCGACTAGGTTATTGTTTTAAAACGCCCGTCTTGATACGGTGGATAACAAATTTCATAAACACAAAGTTCATCTCCATTACTGGCTAACCATTGCCTTGAGTCTCCCTTTTTTAATTCTATAGAAAAGTTGACCGTCTGATTTCCGCCAACTTCATAAATTGATTCTAACTGATCCTTCTTCCTTACATACAATTTACCTTTTCCCGAAACATATCCTTCGACAGTTTTTTCCCCATCCAGAATTAGTTGTTTTGGAGTCTTTTTTCCAGGCGAAATGGTTATAATGCCAAGATCTTTTTCGTTTTCATTAATAAACTTATAAACATCACAGACTACTCCAGATGTTACCTCAGTTCGTTCTATAAACTGAATAGGAAGTGTTTGATTATTATGTGCGAATGTTTCTAACTGTTGCATATTACTTAAGGCTTCCTGACAAAGAAGCTGCTGCTTGTGATCTATCAAGGATTTCAAAAACCGACGTATCGTCATTCCGTTTTACCACCTTCAAGATATTGGCGCATACTGTAGGCAATTTACATACACCAGAATTGACATACAACGTTTTCGGCTCAACATAGCAATCTATACTTTCTTTTTGTGTTTTAGGATCGATAGAATGTACTTCTTTGAGAGGGCATTCTTCTGTTGAAAACATATAGGTAGCGAAATTTACTCGATCAAAATCTCTCAGTTTTGAATTCCTGGTTTCATCTTGAAATGCTTGTGGATCATAAGACGTAAAAAATAAAAAGAAAATTGTTGGGGCAGATTCTCTGTTGGTTACAATGACCTTATCATAATCCTGTTTCCTCGTTTGTATATCTTGGACTAGTGTTTGATACCCTTCCTGTCTATACCATGGGCGGTGAACAAGTTGTTGAATATAATAATGATGAAGATAGCGATAGCCTTCAAATGTAAATCCTAATGCAAACATAGCTATAACAAAAAATTTTACACGTTTGTTTTTATGAAAATATATGTATTCACAACCCAAGGCCATCAACATCGTTAAAGCAGGGAAGACTAACAGGGTTCGCTGAAGATTAGGAACATCATCAAATGTCAACGCACTTCCTACAATTGCCAATAATATCCACCCGACAAGAAGTCCCCCTTGTCTCGGATAACGACTCAAAGCCACTACAAGCCCAATTAACACGAAAGGTAGCATTGATAGGTACAATAATCCAGAATCAGGAACACGGTATCTATCAGGCAAACCTTTATCAGTAAACAAAAAGTCATAGGAAAGATGTGCAAAATAATTCTTCAGAAAAACTTCACCATATCCGATAAATTTATTATGAATGAGACGAGACAATTTAGCGGGAATGTGCATGACACCGTCTTCACGTATCTGTTCAGCTACTGTTAATTTTGTTTCTTCAGTACTCCAGATACCTACAGTTTTCATTCTGGTAGCGAGTGCTGGTGATGACAATATGCCGATAACAGGGAGAATAATTAACAGTAGGTAGCATAAAAAGGGAATTAGTGTGAACTTATATTTTTTTACATCGATATGAAGCAAAATTAATAATGGCAAAAATAGTGGCAAAAAAGCTCGTGGCGCTTGATACATGGTTAACGTAATAGCAAAAGATATAAAAGAAGCTATTAAGAATAGATAATTCTTTTGTTTATTCCATAACACGAATAATAGAACACCAAGAGAGATAAAAAATACTACAGGGACACTCTCTGTGGTTGTTCTCGACAGATTAATGTGCCACGGTGTAATTGCGAGAAAAAATGACGCAACTAATCCAAGAAATTTTGAAGATTTTGGGAAAAGATTCCTAGTAACAAAATACAAGAGTAATATTGTTAAGGACCCCAAAAATGCTGCAGGGAAGCGGACAGAATAGGGATTTAGTCCAAATAAAAAAATTGAAGGAATTGCTAAGTAACTATATCCGCCCGGGCTATAAATAAAAGATTCAAAATGGAGAGGTAGGAAATGACCGCTCATATCCCTGCCTGTTCGTAGTAGGGAATAGGCATTATATCCTAAAAAAGCTTCATCCCTATGAAATCCTACTGGGACCTCTCCCAACCGAAAAAAGCGCAATCCGAATCCCAACAGTATTATTGCTAGGCAACTAAAAACGATTCTTTTACTCATATCTTTGATATTTTCTTATTTGGGTTTTTCAAACAGAAAAATAAGAACAATAGTAGACTACCTACTGTAATCCAATCTGCTATTATACGCAATTTCGTCTCTTCAAATGCAACCTTTATTTCATGCTTTCCTGCTGGAACTATAAAGGTGATCAGTCCCCGATTATTAGGATCCTGAAACTGAATGGGGGAGTCTTTCCCGTCGACATAAGATTTCCATCCCGGATAATAGACAGTATTAATTCGTAGGGTTGCTTCAGTCTCTGCATTCACCAAACCAGTAAGCAACTGAGTTTTTTTTTGTACGTCAGTTACTGTAGCTTTCCCAGTAATTATTTCCACCGGTGATAGAGGGTAGGCTCTTGCTTCACCATCTGACCAAATAGTTAGTGCCTCTCCATGAAAAAAGGTTGTACTTGGAAATTGTTTATACCATTGATCTGCATGATGAATAAATCCTGAAGTTTTGGTGTATTGTACCGAAAATAAAAGGATTAAGGCAGAGATAATGCAAATAATTATTTTATTTTTGAAAGGATAGAGGAATCCAATTGTCATAGCCATAGAAGCTGTTGTTAAACCAATAAATCTCCAGGGAAATTGGTATTTTTGTAACACATGAATAGAACTCCAGACCGGGGATGAGGCAGAAAAGGTCAAAAATAATGAAAATATAAAGAAAAACAAAGAAATAATTCCTAAAACTGTTAATTTTTTACGATATACAGAGAGTAAAGTTATGCAGAATAAACTAAAGGGTATAATTCCCAGTTGGGGACTTTGACCGCCAGGTAAATTTACATCCGGCCCAAACCCCCAGGCAGAACTGATTACTTGAGGAAAAGATAAAAAACTAGTTTTAAACATCTCGCCTATAAATACTGATGCCAATGTATACTTTTGTTCAAAAAACGCCGGTACCCAAAAAAAAGCAGAGATTCCAAACCACAAACAGATAAATAACCCAAGGGTAGAAAATGGCCGTGCTGATTTCAGTGATAGTAAGAAACTAAAACACAGCACTAAAGGTGTAAACATTAGACCCACGCCATGATGTGATAACACCACTAGAGTTGCAAATAATCCGGCAAAACTAATCAGGCGGAAATTATTCCTATGAATAGCAATAGACATAAAATATAAAGAAAAGGGGAAAAAAGCTAAGGCTAAACTCTCACCAATATCACCACGGACATAGACATTTAAAAATTGATAGGGGGCTAGTCCATATACTAATCCAGCAATGAATGCAGATTGCCATTTGGTATGTTGTCTTATAAATAAATACATTCCAACAGGTGTTATTAGAAAAGCTAATGCAGTTAACAGTTTCATGCAGCCTTCTAATGACAAACCGAACGCATACAATAACGTTGCTAAATAACCAGGTAAAGGATAGTAGAAATTAAGAACAGGTATTCCATAGGAATAATTTAACAACCCTGCCCATCTAGGGGGGATATGTTGATCCTGAAATGACTGAACATAGGCAGCAAATCTGGCAACCTGAACTTCACCATCATGAGTCATTGGAATCCCCGTATTTGCTAAAGGAAAAAGATAAACGAGTTGTATGAGAACTAAAAGAACTATAAATTTCAGTTCAGAATATTTATTATTGAGTGTCTGAAGAAATCGCCACATATGCTGTCTCCTGAGTTGGATATTGAAGGATATTCTGTTTTAATGCAATAACCACTGGACGGATAGGATAGGTAAAAGTTTTAACAATCTTTTTCCCCGAACTTTTATCAATGGTGGTAATTAGTAATGTGTGTGGTGGTAAATTATATGTTTTTGAATTAATTTCTTGGTAGCTTATTTTTCCAAAGGAGATTACTTCACTCATACCTTCAGTATCATCGGCTGCGCGTACAACACTTTGTTGAAATTCATTGGGAGGAAACGGTAAATAAAATAATAATGAAGAATAAATAAAACCCGCATCTTTATCTATAACAATGTGATCATATGTATCCCACTGTTCTTTTATATACTGAACGACAACTTTGTCTTGTTCCCTCCATTGTTTGGCATAAGCGATGGGAAAACGTACATAGTATGATGAAAAATAATGAATAATAGAGAATATACTAACTCCTATAAAAAGAACGATCGTTAGGTATTGTAGTAGGGGTTGTTCTTTCCGTATTCTTTTATACAACGCTACAAATCCATAGGCTGAGATAACTGGAAAAAAAAGCAGCAAGGTAAAACTTCTGGTAGCTTGGGGTGATTCTCTGGTTAATGCAGCACTAAATATTGTAGCTATAGCGATCAGGAAAAATGAATTTATTTTTTCATCTTTCGTCTTTAAAAAGGTATATATTCCGTAAGCTATAAATGGTAATTCAAATATATATAATTGTCCGTCAGTGCCGATTCCATGATTTCCATGATTTGATCCTGTTATAAAAAAGAAAGAAACTGACAAATAACTAAGAATATTTAGTATATACTGCCAAATTACTAACGTTGCAGAATTAAAAACTACCTTATTAATTATTGGTATGCCGACAAAATAACTTCTAAACTCTAAAAGTGGGGCGTTTACTGCTGCGCTCGAAAAAATCAGTGTTCCCGATGCAGACGAAACACCTCCTTGTCCAGAATAAGTAAAGATAAACGGTGAAAGTAAGATGATTCCTGCAAGAAAGGTAAGAATTTTTTCAGAGCGAGAGATATGTGAAACGCCCTTTTTATGAATAAATAATAAACCCAAAACAACTAGAGGAGATAATAATCGGGTAAGGTTGTATGTATATAACGCAACAATAAAACAGATAATGCTGGCAAAAAAAGTTCCCTTCCTCTTTTCTAGAGCGTAGTGAAATAAGAGCGTTCCTAGTGTAAACAGAAATAAGACAATACTTACCTCAAAAGTAGCCCGTGAGTAGTGAAGATGCCAGGGATTTACCGTCAGTAAAAGGGTCATTAACACTGACAGAAATTCCATTTTGAAAATCTTTTTTACGAGCAAATAGAAAAGGGGAATAGTTAGAAATCCAAACAATGCAGATGGCAAGCGAACAGCCAAAGGAGTTAATCCAAAATAATTGACACTGATAGTGGTTAGATAAATATAAACTGGCAGTTTATAATCACCGAAAGATTTAAAATAAAGAGGAAATTTTCGCCCATATTCATCTTTTTGTGTTTGCAATAACGAATAGGCATTCCAACCTATAGCTGTTTCATCCTGGTATAAGCCGTTAGGAATTTCCCCTAATTTATAAAAGCGAAGAAAAAATCCCAATATAATAATTGCAATTAATAAAATTTTTATTTTCATTTTTATCTTGGTACTCCTTTTATTTTCCACCAGATTGCATAAATCAGCAAGGAAGCCAAACTAAGTAAACTTATTTTCCAACCAAGGCGAAATGAAAAAGGCTGATATAGAAAGACAATAGAATGACTTCCCTGGGGAATATGCACTGAACGAAAGGTATAGTCTGCTTGGTATATTTGCGTGGGAACAGAATCAAGATAAGCATCCCATCCTTGCATGTAGGTATCTGTTAAAACAAGCCATTGTGGTGAGGTAGTAATGGTATCAATTTTTATTTGATTTGGGGTATAGATGGTTATTTCAGCTGAACCAGATGCTTGTTCATCAACTGACTGAAAATCTCCTCCAATGTTGTTCAGTAATACCGTTTGTCGAGGGTTAAAGTTTGTTGAAAAAAACCGTTCTGCAAAATGTTGTTCATCTATTGGTTCGGCTTTAGGTACTAAAAAAGCTCTCGGATATACATCTGTATTCTCATGAATGAAAAAATTATTCTCAGAATTAATCACTGGGTAAGTATCTGGAGGAAATGTATTTTGTGTGGTTCCATTTTCTTTGGTATTTAAAATATACCTCACTCCTAAAAGATCAATTAGTTTTTTTCGATAGATATTTGAATCAAATGCTTTGTCTCCAAACCCAGGAGCAACACGTGCATCAGATCGTATTGAACGGTCGAAGTTTTGAGGAATTACTCCCTCCGTGCTACTGGCGATAAGTCCTCCATAATATCTTGGATACAGAGGATCGTAACCATTCGCATCATAGAGACCTAGCTGAGTTGCAAAATTTGATTCTATTTCTGCTGCTCCATATCCATAAAATCGATACAAAGAATCTTCAGTTTGTAGAGTTTTTACTATCGATGTTTCAGGGTACACTAAATCGGCAGGAACAAATGGATTAAATTTTTGAAATCCATACAGCAGCTCAACAACAGTTATCAAACAAAAAGCGTGAACAATAATCGCTTGTTTCGAAATAAAATGAGAAAGGCCAAATAACCCAAAAAGAACACCATAAATTCCTGAAGCCATAATCAACATTGTTTTATTAACAAGAAGTGCATGGGTCAGATAGGAAATCCAAATTACACTGATTAGAATGGTAAAAATGATTACCGCTGTACGCATATTTATTTTTTTCTCTATCCACAAATCGATACCAAAAGCCGCTAAAACCGCCCCGCAAAATGAGATGATGAATATAAAATTTCCAGGACCACTTTGAGAAATAAAAGGAATAGAAGCATGATAAAGAATCTTGGTGAGTGGATTATTGGTTATAAGTAGCAATAGACTACCCATGATCCCTGTAAAAAATATAACCTGAGAAGATTTTTTCTTTGACAATACTGCTACAGTCGAAAAGAAAAAGACAATAGATCCAAAAAATAGAGCTTTCCCAGGATATGAATCTGCCAAGAGATAATTGCCAGTTGCGGGATTCCCAAATAGATCACTGTTAACAAAAGTAAATAATTGTTGTGGTTGGATTAATAATCTTCCTACCATGTCTGTATATTCATGGTTCCCACGGGCAGATTGAGTGAGTAGTTCTAAAGTTGGAAAAAGTTGGACCGCAGAAATTCCTAAAGCGACACAAGTGAGGAAAATAACTTTAGCTATAGTTTTTTTATCTCGAATGATCACAAACGTGTAGAGTAATTCAAACAAAATTATGGTACCAAATATTTGTAAATGTCCCGCAAGGGCTGCTGCAACAATACAGAAAATCAAACTGAGAGAATGGGTAATTTTTTTTGAAAAGTATATGTTTTCTATTGATAACAAAATAAATGGCAGCCAAAGGATAACATGACCAATAGTGTTGTATTCCAAAAATACTGTTGAGTAGGAACAAAATCCATATGATATGGCACCCAAAAGTGAGGCTTCTGTAGATCTCCCAAGTCTTGTTAGATATAAGAACATGCCTATAGATGCCAACATAGGCTGGAGAATAACTAGCGTTGTCCAAGCGAGTGGCTGAGATAGAACAAAATACAATATAGTCAATGGATAAAATACTTGTGATTGAAGATTTGCTAGGAGAGGTTGTCCTGAGAAGTTATGGGGATTCCATAACGGTATACTGCCTGTTTTTAGTTGCTGATTTACAAATGTTCTCCAAGGATATATCTGACGAATAGTATCAAAATATTGTTTTTTACTAGGGAAGCTTCCCGGTGTATATCCTAAGAAAGAATAATTTTTCCATGGCTGATATTCCGAAATTAACAAGTCACCTGGAAAAGGCAGTAGACCATGTAAAAAAGTTTTATAAAAAAATAAAATAGTAATGCAAACAAGAACTAGTATGGGAAATATTTTCTTTATAGCCATTTTTTAGTAATGAATGTTAGGAATCCAAGAAAAAATACTCCTAGTATAGATATGCCATCACTGATTAGCCTGATAGGAGTTTCTTCAAATTTGATTT
>JBGALL010000004.1:0-50131 GCA_044223895.1 Candidatus Woesebacteria bacterium
CTGAGTACTTTTTCCACTAAATTTCTGATGATTATTTAAATCGAAATTTGTACGGTAGGCCAGTCCATACAGTTCTTTCTGTCCAAATGGGAATTCAAACTCAAAATCGATAGTTCGTTTAGAATAATGAGCACGCTCTCCATCAGGAATATCGACTTCATGCACTTTGGATTCATCGATACCAGTTATTTGCATCCATTTATGCATCTCTTGTCGCCATTCTTCAAATTTTTCTTGCCATTCTGTATCTTCTTTTGGTTCTTTGAAGAAGTATTCGATTTCCATTTGTTCAAATTCTCGAGTACGGAATATAAAATTTCCCGGAGTGATTTCATTACGGAAAGCTTTTCCAATTTGGGCTATTCCAAACGGAGGAGCTTTGGCAGTAACTGTTTGTACGTTAGGAAAATCGACAAACATTGCCTGAGCTGTTTCTGGTCGGAGATATACGGTATTACTTGAATCTTCTACTGGTCCGATAAATGTCCGGAACATAAGATTGAATTGTTTTGGACGATCCCAACTTTTCTTTTTACACTCAGGACAGGTAATATTTTGCTGCAAATATTCCTGACGATTAGCTTCATCTGTTCCGATTTCTGTCAGTTGTTCAGCAGAGAGTAAGTGATCTACTCGAAAACGAGCATGACAATACTTACATTCAACCAGAGGATCTGTAAAATTAGCCACATGTCCTGACGCTTCCCAAACTTTGGGATTCATTATCAAAGCTGCATCGATACCAACCACATCTGTACGTCCATGAACAAAGGTTTTCCACCAGAGTTGTTTAATATTATTTTTTAACTCTACTCCAACTGGTCCATAGTCCCAAGAGTTAGCTAATCCTCCATAAATCTCTGATCCAGGGAAGATAAATCCTCGGCGTTTACATAATGCAACGATAGTTTCGATAGTCATATTTCCTCCTTTTTGCCAAAAAAAAAGCCCTACCACAATATTTTTGTGATAGGGATCCCGACTAAGTCGAGACGGTTCCACCCTACTTCCACATACCATTTGGTACATGGCCGCTTCGTTAAATGCACTCCCTCATGCCATTGAGATCAACGTGTAGTGTACTAAGTGTAAAGAATATGGAAGGTTGTGTCAAGAAATATCCCGAACCACCTACAATTTTTCAATTAATATAGCTCCTGGATTGAGAGGTAATATTTGATTTCCAACTGCATATTCATCATGTAATTTCCATTCTGGTGATTTTCTCAACTTTAATTCTTGAACGTCTAATGCTCTTCTTCGTTCCAGAACAACTTCATTACTTGTTTCATTACCCATTATACGTATTAATGATTGCCTTATAAAGGTGTTTTCTCTCTGTTCCAGAGATCTATCTCCCCTATAGATGCCTTGAGATGCAAGCAGACTCAATAATTTTGCTCTTTCTAATTCTGGAGTTATTGAGTGATATGTTGCAGCAGAATTTTCATAAATAAAATCAAATTTTTGTGTCACTTCTGGCATCGTGAGTAAATCATTAATCGAACCTACTAAAAAATTTATTGAAGAAGGTTCATTAGGTTTGAACTTCAAATTCAAACAATATAATTCAAGTTTTTTATCTTGTATCTCTTTTTGGAAAGCTTTTTCCAATTTATACCATGTAGAAGATTGCATACTTCCAACATCGATCATTCTTAGGGGAGATTTTCTGATTAACTTAGTGTGGTTTTTAATATATTCCGCTAAAATTATCTCATCTCCACGAAATTCAATACCATTAATAGTTTCTCCCATGTTTGATAACCCTTTTAAACTGCTAGTATATTCATATTTCCCCAAAGTGAACCCCCATGGTTCTACTGGTTGTTTTAGAACATCTTCCATATTGGTTTCCTGAAGCCGTTGACGGATAAGTTGATACGGTAAAGAAGAAATTTCTGAATCAGGAGAGCTCTAACAGTTTCAAGGTTTTCAATCTTCGCTCGGTAATAGATTCGATATATTCATGAATAGAAGAGGCAGAGACACTTTGAGATCTCGGTAAGAATCCTAAATGCCACAGAAGATCTAGGGCAAATTTGTAGACCTCCCCATGCCGTTCAGTTTCATCTTCGGCGTTACAAAGAGCCGACAAACTTTCACAAATTCGTTCATAGATTTCAGGATGTTCTTGTTTTTCAGGTAGCAAGTAATCAGCTAACTCACAGACATAATAAGCAAAACTCGCCTTATTTAGGTTTGTACGAAATGGTTCATACTGATGGATAGCTGATGCCTCAGTAATGTAATCCAAACCTTTCCCCTCATAAAGAGTAAACCGTGCATTGGTGAATATTTCTAGATGCCCAGCGCGTTTACTAGAAATCTTACGAATTCCTTTGGCGATAGTTCGAACCTTTCCATATTCTTTGGTAAAGATAGTAATTAAACGATCGCTTTCACGATAGTTTTTCCGTTTTAAAATAATTCCTTGAGCTTTATAAACTTTTTGATGAGAACTCATATTAAGAAAAATACATTTCAATACAATATGTTGCTATACCAGCAATTATACAGAAATATAACACATTAACTACCCAAGCCTTCATTACCGACAGCTGATTTTCTGGCGTATAAAAATTTCTCTCTTTCATCATTTTCCATACCCAAGAGTTACTTCCCCATGCGTGACCTGCTATAAAAACGATTGTAATAAATAAATTGAATGGTTGTGGGAGTATAGACAAAATTTTATACCAACAAACAAACCATAGTATTGAACCTAAGACAAATAACCAGGGAGAAGCTCTTAAAATATAAAATGCTGGACTCGCTTCATTGATCTTTTTATATCCTTTCGTCCAATAGTCTTTATGCTGTCCTACCAGAGTTACAACACCATCGATAACTGCAGGGAAAAAGAAAGCAAAAAAAAGAGGATTGTGAGAGATAATCGTAGTAATCAATACACTTTGTCATCCTGAATGAAACGAAGCATCTGTAGTGTAGGATTCTTCACTTCGTTCAGAATGACATCATAAAAATTCAAAACATCAAAACAAAGAGTTTTACATTGATACTTCTATATCAGTCTGAAGTGGGAATTTCTTTTCTTTTCCATTAACTTTCAAGATAAAATCTTGTCCTTCGGTGCCAGGTTGTTTTTGGATTAAGACATTGTATGCACCACTTACTTTTACTGGTGAGGTATAGGTAAGTTCTAACTTAGCAATTCCCTGAGGATTTATGACATTAAATCCTTCAAAAACTGTTTTGCCAAACGATTCATAAGTAATCATATCCTGAGGCTTACCATTACTTGGTGAAACAGTTCCCTTGGCTTCTTTCAAAGTACTTCCTTTGGGAACGTATATACGAACCCAGTTTCGTAATGGAGCATTCAGACATAAATTACCGTGTTCCAAATTACAATCCGATCCTGGGAAAGGATTCTTATAATCTATGGTCAACTTTGTAGAGATCGTTCCATCAGTATTCGTCGTTACTTCTTTGGTATATTTAGCTTGAACGAACATATTAGATTTTTGTCCAGCCATGTTTGCTTGGTTGATATGGAGATAATCCCAATCAGCCCCATCTTTATATTTTAAGACAGGTGCAGTATCTTCTCCTGTCATTATTCTTCCAGCCATATTAAAGGCTTCAACTGCTTTTTGAGATTCAGTGTCGGTAAAGTAAGCCAGAATATGCTTTTCGTTTATTTGGGCTAAGGCCATTTGGAATAACTGTCCCCAATATTTTGATGGTGATGTTCCCAAAGCCATTTGCATCATGGTTTGCATCAAGGTACCGATAATACCTTTTCGATCAGTACGGACATAATTAACTGGCTTTGAAGAATAATCTTCTAGTTCATAGACAGCTTTTGGACAATCACAACGTGGATCATTCACGGCACTAAATTCACGTCCAGAAACGTACATAGGACCTAATATTTTTAACACTTCTACCATTGCATGAGTATCCATGGCGATAATGCCATCAAGTTTTTCTGCACCAGAAACATTACCGTACATTTCCATGAATTGATCCATAGAAATTTTGAAATCAGGAGAAAGATTACTATCGCGGATATTCAACTGATTGACGTTTATGTGATAGGTCAAAATTTCTTTAGGAGCTGGATATTTTTTCTTTAATGCTGCATCGAGATTGTAGATATCATCTGATTTCTCTAAAATTGGTTTTCCATGAGCAAGACGAAATTGTCCATAAGCAGTAAGGAATCCGCCAGTAGGACGTAATTCTTTATCATTTTGGAAGAGAACCAAATATCTTTTTTCTGTAGGCTCACCAAGTATTTTGGGAAGATTCATTAACAGAGGTTGGGCATTTACAAAAAGGTTAGCCGCATTTTCAACTGTTGCCTTTCCAGAGACTAACTGACTTCGAACTTTATATCCACGTAATTCTTCAGGATATCGATTCGGATCAATAGCATCTATTTCCTTGCGTAAGGTATCGATATCTTTTGCCATAGCGTTTATTTGAGGAATAAGCGCCGTCATTGTTTTTACAGCGACTTGTAAACGATCGTCAGCAGAACCAGAAGTAAAGGTACTTTTACCTTTGAGCCCCAAAAGATCGGCATTGGGTTCTAAAGCGGCAATAGCTTTATCACCAGCATCTAAACCAGCAAAGGCTGCGTTTAAACCATGTTCTCCGTCAGACACATATAACCCTAGATAAGGAAGAGTTTTCAACCACAGGATATCTTGGTAGGTTGTTTTGAGATCTGTGAGACGAGATCGCATCTCACCAAGCTTTTTCTTACCTTCTTCAATATTTTGGGTTTTAATTGCCTGACTCAACTCTCTCCCCGTTTGAGCAGCTAGTTGTCCTTGCGCATATAATTTTTTCAGAGGAGTCCCAACTTTTATATATGCAAATGCGCCTAATCCTCCTACCAAGAGGACAAGAACAACAATGATTATTAACAGACTTTTAATTATTTTTCCTGCTTTCGAGTGCTGTTTATGTGCCATAGGTAATTCTTCTCCTGTTTCTAAATTAATTTTTTTAAACTCCTGATCTACGGATTCTGAAGGTAGTTTGTGATCTATTTTATGAACCATAGTAGCTATTTTTTCATGAAAATGAGTTTGTTGTCAATTAAACGGCTCCTTTTCCTGAAATCATAGCCCATGGACTTTTGAATAATATAATGACATCTAGGATGATCGACTTTTTTCTCACATAATCTGCATCCATTTTAATACGCTTGTCAAAGTTGACCTCACTTCTCCCAGAAACTTGCCAATATCCCGTCATCCCTGGCTTGGCAGATAACACAATTTTGACTAATTCCTTCGTTTGGGGGAATTTTTTTTGTTGTTCTGTTAATTCGTCAGGATAGTAAGGTCGTGGACCTACTAAACTCATCTCTCCTCGTAAAACATTGATCAACTGAGGAATTTCATCAACTGAATGCTTTCGAATAAACCTTCCTACTTTGGTTACTCTGGGATCATTCATTAATTTGTAACTATTGTGCTTATATTCATGATATAGCTTGGCCATTTTGGGATCATTACGTAGCATTTCATGAGAGTTGGCCACCATTGATCGAAATTTAAACAATTTGAACAAGCGACCATACCTCCCTACGCGTTTGGGTGTATCAGCAAAAACTGGTCCTGGACTATCTGTCGCAATAGCAAAGGCAGTTACTAAACAAATAGGCAGAAAGAAGATAATTAATATAAGACTTCCCAGGACATCAATAATTCGTTTGAAAATGGCATAAACCATAAATTTTGTTAAGTCAGACCGTCATGTTCTGTACCTGCCATATTTTCCACTAACTTTTTTATTTTGGAAACTGACGTTTTTTTACATACCATGAGTACATCTCCAGTATTAACTATGAGGAAATCCTCCACGTCAATACTCACTACAAGTTGATCAGTATAATTGTACACAAGTGAATCTTTCGTATCTGTCAGTAAAACTTTTCCTTGAGTAACATTATGATCTTGAGACTCTTGGAGTGCCTCTTTTAAGGCTTCCCATGCTCCAATGTCACTCCATTCTATATTTTCTGAAATTACCAAGCCGGAACTGTTATCTAATTTTTCTAAAATAGCATTGTCAAAATGAATTTTTTCTACTTGCGGATAGATCGATTTCAAGAGTTCTGGATATTTACCAGTTTGCCAACTATTGGCTATCTTGCCTAAATCAGCAAACAAGTTCGGAGCATACATTTCGTATAATTTCCACAAAAACCTTGGGGTGGTAACAAAATACCCTAAATTCCAGGCATGATGCCCACTCGCAAAGTATTGTTCAGCAGTTTGCCTATCAGGTCGGTACTGAAAATTTACTAATGAATGAAGAGAAATACCATTAACATTGAGCAATTCTTTACCGTATTCTATCCAGCCAAGATTTTCACTAGGAAAACGAGGTTTTTGAGATATAAAGACTATTTTTTCTGGATTTTTTTTCACAACATCGCCTGCTGTTTTTAGTAATTTTCTAAATAATTGATCATTTTTGACTAAATGATCACTCCACAATATAGCCATTGGTTCATCTGGTGATTCTTGATTTAAGAGAGCAGAAACTAACCCGACTGCTGGACCGACATCTCTCATAGCAGGTTCACCAATGACATGATGCGGGTCTAATTCTTTCAGCTGATCAACAACCATCGGTACATATTGCTCACTAGTAGCAACATATATATCTGACCATTTAAATTCTGGAATGAGTCTATCTACTGCTAACTGTAAGGTAGATTTATCGCCGATAATTTTTTCAAATTGTTTAGGTGATTTTTTTCTCGACAATGGCCATAAACGTGTACCTTGTCCGCCTGCAAAGATTATGCATTTCATAAAGAATAATTTTTTACTTTCTTTTCAACAAAGTTTTTAATCTTCTGTTGAAAGACAGTATAGGAAAATTGTAAAGCCTGGGAACGACATTGAGAAGCATCAAAACTTTTTGTCTCAAACCATCGTATTGCTTCCATTATAACTCTAACCGACTGATCTTCAAAAAGAACACCAGTTTTCTCTGTCACAATATCTTCAACACCGCTATTTTTATATGCAATAACAGGCTTCCCACAAGATTGAGCTTCAGCGGCTACAATTCCAAAATCTTCTTCTGCTGCATATAAAAAAGCAATGCAATGTTGATAATACTCAGCTAATCTCTCATCTGTCAATTTTTCATTGACAAAATAGATAGTATTCCCAGCAATTGAACGAAGATATGATAATTCGTGCCCATTCCCAACCACAACTAGCGGTCTTTTGAGAGTATTGCAGGCTTTAATAAGCAAATCCAAACGTTTGTAACTAACAAATCGAGAAACGACTAAATAATATTCTGAAGGGAGATAACTGGGGCGTTTCTCCTTTGCTGGAACGAATATTTCAGTATGTACTGGTGGATGAATAATATCCGAAACTTCCCGTTCGTAATATTCTTCAATTCTTCTCTTTACCAAGTTAGAAATAGCAATATAAAAGTCTGGACGTGCTGAAGAAATTTTATCCCAATGTCTTAAGGTCGGCAAAAAGGTAGTTAAGACGCCAGAGGCAATACTACCGAAATTTCCTAAGCCAGGATGGTTTTTATATTGTTCATACCCGCTCCATAGATAACGAGTTGGGGTAAGACAATAACAAATATGACAGGTATCTGGTTTGGTTATCACCGATTTCGCTTCAGCAGAAGTTACCGACAAGACGCAATCATACCCATCAAAAGAGAATGATTCAAATGCAGAAGGGGCAAGCCACGGATACAGCTCATGGTGTCTACTCGCAAATGGCAAGCTATTAGCAAATGATGCCTTTACTTCAAATCGATCTGCCCAAGAAGCATCTGTTTTACTATAAAAAGCTGTAAATAGTGGCGCAGACTTCCAAACTTCATGCATCCCCAGTAATACCTGCTCTGCACCCCCAAATTTATTTACCCTATCGTATACCAGTGCTAGTTTCATATATTTCTTTTGTTCTGACAGCCAACTTTTTCCAGGAAAATTTCTTTAAGAACATGTCTATGTCATTTGACGAAATTTCTTTTATACCGTTAAGCCATGACTGCTCCATTGCTGTAGACCAATCATTCAGGTTGTGTTTAATATAATTAGCTTTGTTTTCTAGCAGTTCGTGAAATACCGGGATATCTGATACCAATAGTTGACAATGCTGTGAGAGCGCTTCTAAAGAAGGCAAGCCAAACCCCTCACTTAATGAGGGGAATACTAAGGCAATTGCGTGTTGATATAACCCGCATAATTCAGCATCAGTTACACGATCCCGGAAGACTATATATTCGCTCAGGCTCCTTTCATCAACTAAATGATGTAATTTCTCATAGAAAAAGTCATTTTTGCCAACAAAAATTAATTTGGGAATATTCTTTATGCCTTTACTTCGTTGAATGTTTAGAAAATTCGCATAACTCTCAAGCAGAAACTCTGCTTGTTTATGAGGATATACATTTCCAACATATAAAAAGTAATCATAGGTCACTGGTGAAGGTATGGGAGTCATCTTTTCAAAAACAGGATCAATACCTTCATAGGTAACTACAATCTTTTCTTCGGCTACCTTTAAATAATTCTGAATGTCTTGTTTGACACTTTCAGAAACAGTAATTATCGAAGAAGCTTTTTTTACTCCCAGAGTAAGAATAATTTGATAGGCAAGCCATTTCAAAAAGTAAAGAGGATATGGCAAGGTGGTAGATTTACCTGTTCGGAAATGCAAAATAGTAATGTCATGAATAGTAACGATAACTTTACCAGGATATAAGAGAGGAATGGTAAAATACGGAACGTGAAGTAAATCTAGTTTTTCCCGTTTGAAAATCAAAGGTAAAATAATCTGTTCACGTAATGTATGCCAGTGGACAGAAACTAATCGTTTTTGCCAGCGTTCGTTTGGCAGTGAAAAAGAATCATAGACTTTCGGGGGCAGGAAAATAAGGTATTCATTCTGGTCATCTATTTCCGAAAGATAACGTAGTAAATTACGAATATATCTCCCTACACCGGTCTCTTGGATGAGTCGAGCATCTATACCAATTTTCATATTAGGTTTTATTCTTTAATAACCACAATTTGAAATCCAATAGTAAAAAAATACTTTTAGTAATAATCGAGGGATATTTGTTCAGATAGTGTTTTTTATAAAACAACTTCATCGTATCGTAGAAATAGTGGTCTGTTTTGCTTTTAATACTCTCATTCGTACTTGCTCTTCCACTTTGTTTTTTACGATGAAGCACTTCGCCAGTTGGAACAAAAACAATTCTGTAGTCGTGTTTTCTAATTCTGTAGGCTAAATCAATATCTTCTCCATACATGAAATACTCTTCATCTAAGATTCCTACAGTATCCAGTGTATCTTTTCGTATTAAAAAAAATGCCCCACTGGGAACATCAATATCATGTATTTCAGAAAAATTCTTGTAGAGTTGATGGTATTCAGAAAATAGAGGTAGAAACGGAAAGATTTTCTCCAATCCCGAAAAATAAGTAAATGCTGCCCATGGACTAGGAAACCCTCGGTGACAGGCAGGATCTATCGTATCATCGGGAAGTATAAGTTTACAGGTAGCGGCACCGACTGTTGGTTCACTAAAAACCGCCATCGTAGATTGAATAGCATCTCCTCGGATTTCTGTATCTGAGTTTAGTAGTAATATAAAATTGCCTCGTGCTTGGCGAATGCCTATGTTATTACCTCCTGAGAATCCATGATTCTCGTTTTCAAAAATAATTTTTAAAAATGGCTTAAATTGTTCTATGTTGAGCAATACTTTTAACTGTTTTTTTGATTCCTCGGTAGAATTATTATCAACAACTATCACTTCCCACGAATCACTTTTTTTTCTTGCGGTATAGATTGAATTGAGACACGCTTTTAACAAGTCAGGAGTATTAAAATGAACAATAATTATTGTCAAATCTACTTTTTCCATATAGTTGATAATTCTTTGGCGATAGATGTCCACGAATAATGTTTTTCTACTAAATCACGGGCATTGAGAACTACTTTTTTAGTAATTTGTGAACTACGTATCATTGAGTCAATGATACCAACATAATCGTCTCCGGTTTCTCCAATATAACAATTTTCTTGATGAACAAGTGGCAGACCTTGCACTCCTTTGGCATTGGTAATGACTGGTATTCCTGCAGCCATTGCCTCCAAAATTTTATATTTTGTTCCTCCACCTACCCGAATAGGCGCAACGACTATATCGGCCTTAGCAAACTGATCACGAATGTCATCAACCTGATGAATAAGTGTTACAGACGTAGATAATAACGATGAAAACTTTTTAGGAAAATCTTTCCCAACAATATGCAATCGTGCTCCGGGGTATTTAGACGCAACAATAGGCCAAATATCTGAAAGTAAAAATTTTACTGCATCAATGTTTTGAATCCATCGGAAATTACCTACAAATAAACAAGTAAATTTCTCTGTAATCCGTTCCTTGGGACGAAATATAAAAAAATCTTGATCAATACCATTGGGAATAACTTCTACATTGTTTTTTTTAATTTTTCTCACTTCCGTTGCATCTTCATTAGACACAGTTATCACATAACTTGATTTATTCCAGATAATTTTTTCCCATTTTTTTAATTTCTGGACATCTGCTTGCATCAACTGTTTTACAATAGGATATTGATATCTATCAACATATTCCTGATATACCGTGTGTTCGATATTATGTTCATTCACAATGATAGGAATATTCGTAGAAGGAAGACATGGCCACACATACCCAGGTTCAATATGTATACGATCGACATGATAATCTTCTAATCCCTTGGCGATCAGTTCACGCATAGCAGAGATATTGTATGAATTCATTAATAATGGATAGGAGTTAAATAGTGACTTGGAGACATAACGAGGTTGCCAAGCGTGCCCGCGCATAACAACTTGTATATCCTTGCAGAAATTTAATTCTTTAAGATAGATTCGTTCTTCTTCGTTTCGGATAAAGGAATATAATAAAATTGTATGTTCTTTTGATAATCGTTTGAGAAGATTATATACCCGAACCTGTCCTCCAGAAAATAAAGGATACGGGAGAATAGCCGAAACAAAAAGGATAGTCATGATTATTCATTCTTTCTGGTGAGATCAATAATGGCAAATCGTTCATTTCGCTCCAAAACTACATACCTACTAGCAAGATCTTTTGTTTCACCATCTGCATCTGTAGGAGAAACAGTGACGTAGTACTGTGCGCCTTGTTCAATTTTTTTCTCAATTTCAAATCCGATAGGCCAACCTTGTCTATTTGTTTGGTATAGGAAGGTAGTGTCACCATTATAGGGAGCAATAACCTTAGCGTCTGGTGGCAAGATACGGTCTGCTTCTTTTCCAGCTTCTACAATTTCAGGATGGTTAATCCAGTAAAAGCCGCGTATTTCAAACCAAGAAAAAGCCAACATAAATCCAAGAATTACAATTCCGACAATTCTCGATGATACCTTTCCCCACTCTTTTGGCGGATGGATAAACCAATCTCCACCTAGTCCCATATAAAAAGCAATAATCGGTATTATGGGAATTTGGTAATAATCATGCTGAACATTTCCCCTCGCAACAATAACGAAATAGGCTAATCCACCAAGTAAGAATAAAGAATAAAACAGACCTTCTCGGTGTTCTTTTTTCTTGAGTATCCCGAGAACTAGGACTACTACCCCCCAATATCCGAGGATTAGTTTACCAACTCGTTCAGCAAACAACCAGTGAAACCACGCACCTTTCAACCGGATATTTCCTTCATTCAACAACCACGTATAGACGGGAATACCTTCGGGATAGTGAGTGATCCACTGACGCCAAAGTAATAGCGGGATTACTGCTATACAAGCAGATATCCCACTGATGACCATTCCCATCCAGGTAATTCCTAAGCTTGAAATGAATAGAAATGGTAGAGGAAGCAACATAAAAACCGCAAATGGTTTAACGAGTAAGGCCAAAGATGCCCCTAAAGCAGATGCAAATAACAATAAAAACTTTTTTTGCCCCCTTAGATCCTGAGAAACTAAAGCTAAATATAGAGAAATCATCGACATACTCACCATGAAAGGTTCTGGAAGAATCGTTCTACCGTAATACACACTGTATGGAAGTATTGCTAGTACTAGTGCAGACCCCAGTCCTACAACGCTACTAGAAAGCTTTTTTGCAATCAGTCCAACTAACGCTATGGATAATACTGAAGCTGAGATACTAACAAGTCGTAATGATTCCTCAATGGTGATTCCGGGAATTATTTTAAATACTGAATAAGATACTAATTGATATATTGGAAACTCAACCATCCTCCACCCTTGGGGATTATCTTTTCCTGACTGAATATTTGACAGATCATCGTAACGAGGATGTAAAGGATCAACACCAAACTTGATAAAGTTTCTGGCAACGGCTGCTGTATCTACTTGTCTCCAGCTATGCCAATCACCGATTGGGTTATTTAGTTTATAGGTACGCAAGGCAAAGCCCAAAATACAAATGAACCCTAAAATTATAGTAAAAGTTTTCTTTCTCATTGATTAAAAAAATTCTGTTCAGCTTTTCTATCAATTAATTTATAGGCAGTTTTCATCTCTTCAGGAGTGTAAATATACAAAATAGTAAATTTTCCTGAGGTAACCTTTTGAAGGGTATCATAGGTAATCTCTACGATATGAACTAATCCCCAATACAACCATTTTCCGTCTATATTTTCTACTAAGAAATTTCTTACAGGTGGTAATTTGTACATTCGTATATCTTTTTTATTTTTAAAGGAAAATATTTTTCCTGCAAATTGTTCAGCTGTAAATGGCTTCAAAAGATGGGTTTCATATACCAATTCTGCTGGAAATCCTTGTTCTTTAGTAATTTGCAAAGTATCGTTTATTTCTATAAAACTTCCCATATATCTTTATATCAATTTTTTTGTTCTTCTTTTACCACCTGTTGCAAATTGTAATTCTGATCAAATTCAAAAATTATTTTGGCTGAATCCTTCTTTTGTGGATAGGCAAAAGCGGCATCGTCTGATGATAGTTGAACAACATCAAAGGGACTTTGCCGATACATGTGCCATAAGGCATCATTTAATCCCGTAGGGAAAATCCAGGCCCTTCCGTACCGAGTCGGTGTGTTTACATAAATAAACGTTTTGTGCTCTGTTAGTGGAAAGAAATTTTTCTTCATGATTTGTAAGGTTGTTTCCGTAACATGAGATGCAAACTTCCATTCTTTTCCTAAGCGCTTCAATTCCGAATAATTCCATAGACTCAACAGTACAATAATCACCACAATACTGGACTTGATAATCACTGAAGAGAATTTTTTCCATACTTGATCTAGTAATATTCCAGTAAACAGGATAAAAAATCCTGATGCATATAATGAATAGCGTTCAGCTATTCCACCGAGACCTAGATACATAATAAGAGACAAAATGTAGCAACAGAATAATACAACTAATAATTGTTGTCTGAATAATTTTTTTCTATTACTGTAGATAAACCCAATTACACCAAGAGACGCCAGTCCGCCAAAAATAGTAAATAAGCCGATTTGTGATCTGAATTGTTCTCTAAGTACAGTCAGAACTTCTATAGCTTTCGGTCCCACGATAATGGAAAGTGTATACCCAAGACTATTTGCAACCACATTAGGAATTAGATGAGCAAGATTATAACCATAATCTCCTGATGGAGGGACCGCACCTGAAAAAGATCGTAATAATAGATAGACTGGGATTAATAACAGAAAGGGTAATGACTCATTCCATTTTTTATAAATAACTCCACCAAACAGGATCAACATAAATGGCGCCACCACCATAATGTCATAAGAGAACAAGGAGATTACTAGTAACAACGCACCTATAAGATACCAAAATCGACGCGTTAACTTCCCACTCCAATAGGATATAAAAATATATATCGAACCCAGAAGGCTGGTATAACCCAAAAGGTGACTATGATTTGATATCCAATATAAAGACTCATGATGAATTGACATGGTTAAATAGAAACAGATGAGTAAGAAAATAATCATTTTATTTACTCTAAAATGACCGAGGATCGATATCAGTAACAAAGCAGATAATCCAAACAACCCAATTGAAGCGACATGATAGGCCTGAGGAATTAACCAAAAGACAGTAAATAATGCAAAATACCACAATTTTGGAATCGGTCTATAAAAGAATCCTGCGGCCGACGTAAAAAATCCTGGAATACTAGAAATTTTACTCTCTGCTGCCCACCGCAACCAAGTAAAATCATCACCGATAAAATAATGTGAGATGGAATCTCCATAAATCATGAAAACGGCGATAAATAGGTAAATGACAAAGGCTTTTTTATTAACAAAAAATCTACGTAATACATCTGCATAAGATTCCCCCAACGGGTAGTTGCTAAGAATAGCCATGGCAAATCCTATCAACAACCATAAGGTAAAAGCTACTTTGGAAGCTTGGAAAACATCGATAAGGATAGCATTAAAAAGCAAACCTACTACTCCAGCAAATACGCCAATAATGAATGCCTTTTCTAATCCCTTCATCTCATGTTTCTTTTTAAAGAACCAATAAAAACAAAAGATAAAAATTCCCAAAAAGCTTACCGCCCCTAATAATCCCGTCTCACCAAGTAGTCGATGATAATTCCCATCAGTAGCTAACGATATCGATGAAAATCCACTTCCCAACAAAACATTTCGCTTAAATGCCTCGATGGCATGCGGCCACTCTCCCTGAAACCGAGTAGTAATTGAAATGTCTAATACAAAGGCCTTCTGAACCAGAAAACTTCCTGATACAGTCGCCACATCTCCTGATCCTGAAGCCAAATTCTTTTTCTTTACCAATTCAACAGTTTTTATAGTTCCTGAGGTTGTACCAGATATTGGAGCATTTATATAGCCACTTCCTTTGGGAAGATTTTCTTGATCTGGGGAAGCTATTGGCTGAAGTACAGCATTGCCACCTTCTAACTTTTCCAACGTACCTATCGGCTTCCCTGTTGATAAATCTACAATAACATCGTCGTATCTAAAGGTTTTAAGAAAACGTTCAGATGCTCCACTTACAAAATTAACAGCAATAATACTGACAATAACTACGGGGATTATCAGCCATCTTTTTTTCTGCCACCACAACATAGCACTCATGGTAATCAGATACACGCCAAATGAAATACGGGAAGCAGTAAATAACAATAATACAAATGCGCAGACTGTAGTAGCTAATAGTAGCAACTGATAGAACTTGTTCTTCACCACAAAAATCATGCTTCCTAAAATAGGGATAACTAATACCAAATAGGCTGCCAAATCATAGTGACCAGCAAAGGTAGACATAACACGAGCTGTCGGAGGTAATTTCAAAGGTATTCCTTTTGCAAACTCTTCATTCATGGTTGAAAAAGCCGGCCATCCTTTATATTTTTGACCGACGCCATAGATAAATACAGAAAAGACAGTTAGGGCCAAAAAAGTTATCAAGATAGGAAGTTGTTTGTCTGTTTTACGAAGAGCCCAAAATCCTAGGAAAAACATTCCCATGTATTCTATTCCCCTCAAATAATACAATGTGGCAACTTTTGGGAAAAACCCAGGAAGGTATGGACCGATAAAAATTAATGAATTAATGAGCGCTAATAGTCCAACAATCCAATAGAGGGTTATTGGTAACGTTAGTGGAGTCTTAAAGATATTCCTTTTGCGCAAGAATTGAAAACCTAAGATTGCATAGGTTATCGATACCAAAAAATCTTCAAGTCGAACATCCACCCAGGTCCCTACAACGTCAAGCAACGGACGCTTGGGAAACAGTGGAATAAATACGACAAAGAAAACTCCAAGGAGAAATAAAAAGTTTTCACGACAAAACTGCCAGAGCTTTTGCATACAAATCTTTTATGTCACTCTTCCCTATTATCCCACAAATCCCTATAACAAACCAAGCTTTTACCCGTAAAAGCATTCGTAAGATTGATCTTTTTGAGGCTGAATAGTGATGTGCATAGAAATAATCTAGACCTCGATATATTTGTACTACAGGTTCACGTTTATTTCCAGAACTTGCCGCACCAGTGTGAATAAATTCCGCATGAGGACAAAACCAAACACTGTAGCCTTTTTGCTTGGCTCGAAACAAAAGATCAATCTCTTCCATATACATAAAGATAGACTCATCGAATAATCCTATATCAAGGAATGCACTTTTTGCCCCCATGAGACAGGCACCTGAAACCCAATCAACTTCTCGCTCCTGATCGGGCGAATAGCGGGTAATATGTAACTGATCACCTTTAAAAAACAGCATGAATAGTATGACAGACAAGTCATAAAACGGCCCCGCTGACTGCTGAGGAGATCCATCTTCGTTAAACAATTTACCACCTATAAAGGATACCTTCCCATGACTTTTAGAACATTCCCATAAATGTTCAATCCCTTTCTCTTTTACAACACAATCAGAGTTTAACAAGAGAATGTGTTCTCCTTTAGCTCTTTTTATCGCCATATTATTAGCTTTACCATACCCCACATTTTGCTTATTTTTTATGATTATTACTTCGGGATATTTTTTTTCTACCATGATTAGAGACCCATCTGTCGAATTATTATCGACAACAATAACCTCAATCTGTAACGACTTATTCTTGATTGGGGAAGATAATGAGGCCAGACATCTATCAAGAAGCTCCTTGGTATTGTAACTCGGGATAATAATAGAAAGATCCATAGATTCAGAATTACGGTAAAGGAATATCAGAAATTAATAATGGTGATTTATCTTCTGGGTTACCAAAATTGTAATTTACTAATATTTCTTCATCTTTATGTATAGTTTGTAAAGCTGTGTATTCGATACTTTTTTCTGGGATATTTTTCACATACGTAGCATTCGCCTTGTCATAGGAATGATTATACAATGATGAATACCCTAAACCTATAGCTAAGAGCTCTCGATTCTTCCCCCAAGTAAAATAATAGTTTCGTAAGAGAGTCTTTTGTATAGAGGGGATATCTATTGATGGGAGTTCAATAACCGGAGCTATTTCAAAAATTTCTCCCTTTGCTAGCTCTTTGTTTGCAAAGACACCTCGACCAGCTTTAGGAATATTTGATTGAGCAAGATAAATTTTTTCTGAAGGAAATTGAAAACGCATGTTATTGAAACAACCTTGCAAATTTAAGGGTGTATCGAAGATCCTGAGAACGCTTTTTTATCTCTTTGGCAGGGACACCACCCACGACCGAGTAGGGCTCAACATCTTTGGTAACGACTGCACCAGAAGCAATTACTGCTCCTTTACCTATATGTACTCCTGGAAGGATTGTTACCCGTGTACCAATGACCACATAGTCATCTATGACAACAGGTGCTCCCACTTCTTCAAAATTTGGACTATCAATATCGTGTTCCATGGTATATATACGAACTTCTCCCGCTATAGAAACATTATTGCCTATTCGTAGTGGTTTATTTTTTGGATTCAGAAAATCATTGATATATCGTGAAATTTTTCCTTCTCCATTATTCCATTTTCTTTTAAATCTTCCGTCCAGAAATGCGTCATTACCAATGATGGTGTTACTACCTATTTCTATACCACTCGGCAGATTAAATTCAGCACGCCAATGAATAGAAGAATCGTTTCCGATTTTCATTCTAAAGAAGTACCGATATAAAAATAAGCGGATTGTGTGACTAGGAATATAGCCAGCTATAGTTGCCAAATATACCCAGAAATCGATAAAAATTCTCATATTATAATTCTCCACTGCCAACTTTTTCTAAAATATCTAGTGTTTGTTCAGCTGCTTTTTCCCAAGAGAATAGTTTTATTCTATCTTTCCCAATGGCAATTCTCTTGTTAGCACTCGTATCCTTTTTTTCTTGTAATGCTTGGGTTAGTCCTTTTACTATACTATCTAGCTTTTCAGGATCAACATAAATACCTGCATCCCCTGCTATTTCAGGTAAACTAGACACATTACTCGTTACTACCAAACATTGATTTGCCATAGCTTCCAATACTGGCAGACCAAAGCCTTCATATAAACTAACTAAGGCAAAACATTCGGCATTCGAATATAACCCAGGCAAATCTTCATCCGGTACAAAGTCCAAGAATTTAACATAGTCATTTACTCCATACTTTTGTGGTGCTTCGATAATTGATTCATACAGCCAGCCTTTCTTTCCCACAATTACTAACTCAAGATCTTTATACTGATTTGTCTTTTTTAATTCTGAAAATGCTTGTATCAATTTTTCATAATTTTTGCGAGGTTGAATAGTTCCTACAGACAAGATGTACGGATTTGGTAGATTTAAAGATGTCTTAGTAGTCTGATCTTGTTTCTTCATAATCAATCCTGGATAGGTAACGATTACCCTCTTAGGGTCAATCTGATACTGTTTTATTATAGCATTCCGACTAAATTCACTAATTGTAAAAATTGCTCGAGAATGTCTCACAGAATATTCAGTCCATTGTACCAATTGATACAAATCTTTTTTACGAAATAAATCAGGATAGGTTAGAAATGATAAATCCATAATCGACATAACTCGTGGAATGGGCACAAAACGTGGAATATAATGCGTCGGTGAAAAGATAACATCTGGACGGGGAATCTGCGTCATTATTCCAAACGGTAGAGCACCAAAGGTCCATAATTTTTTTGGTTTTCGTAGGGCATATCGCCAATGAGGCGATTGCGGTGGCATATCCACTAACGGGTTTTCTGGAAGATACAGGGTAGCAGACAGATTTTTTGATTTTAGAAGCAGTAGATGAAGATGTCGGACTATCTGATAGGCATATTCACCTATGCCCACTCTGTGCAATTGATTCGCTTCATATCCATCTATAGCTATATTCATAAGTATTAAATTATTTTATATCCCGGATAAATGACCATCATCTTTTCTAAGGGTATCTGAAGAAGTGCGTGCACATCATTTTTAGTGGTTTGTGAATCACATAAAAAATATGAACACTCTTTTTTTGATTGAACTAATTTCCTTTTATGGACAGTAACAATTTTTTCTGGAAAGCTTTCTGGAAATTTAAAAATAGTTAGGTCATGAATAGTGGTAATACCTTTAGCCTTATTTAACGGAGGCTGAGTCCAATCGCTACTCCAAAATACATCAACTGGTCCAATAAACCATTCAATCGGGGCTATATGCAACCTATTCCACAATAGATCCAATATGGAAGGTGGAAATGGAAAGACTTTTAAGGTGATTTTATGTTTCACTGAAGATGAAAGGTTGTTATAAAAGTCTACAAAGACGTTTCGTTGTCTGAGTGAAGAGCCAAAGAGGATATAAGAGTTATTATCGTTCTGACTTATTATTTTGCTAACTATTTCCTCAACATATCTCCCTACGCCGGTCCCTTTATACACTATCTGACTGATATCAATGCCAATGATCATAAAGACATTCTACCTGGAATTCACGAAGAATATCCATTTGGATGACTCTCATGCCATTTCCATGCGGAAGAGATGATAGATTCTATTTCGGAATGCTGAGGCTGCCAACCTAATTCATTGATTATCTTTCCTGGATCCGCAACCAAAATATTCGGATCACCAGCTCGACGTGGCTTTTCTAATACTGGAAAATCTTTTCCGGTAATTTTTTTAACAATATTTACCACTTCTTTATTGGTTGCCCCTTTTCCGGTAGCGACATTATATACACTTGTTTGATGCCCATTCATTAATGCATCCAATGCAGCAAGATGAGCACTAGCCAAATCTTCGACATGAATATAATCACGCTCGCACGTCCCGTCTCTGGTCTCGTAGTCAGTTCCATATAAATAGAACTCATTTCTTTTCCCTAAAGCCGTATTAATAGCTAGCGGAATAATATGCGTTTCAGGATCATGACTTTCACCATATTTACCATCAAATGAAGCACCACAAGCATTGAAGTAGCGCAGGCTGATTGATTCAATAGTATTCTTTCGACTATAGACATGTAAAAGATGTTCGAAAGTCAATTTGGACAACCCATAAGGGCTAGATGGATTTTTAGGATGATCCTCAGGGATAGGAACGATACTTGGGAAGCCATACACCGCAGCACTCGAGGAAAAGATAAAATATTTCACTTTAGCCTGCTCCATAGCATCCAAGATAGATACAGGACGTATCACATTATTGGTCATATATTTGACAGGGTCTTTTACGGATTCTTCAACTGATAAATAGGCAGCAAAATGAATGACAGCATCGTAAGATTGTTCAGCAAAAATCTTATCAAGAAGTTCCCGATCACCAATATTTCCAGTTATTAAGCGCACAGAATCTGGAATAGCCTCTTTATGACCGTGTTCTAAACTATCAAGAACAACAGTTTCGATGTTTTTTTGGTGCAACATCCGTACCATGTGACTTCCAATATATCCTGCACCTCCGGTTACGAGTATTCTCATATTATGTTATTTTATCGCATTCTTTAGCGATTTGGGAATAAGAAATGATAGAAGAAGTAATAATGAACCATAAATAACCAGTCTTTCTGCACTAAAGAAAACCCAACGAATATATAATGGTATCGCAACAAGGTAACACAGCAGACCAACAGAAACAGCTATTCGCCTTTTATAAAAAATTAACAGGATAATTACTAAAGATCCAAAGACAACATCCTGTATTTTCATAATGAAGAATAATAGGCTATGGTTTGTTTTAAACCTTCCTCTAACTGCACATGAGGTTCCCATCCAGTCGCTGACTTTACCTTGGAAATATCTGGTCGTCTCACTAATGGATCATCTTGAGGTAATGGTTGGTGAACAATTTCACTACTACTCCCAGTCATTTTTTTAATTTGTGTGGCTAGTTCTGCCATCGTATATTCTTCCGGATTTCCCAGATTAACTACTTCCCCGTTTAATGTTTGAGTCTCTATTACCCGCCAAATACCATTAACTAAATCTGTTACAAAACAAAATGATCTGGTTTGAGTTCCGTCTCCATAAACCGTTAGTGGCGTTGATTGTAATGCCTGGTTTACAAAATTTGAAATAACTCTTCCATCGGTTGGACGCATTCGTGGTCCATAGGTATTAAAAATTCGAATAATTCTCGTATTTACCGCGAATTTTCTATGATATAGCTGAACGATCATTTCACCATAACGTTTTGACTCGTCATAACATGATCTGATCCCATTTGGATTAACATTTCCCCAATAGCTTTCTTTTTGGGGATGTTCTTTCGGATCACCATATACTTCAGAAGTTGAAGCAAATAATATCGTCGCTTGTTTCTCTTTGGCTAACTGGAGCATATTTCTGGTTCCCACAGAATTAACCAGTGCTGTTTCTTCTGCAAATTTTTGATAATCTATGACTGATGCAGGTGAAGCAAAATGAAAGATATAGTTAACTGGTTCATCAAGATGGATCTCTTCGCTAACATCGTGTTGAATAAATCTGAATAAAGAATTTTTTTGGGCGGAAGTAAGATTATTTAATGATCCGGTTATTAAATTATCTATAGCAATTACTTTGAATCCCTTTTGTAATAAAAAATCAACTAAGTTCGATCCAATAAAGCCTGCACCACCGGTTACAATACATGTCTGTTGATTCGTCATAGACTAGATTGTATCATCTGTTAACAGAATATGAAAAAGAAAACTACAGTAGGAGTAGCAATTGTCGGAGCCGGCTACTGGGGTCCCAATTTTATTCGCAATTTTTCCACGATACCCGAATCAACAATTCAATATGTCTGTGATCTCGATAAAAAGCGTTTAAAGAAGATCAATCAACTGTACCCTAATATAAAGACCACAACTAAATTTCAGGATGTATTAAATAGTAAAAAAGTTCAGGGGGTTATTATTGCAACTCCGGTAAAAACCCATTTTCCCCTAGCCAAAATGGCTCTCGAAGCTGGAAAACATGTTTTAGTAGAAAAGCCTATGACTGCAAAAGTTGAAGATGCAAAAGTATTGGTGAGTATTGCAGAAAAAAAGAAAACTGTGTTGATGGTTGATCATACCTTCGTATATCATCCCGCTGTCCAAAAAATGAAACAACTTATATTAAAAAAAGAGATAGGTGAATTGTTTTATTTTGATTCAGTTCGTACTAATTTGGGTTTATTTCAAAACGACACCAATGTATTGTGGGATTTAGCAACCCATGATTTATCAATCATGGACTATCTGTTGAATCAAAATCCTACTGAAATTATTGCTATCGGTGCTTCTCATATTAGAAAAGATATTGAAAATGTGGTGTATGTGACAGTCCGTTACCCAGGAAGTTTGCTCGGACATATTCATGTAAACTGGTTAGCTCCAGTAAAACTTAGGACAATTTTATTATCTGGGTATCAGAAAATGATTGCTTACAACGACATGGAACCAATTGAAAAAATAAAAATCTATGACCGAAGTATTCGTTACAAACAAAATCAGGAAAATATTAGTTGGAGCAAATATCGCTATCGAGTAGGTAATATCGAATCACCGCATATTGGCGATGAAGAAGCCTTACATGTATTGTGTGAACACTTCGTTGAGTGTATCTTAGGAAATGCAAAACCAATTACTGGGGGTGAAGCGGGTTTACGGATTGTTACAATGCTTGAAGCTGCTCAACAATCTTTAACCAAAAATGGCCAGCCTGTACCGATGTTATGAAAGTTCCCTTTGTAGATTTATCACGTATTCACAAACCCCTAACAACAGAGATACTCAAGGCAATTGAGAATGTTATCGACTCCAATGGATTTATTTTAGGAAAAGAAGAGGAACAGTTTGAAAAAGAATTTACTAAGTATGAAGGAGCTAAGTTCGGAATTGGAGTCGCAAATGGTACTGATGGTATCCTCCTGGCTCTCAAAGCTTGTGGGATTAAACCAGGTGACGAAGTTATTACCCAAGCCCATACCTTTATTGCCAGTGCTCTTGCAATAACTTATGCAGATGCTATTCCCGTATTTGCAGATATAGACCCTTTATCATTAACACTCGACCCTCAATCGGCAGAAAAAATGATCACCAAAAAGACAAAAGCTCTTCTCCCGGTATGCCTCTATGGACAACCTGCAAATCTCAAAAAGTTACAGAAATTAGCTTCAAAATATAAGCTCAAACTTATTTTGGATAACGCTCAAGCACACGGTGCAACCTATCAAAATAAAACCTTAGGAACCTATGGAGACGCTTGTTCTTATTCTTTTTATCCAGGTAAAAATTTGGGAGCTTTTGGTGATGGTGGATTTGTAACAACTAATTCAACTCTGGTAGAAAAAAATGTTCGACTACTGCGAAATATCGGAAGGAACGGATGGTATCGTCATCCAGTAAAGGGTTATAACAGTAGACTTGATACGATACAAGCAGCAATCCTTTCAATTAAACTTAAACATCTTAATACCTGGACAGAAGAACGACGATCTCTGGCAAAGAGATATACTGAACTACTGAGTGATCTTCCTATTACCCTTCCACAAGAATTTCCTGATAGAAAACATGTCTATCATCTCTATGTAATTCAAACCAAACAACGTGAAAAACTTATAAATTTTTTAGAAGAGCAAGGCATCCATAGTTCAATCCATTATCCTGTTCCGGTACATAAACAACCAGCTTACAAAGAACTTCCTAAGAAAAAATTGCCGGTCTCAGAACGAGTTGCCAAAGAAGTTGTCTCTTTACCTTTCTTCGTCGGGATGACTCATACAGAGCAAGATTACGTAATCGAAAAACTAACATTATTTTATTCTCGCACATCCAAGACAAGATGATTGAAATCATCTAGAACCACTGGAAACGTTTTTTCGAGTAATGGCCTGTTAATAGTGTAAGGGAAATCTTTTTTATCTTGGGGAGGTAAAATAATATAATCAACCTCAGTATCAGCAACAGCATAACGAAGACTCTCACTATCTTCCACCTCAAAAACATTTCTAATTCTATCAGCCCTGGCGTTATCAGCTTCTGTAAGGAGACTCGCAGGTATTTTAAAAAACCCGTAATAGTTTTTTCTTCCTGCTAAGGTTACTGGATCAAAAATATCTTCGTAGGAAAGGAAAACTGCATTTTTGGGAGTATTCTGATTTATAAATGAAACAATTGATCCATAGGTCGTCAGATCAACAGGAAACATGTAATCATTTTTGATAACCATAAAATCTATTATTCCTGACAGAAACAATAGGGGCAGTCCTAGGTAGAGTATACGGGTAATTTTTTTATGTAATTCCCCAAGATATACAATACCTGCTGCAGCAAAAAAACTGGTTACCACCAGAAACACATTCAGGAACTTTTGGTCGATTACACCGAGTGGAATATTAATAACCATAAATATCGCCACCAGCAAAAACATCGGTAAAAAAACCCCTCTCGGTTTCTTATGTTTGAACAAACCTACTAGTATAAAAATTAGTGAAATTCCATAATTGGCCAGAAAAAATTCCACCAGCCAAAAAGGATGACTCTGTCCTTCACTACTAACGACAGATCCTTTTGGACCTGTAAAAAAATGAATTACTCCTCTAGAGATGTAAGGCAGCCAGGGACGAATAAATAGGAGAGTTATAAAAGTAGCATTAGAAAATAATATAAACCCGTCTCGCCACCTTCTTTTGAGAATTAAGGTAAGTAGTAAAGATACTAATAGACCTGCAGTCAAAACAATGTGCCATAAGGTAAGCATGCCGACTAGTAGAGAGAACACAAAGATCATTGGGGTATGTAACTTTTTTTCTTCTAAATACTGATGGAACAGTATATATATAAGAAAGAAAAACGCCAAAGAAATACCCAAGTGTCGTTGATTTACAAACACATTTAAGGTAAAAAACAGCGAATAGATTGATCCGTCGAATGGTCCTGCAAAAAGATAATTTGGATTGTGAAGAATAGAAGTAAGGTTTATTCCAAACTTTTGAAAAAATGGAATGAACATTAATCCTCCATGGAAAATGCAACCAATCAGCGCAACTAGACCAATGCTCGCCTTTCCGAATACTCTCTTCCCAAGCGAATAGACTACTAATAAAAACAAACTAAATCCAATAATACTAGGAAGATTTACTGCATAATTTAGTGGAAGACCAAAATGCTCAAATAACGCCGACCAGAATTGAAAAAGAAAATGATACGGATGTTCAGTCCCTGCAATAAATGGTGATGTATAGGGAATGTTTTGTCCCCAAGACATTGAACGCAAGATTGAAAGTGCATGACCAAAATCAAATACGGCATTTCTGGCAATTTGAAGCGTTCCATTACTACTAACTTTAAAGGTCTTAAACATAATATAAGTAGCCACAGATAAGGAAATTATCACGGCAAAAACATCAGGAAGTGAGAGACCTTGTAAAGAAATATTTTTGAATATTTTTTTTCTTTTCATCCAGGTTAATGCGAAGCTGATAATTGTAAAAAGTGACACCGCCAAAAACAAGGGATCATTCATTGAAGATAATAGACAGGCTATTGCATAGGTTAGCGGAAGTGAGACTAATAACCCTAGGGTGATAATGATAGTCACCGAAAATAATAGGTCTTTTATTCCAGAAAAGAAAGTTTTGTAGAGCCAGAGTCCTACAAAAAATATAGATAGATGATAAAACACTACAATTAACATTTTATTTTCTCCAAAAAACTATCAATGAGAGACAACAGATAATGAAACCTGTCCCAGATATAATAGCTCCCCAAGCGGCAACCCGATTAGGAAGATAATAGAGTGTACCTGTCTGTGATTCACCAGAGGTAATCATAAAATTCATAAGATGTTGCCCAGTTTCAACTGGTTCGAATGATTTATTATCGACGATTAATCGCCAATTTGGATCAAAGGCAATTAAAGTTGTCAAAATACTAGTATCTTCCCTATTAGGTAGAGGAATAGTCCAGCTGTTATGGCCGTATTTAACGTTTCCGATAATGACTGTGTTTAGGCTAAAAAGGCTATCATGCTCAATCACTTTATAGACTGCTAATCTAGAAAAACTAGAAAGTTTTTGGAGATCAGTATGTCTGTCTAGTTCCGAAATAATCATTTCCCGTAGAGATTCCTTATAAGTATAATCATCTATGAAGATTTTATGTTCTGTATCCTCTGGGACGATAATATATGATACGCCAGCACTTTTGATTTTTGTAAGATTGTTATTTAGTTGTAATTCCCTAATTATTCCTGCTGGCGAGCTTTCAGAAAAAACAGATGCTGAGCTTAAACTCGGATGGAGAGCGCTTGAATATCCAAAGCGTTCAACTGTAGGAAACCATAGCGTTCTACCAAAATCATTATCAGCTATTAAGACATTTTTAAGTGTCTCATAATCGTGGGTTATAACCGGAGGAGTTACATTGCCAGTAACTTTACCCAAGAAAACTAGTCGTAAAGAGAATATCCAAAATAGAAGAATAACAATAATAATTCCTTTAAATAATTTTTTTGATACATAGTCTGTAAATTGAGGCAGTAGGAGTGAATATCCTAAGGCAGTTAAGACATACCACTTGGTAGGATCACGAAACAAAAAAAATCCCGGCACATGCGCATACAACCATTCATATACCGTTCCTAACGGTTCCTGTACTCCCTTCCCCAAAAAAGCACCAAGTAAGATAATTACACCGAAAAATATGGAAATTGGTGCTGGTGACTCTTGTAAGAAAATACTAAAAGCTAGAATCGGAATTATTAAAAATTCAGGTTTAAAAAAGTAAACTCTCCCAAATAAATTTTCAGGATAATTTGGATGTAGCATTGATAGTGAGTGACTAAAATCAGCGACACTGAAAAAAGATAAACCTGATATACCAGTTTTTTGAACAAAACTCACAGCTAAACTATCTTTAAATACGATTGTGGGTAATATCCAAAAAGCATTTAGCACGATCAAAATACACGGTATTAAAAGACTATACTGAGTTATTTTCAACTGTTTTCTGAATACTAGAAAAGAAGTTAACAAGACCAGGAGAAGTAAGGTTATGAATGCCAGACGAATATCCAATAAGACCAAAAATGATACCAGCATTCCAGTCGCAACAGAATGAAAAAGTAATTTTTTAGGTTTTCGGAAGTAAATAAGTGCTGAATATAAAACCCATGGAACAAGCGAATAAGCGAGTGAGACTCCTAATTGTCCACCATCAAACAACAATAAAATATATGTATTAGTTGTATAGATCAGGGAACCGAATAAAGAAGCATAGTGAGATATTTTTAGGTGTTTACAAAGTGTATACATTCCCAAAATAGCAATACTAAACACAACAAACCACCATATTTTGTCAATCAAAAACCATGATAGTCCCAATCGATAGAGTAAATAAGTAATAACTCTAAAGGGATAATCTATCCATAAAGATGGCAAAGCACTTATTCCAAATTCTTCATTACTCCTCCAAACCTCGGGTAAAAACGATAACCCTTGTAATTGTTCAAGGAAGAAAAAAGGAGCATCACCGGCCGCAAAAAAGAAATTCATAGAATTACATTAAAACTAGATAAATAAGACTACTTACCAAACTTAATCCACTTATAAATAATCCTTTGTAAAAGGCAACTTGTGGTGCATATTCAATTTTTGGAAGTTCAGTTGTTTCAGAAGGTGCAATCCATCCGTTTGCATAGCCATTTACTGGTACATGAAGGGCAGTTTTATAGCCAGATGAAGTTAATTTCCATCGAGTATCAAACGTATAAGGAAATATGAATATATTACGAGGTTTATTAGTGAGAACAGAACTATCTGAATTAATAAAACTGAAAAATATTTTTGGGGGCATATCAGAATGACGTGGAACTACGATCCGATAATATCCAGATTCATACGTATTGAGAACACCATTTTGTATCACTTTGTCATTTACTGATAAAGAAGTGACAGAACTTGCCGTCTGAATACGATAGGTTCCCTTCATGGGAACGGTTATTCCGTAACGATAATATTTTTGATCGGAAACCCAAAGTTTGTTTTCTAGTTCAGATATAATTGTGCGAGTAAATGTTTGTACTTCATCTGTACCAGATTCCGCTTGTTTTCGTAAAAATCCTAGTACACGTGATGTATAAATATCTTCGTCTCTGCCATCTAATTGACCCAAAGTTTTCATTATTTTTTCAAGGTAACTATTATATTCTGCCAAACTTTTATCTTGAGCAGCTTGTGACTTGCCTAAGCGCTTTAACTTCAAGTATTCACTTTCTTTTAACAATGCAGTTGATAAGAAACTGTCGATTTGCTGAGTGTTAGTTGCAGTAGAAGGTATTGTCAATTTCCGCGACACTAGAAATGGATACAGCCAAGATTCAGGAAGAATTTTAGCATCTGGAAGAGATATTGATTGCGTAAATTTGGAATATTCATTTTCTGAACAGAAATAACACTCGGCTTGCAAACCAATCATCTTTGGATGCAGATTGTCAGCAGTCTTCCAATCCGTGGTAATTGCCGCCGACTCCGAGGAAACAAACTCGCTCACCGTAGGTACATTTACTAATGGAAGAATTACTTCCTGAATATAGGGATCAACTGTCTGCGTAGAGAAATTATAGATACTCCATGCTCCTTCAGATTTAGTAGCTTCTCCAGCAATTTCTTGAAGAAATTTTTCATCGAATGCTCTTGAGGAAGATGATAATGATGATTGGACATCCCCACGATACAGTATCGTACTTATTCGCAGTATGTTTGCTAATCGCAAAAAAGTTGTTTTGTCTTTAAGATAAAGAGCATCATAAAGCGCCTGAACTATTTCATCAGATGAATCATTGGCTACAATTATTCTGTTAGAAATGATTCTTGGTAGGGCATCCAAACTATAGTATCCCCAGTTGTAGGTATCTATTGGCTTGTTTATAAATCCTTTATCTAGTTCAGGGACAAGCAACACCCTACCAGAATCTATTTTCTGATCTAATTCTCTAGCAATAGATTGTACATACAATGGGAGATGTACTCTGGTTGTAAAATCTGAGGAAAACTGAAAGAAATTTGGGAAGAAGAATGGAAAATGATAAATGAGAAGTCCAACAAGTATCATCACTCCGATAGTTTTAATTTTATTCATATGATCGATACCAAGCTGTAGAAAATATCCACTCAAAACAATAATTGATAACCACAGTACAGGAGCGAATTTATACAAACTTGATCGAAATATTATGAACCCAGGAATTTTTCTCATCAAAAGCAAATATATAAATCCTGTTGGAGCATGCGATCCAGCGCTGAAAAACAGCCCAACTACAAGTAAAATAAATACTAGCCATAAAAAATATTTATGTCTGTGAGAAGTTTTCTTTCGAAAAAACAAAATTCCTAAACAGATACTCATCACAGGAATATAACTAAAAAATATTAGTAATGGATTGTGAAGAAATTGTTGTGAAAATGGATGTGAGGCGTTATTGTACCAATCAGGGATTCCTTGCAGTCGTAATAAATTTGGAATCGATGCAAATTTACTAATTTCTCGCTCCCAGGCAATGATGCCTTCAACTCCGCCCTCAGATGAAACAGCGCCACTATATGTACCACGAATTAAATCTATTTGGGGCAAGATCCAATATGAATTTAATAGGAAAAACATTCCCAAAAAAGAAAAAATTATTGATATTGATCTTATTAGGGATGGTATACCTTTAGCTTTTAACTCTAGTAGCGAGAAGAAACTCCAGGTAAGAAACCAAACAATAACTGAGGCTCCAAATAACGGCGGTGATCCTCCCCCATTACAAAAAAAATAAAGCAATCCAAAGAGAATAGCTCCACGAATCACTGAAATCCGTTTTTCAAAGACTGCGATGAATAAAACGATCGATACTGGTAAGGCTGCATAAAGAGAAAATTTAGCTCTTTCTGCAATAAACCATGCTTGTAATATATAAAAATTAAATATCCAAAAAATACTGGTATAAAGTCGAAGAAACCATTTATTTTTTTCTGGAAACAAAAAAAGCATCGCCCCATACATTGAAATACCCATAAGAAAAAACCAAAAGATAAACACCAACGGTTGAGCAACTTCTAGCGATCCAAATATGTTTTGTAGAATTAATTCCGGAAGTTGAATTATCAGAAATCCTTTATACAGAGACCAGTCCACCCCAGTATTTACTGAAGGGTTAAAAGTATTCCATAGCATTTCCATGTGATGAGTGATATTGAACCTAAATCCACTGTCATGACCAATTATCACTGATCCGTTTCCAAACCATAACAGAGGTGTCAGAGAGAGAATGAATAGTATGAGGAGTTCGAAGAGAATATATTTCCGTACATGTCGTAAGAATTTCATGTCATTATTTTTTAGCAACAATTAAAGTAGTTGAAACAAAACCCTTTAAAGGAATATATCTATGAATTATAGGATTAATAAATGGTGGTATACGCCAAATAAGTGGCGGAAATGAGAGTGGTAAACAGGTAACTTTACTAAAGCCATATGATTCTATGGTTGTCTGCCAAAATTCAGGCAAATGAACGTTTACGTGTGTGGGATCAATCATGTTTTTTTTATAGGGATATGGTGTACTAGCGATAAAATATCCATTCTTATCCAAAAGGTTATAAATATTTGATAAAGCCAGATCTAATTGGGGAATATGTTCAAGCACTTCAAAGGCAAATATAAAATTAAAGGTATCGTTAGTGGGAAAAGATCTAGTGACATCATACACTCTAAAAGGGATCGTTGGTGAAAGACGTTGTGCATGTTCGACCATTATCTCAGCTATATCAGTGCCTGTAGCCTGGGCTCCTTCATCATGTAATAAAGTACTTAAAGCCCCAATTCCACATCCAAGCTCTAAGGTCTTCTTATCGTTAAAATGTAGATGAAATCTACTTTTAATTAAATGTAACCAAGAAGAATACCAAAGGCGATATTTTTCTAAATCTTTAATCCCCCATTCATTACCTTCTGGTCTATAATGACTATAGAAATAATTATTCCATTTTTGCTGTTTCATAGATGTTATTGAATTATATCAATTTTTGAGGTCTTCGATTATTCTTTTGCAAAACAATAGTGAATCAACCCCAATACAAATAAAAGAAAAAACCATTCTCCCAATCTTTCAGTCAACCGAAGGGAACCAAAAAAAACAAAAGCCATTCCCATACAACTTACGATTGCTAAGGCTAAACCGAAAACATATTTATAGGAAGCTTTTCGTATATATAACACGAGAACAGTACTTATAAGACTGATTATAAAAGGGGTATCGTGGTTACCAAACTTATACATCAAATCTAGTACAAATGCAGCAACTGCCACCACAGTAAAGATTATCGGAATAATAGTAGTTAGTTTATTTTTTTTCTCCATAATTGTGTGCCAATATAAATAACCAATAAGATTCCACCGATGATTGATGTATAGAACCCATAGGTAAAATATTTTTGAAATTCATAGTCAACCGTACCCACTAGATGCTTATTCGAAATTTTGGAGGGATCTATCAACCATCCATTAGCAAAGCCATTTACTAGCATAGGACTGGTTCCAGGCATTTGATCCAGTATTAGTTTCCAATGTTTGTCATAGTCCTCCGATAAGATCACTAAAAATGGCCTTGAACTATTCTCCGCATTAATACTAACTGAATATTCAACTGAAGATTTTTTTTCAAAATAGACGGATGGAACTTCTATAGGATCTTGATTACAGATATTGTTTCTCTGACAATCTACTTGAGATATGTACGCTGATCGAAAGGAAGAACCTTGGATAACACCAGATTCAGAAGCATAAATAGTATCCGCCACATAAAGTGTCGGCCTCACAATATTCTCAGGTAACTCCTTAACTTCAAAAAATCCATTTGAAAAAAGATCTTTAAGCTGAAGTTGATTGAATATATGATCATAGCCTGCCTGCGTATTTAGACTCGAAATATCCTCATTCATATCGTATTTATAATTTGGGAATTTAGGAAAGTTTTTCAAAACCATTTCATCATTATTTCTGAATATGTAGCGCACGTTCAGTAAGGACAGCACTTGTTTGATTGTTTGCAGATCATTTTTTTTAAAAGCCTCGAGCATAGTATTCCTATAGAGGCCAAAAGTTCCAAATCCCGGATAGTCTTTTTTATTCCCCAGAAGTCTCACCATAGACAACCCTACATAGGCTCCTCCTTCTTTGCCCGAGACTATTTGGAAGTAGGGCAAGGTGAGTGGCAAGGTAAGAACATTACCATTGTTGGGAAGTTGATAGATATATTTTATAGCTTTATCGATATCAGTATCGGGTTTATAAATAGTTGAAACATTTTTAGACTGATATAAAAAGCTTTTTTCGTATGGATTAATCAAGAATGGATAAATTCTAAATATAGTTACCAGGATACATATCCCACTAAGAAAAAGGGCTGTCTGAGATTTGCGCTTTTCTAATAGAAAATATAATGAGGTACCAAATAATAGTGCGTAAAAAAATATAAAAACAAAGTACCATTTCTCATCAAATGATCGAAACATTATAAATCCGGGTAAGCGAAATAATTGCCGGTAGAGTCGTACACCTATCAAGGTAATATTTGCGCTTACAAGAAAGAAACACGCACTCCAAAAAATGCCGAGAAGAGCTAACAACCTTGAACGTTTTACTAGAAAGCCACTAAAGGCTATTAGCGGAATTATTAAGATGCCTATACTGCCTAAATGCCAATTTGTCGGCTGAAATAACTCCACACTCAATTTCCCAAGTGTTTGGCGATTTTCATCAAAATAGTGAAGTCCCAAGTTCTCTTGAATTTGCTTAGAAAAAATATATGAGTTGATACTGTTACCTTTATCGATAACCGATGCAATTGTTGGAATAATATGAAAGCCATGAATTAATACCGATACCAGAAGTAACATAGATAACGTTTTCCAAGGAATCGGCTTTTTAAGTACATAGATAAGATAAGTACAGATAAATACCATGGTTGCTGGGAAAAATGATACTAACTGGGGCATACTAGAAAAACCAAAATTACCAGAAAATATTAATGACACTGTTACGATAGACAAAAAGTAGCCTACTTTTTTAGACAAACATAACTGCAATATGAGGTAACTCATCAGTGGATTAAGAAAAATTTGATTTTGAGTATCCAATGAAGTAATCCAGCCTAATTTTGTAGCCATTCCAAGATACATTATTCCTGTACAGATAGCCACGCACTCTCTAAGCAATGTCCCCTTCTTCAGAGGCTGTGATAGTAATAATTTAACCAACAAATACATTGCAAAATAGGCTACTGAAAGTTGAATCCCATGGGAAATATTAATGAGATTTGTTGGACTAGAAATTATCTGTTTAAGAAGTGATAAAAAATAATAGTTCGGAATAAACGCATACATAGAAGCTCCCAACATATTTTTTTGCTCCAGATAATATTTGGCAATTTGTAATGGATTTATAAAATACAGACGAGAAGCATCTCCACCTAAGTCTACAAACCCAGGTTTAAGCCAGAAGAAGGGGACAAAAAATAAGACTATACCAACCAAAAGGGCGAAATATCGTTTCATGGAGAAACAGCAGTATCTATTGATTTAACGATATAGGAAACTTCTTGATCGGTTAATTTAGGATATAAAGGAATTGTAATTGTTGAGTTCCCAATTTTTTCAGCTATTGGATAACTCTGAAGTTTACGGCTACCCCAATATCTGCATCTTGGAGTGCGTGCAAGATCTGATCACGTTTGGATTCTGACACCCAAATGGTATACAGATGTCTTGCATGCTTAGAGTTTTTAAGTACTGCAGGAGTTTGTATTTTATGATTATGTTTTAATCCTTTATCATAGGCTTTACTTATCTGTTCTTTCCGAGCTAGAAAATTTTCAATATGCTCCAGTTGATGGATAAGTAAAGCAGCTTGAATATTTGTCATGTTTGATTTGTAGCCAAGAAATTCCATGTCATAATGTTCGTATTTTTTGGAATATCTATCTGCTGCGTTCTTACTCATTCCATGTAATCTTGCTTTCTTTAACCACTCATAGGTTTTCGCATCATGACAGGTCAATGCACCTCCCTCACCGGAAGTAATATTTTTGGTTGCATAAAAACTAAAACAACCTATATCTCCTAATTGACCAGGTCGAATGCCATCCCTGATTCCTTCTATGCAATGGGCACAATCTTCAATTATTTTAAGATTGTGTTTATCTGCAATTTTGCGAATTTTTTTCATGTCACACATTTGACCATAAAGATGTACTAATAGTATAGCTTTGGTATTGGGGGTAATTTTTTCTTCTATATGATTAGCGTCTATATTTCCGGTATCAGGTTCTACATCTACAAACACAGGAGTTGCTCCACAATATTCAATTGAATTTGCTGTAGCTATAAATGACATTGGTGTAGTTATGATTTCATCACCGGGTTTAATATCATAGTATTTTAAGGCGATGAACAAAGCGTCAGTACAAGAATTTACACCAACGGCATATTCATTCCCAGTATATGTAGCAAATTTTTCTTCAAATTCATTTACACGAGAACCGGTAGTAATAAATAATGAATTTAGAACAGCTAAACATTCTTGTTTATCTTCTTCTGAAAGATTATGTTTATAGAAATCTATATGCATATTAGTTATATGAATAGAACTTATATTCTTCTGTTAGTTGTACTATTTTTTCTATCCCTTTTTCAATCGAATATTGAGGTTGAAACCCTATTAAGGTTTTAGCTTTTTCAATATCCTGAGGACCACGATACACTTGTTGAGACTGTGGTTCTCGAACTTCATAGGTGAATGTAGGAAAATATTTTTTTATTACTTCTGCAAATTCAGTAGCTCCCCTTGCCTCGCCTTTTGATAAATTTAAGGTTTGATGATTAGCATTTTTATTAAACATACTTAGGATAAACCCTTCAGCTACATCATCAACATAGGAAAAATCGAGTGTTTCACCTTTGACTACCCAAGCTTGTTTTTTTAAATAGGCAGCATCTAACAGAAGTTGAGAAACGCGATTGGCACAATCGGTAAAACCATAGACAGACGTTGGACGGATAATAAGCCAATCTTTTTTACTTAGCTTAACAAAATATTCTCCTGCAGCCTTGCAGGCACCATAGGTATTTACAGGTTCCAAAATAAAATTTTCACTCTGAGGCGTTTGTTTAAAATGTCCATAGGCCATACTCGATGACGTATAAACTAGTTTTTCCACTTCACTCTTTTCAAATATCTCGAGAACGTTAAACGTGCCATTCATGTTAATAGGAATCATCTGATTTGCAAATTGTGGCAAAGGACGAGCCATAGATAACCCTGCTAAATGAACGAGTATTGTTGGTTTGAAATCTTTTATGGATTTGGCTAAGGTTTCCTTATCCCTAATATCTCCTTGATAGATTTTGGACGGCTGCCGATAATATTTTTTCCTAATTGATAAACACTGTTTATAATAGGCTTCGTTATCAATAAAATTAACGAGTTGATCGAATGAAGCTGTTTCATAGCCCATGTTCACTAACTTGTCGATAATACATGCACCAATAAAACCAGCTCCTCCAGTCAGAAAAATTTTTTGTTTCATATATCTGTGTGTTTATGATATACCAATTCAACTTTATCGATTACAAATCCTGTTTTTTGAAAAAATATATTTGCTGGGATATTCTCACCAGCGGTAACCACTAAAGGATTATAGAATTTATTTTCGCGTAAATACATCAATGCTTGTTCAATGAGATATTTTCCTAATTTTTTATTTTGATGCTCCGTAAGAATCCCAACTAAATCGATCTCTCCATGTGTTTGTTTTATTTTGGTTGTACAAATACCTACGATCTGTTTATTATAGCGAATTACAAAGCTTCGAGAAGCGAATCCCTGAAACAAACTGTTTTTTATCCATTGGATGTATATTTGTTTACTTTTATCCTGGGGGATTTGACTGTCTTTATAATATCTATTCACTTTGCCGATAATCACTGCTAAATGCTCAATTTCTGTATCAGTTATCGTCTCAGTAGGAGAAAAAGAAGTTATTTCAAAACCTTTCGCTTCTAGGTTAGGTAAGATTCCCTGATCGCTCTGTGAATATTTATACGTATTTCTTATACTGATGAAATGAAATCCTAAGTTTTCTAAGGAGGTTGAATAGTCTGTTAGAGCTGGAATAAATGAACAAACGATCGAGTCTTTTATTGACACCAATAAAGACTTGATTTCGGTAGGACTATCTCCCTCTTCTAGAGTTAGCTTATAGACATTTTTACCAAGAATAGCCGTATCAAATTCATCTTTAACAAATTTCATAATCCGGAAATTTTTTTGTCACCACCATAACTTTTTAATTCAGGAACGATACCTATTACGTTTAATCCCATGTAGTACATAATAAGCCAGGCTGTGTATAGGCACAAGGGTAGATGAATGAGATAGCCTAGATTTTTTCTCGTAATAGATAACCATAGAGCATCACACAACGGAATTATGATTGAATACGCATAGGGAATAAACAAATATTGCTTAAATTTGTCACTACCTTGTGAAAAACTATTTCTTCCTTTAAATCCTTCATCAGCTTTAGTGTAAATATTATTAACAATTCTTGAGGAAATTTTCCCTAGATACCGTTTCAAGGTTTGAGACGAATAATGAACCAAAACATCGTTTTTAGTGATGCCAATATGCATTTTTTTGGAAAGTAATAGATTGAAAAAATGTGGTATTAATCCTGGGTTTTTCTCAATTTCAGGAAAATTTTTTTTCAAAAAATCTAAATTCACAATACTTCCCATTGCAACTAATTCAAAAATAGGTAAATGATTAGTAGTTGAAAAATCAAATAGGAGATACTCCTTCGTTTCTTTCACAACTGTGTAGTTTTTTTTCATATCAGGTATAAAAAATCGGAAATCTTTTGAAAGTTTGTATATAAAAAAAGAAAAAGGATCTCCATATTCATTTATGTAGTTATTCACAACTCCATAGTTACGGGGACTTTTATATCCACTTCCTGTTACAGCACCAACCGAGGGATTTTTTGTTAATAGATCTATTTTTTTCTTAATACTTTGAATATTTTCAATCACTTCATCACTGTCAAGAAACATGGCATATTTTCCCTGCGCTTGAAGATACCCTAAATACTTTGCCCAGGCAGGGACCATTTTCGGATTAAAGATAATCTTACAATTGTACTTTTTGGCAATTTCAAGAGTAGTATCGGTAGATCCACCATCAATAACCAGTATTTCAACTGTGGACAATGGATAATCCTGTTGAGATACGGATTCCAACACTTTGGGAAGTAATTCACCTGAATTTAACGTAGCAATAATGATGGTGAGTACTGGTTTATCTTTCATGGGGAAAGAGGTAATCGGTAATAATAGTAGATGGAGTTTTACTTATTTTCACAGTAGAGCGTTTATAGTCTTGATAGTGTTTTAGGAATTTTGAAATAACTTCTGGATTATTTTTACTTAAAATAACATTTTCACCAAGTCCCTCAACACGCTCAGTATAATTTCGTAACAATAAACAAGGTTTACCCATATAATACATTTCTTCCTGATTACTTCCTCCATCGGTAATCATAAACTCTGAGTGTTCTAGTAAATGCATAAAATCACCATATGGTAATCGCGAAATACGCTTAATATTACCAGTTATTTTCTGAGGAACTACTGCAGACATAACTTTTATAAAATTTGCTGATAGATCATGAACCATAAAGACACATTCCAAATCCTGACTTACAGCCTGTAAGACACGTTGTAAAATTTCGGCGGTTTCCTTCTTTTTAAAAAGTACGTGTTCCTGTCGATGGATTACTAATACAAAATATTTTTTGTTTTGTCTGGTTAATTCCCTTAATAACGAATGAGTACTTTTTACTTTCATAGCAGACCAGAATGTTTCTATGAGTGTGTTTTGAAAGGTATTTACTTTCTCTCCATGTTTAGAGGTTAAATTATTAACAGCCCATTCGTTTGGACAGAAATGGATATCAGCCATACGAGAGATAAGATACCTACTAATTTCTTCTGGAAATGGTTCGAAAAAATGAAATGAACGCAAACCTGATTCTATATGCACCAGCTTTAAGCCGTACACTCTAGCAACTAAAGAACCCATAAGTGAAGATATCGTATCTCCGTGGACAATAAATAATGAATTGGATTTATTTAATTTTTTAAAGATAGTTTTCATCCCTATGAGCAAAGAAAAAAATGTTCGGATCGACCACACTATGAAGGAAAACATTGATGATTCTTTACTTTTGGGCGTTATCGCATAGAGAATTTCTGCATCCCCTATTTCCTGAGCAAATTCTTCAAATCGTATATCATTTTGACCGGAAGCAATAATAGTAAATTTTATATTTCTTTTTCGAAATTCATTAATTACTGGGGTAAGTTTTATTAATTCTGCTGTGGTACCGATAAAAAAATAAATTAGTTGTTTTGTCATACAAACTTTTGAATAATTTCCAACCTACTATATCAAAAATTTTATGAATTCGTTAACAATTCAAAATGAATGACTTTATAATTTATGCCAGGTAAATTACTGATCTGATTGAGCAATAATTGCTTGTCGATCAGAGGAAGGATATATATACGTATTATACTGTTTGTGTTTAAAATTATGCATTACATAGATCATATCCGACCAAGTCGATTTAATTGCTCGTTTATGGAACATTCCGTGTATCTTAGCAATTTTTTTATTTGGATGTGTTTTGTTAAATTCGCTAATTGCTAATAACTCACCAACATATTCACAAAGAATTTCTTCATCAGTTCCTATAATATCGTCTAAATAACAAAAAATTCTTGGTAACATGTTTGCATCTTTCGTATCGAACAATTTCAATACTGATTTTGCTGAAGAATAATAATCAGTATCAATAGCTACAAATCCAATTGGTGCAACTGATGTTTTGATAAATGATGGAACCGTTTTCTTAACATCACCTATTACTAAGGTTGTCGTATGCAATAATCTTTTTTTTAGAGCTTCAACATCCATTGAAAAAAATCCTTTTTGCCATATATAAGGCAGATCCCTATAATCTGCTGGTTCAGGTAAACCTATAGCTATATCAAAACCGTATATATCTATCATCACACCAGTCAGCTTCGTAATTTCTATAGATAATTGTTCTAATATTATTAACCCTATACCTCCAGCCACACCAAATTCGTATGCTGAAATCCTTGATATTCCTAACGCTTTCGCCTCTAAAGCTGCTTGATATAACCCGTAGGCATAATACGGTCTTTCTATACCATCGACATCCATCCTAAATGAAAATAGCCATGATAATGGCAATTTTCGAAGAAGAAGAACCCCCAATAAAATTGGATTTAAAAGTACGCGGAGTACGAGTGTTTTATGATATTTCATATCGATAATTTCTTAATTACTTTGGCAGGATTTCCTGCTATAACGACATTTTTAGGAAATGATTTAGTGACAACACTTCCAGCTCCAACTACACAATTATCACCGAGTGTTACTCCTGGCAGAATGATTGTTCGAGAGGCGATCCATACATTTTTTCCGATACTTACGGGTTTGGCAATAATTGTATTTCTGTTCAACAGATCGTGCTGGGCGGTAATAATCATACAATCTTTTGAAAAGCCACTGCCTTCTCCAATAGAAATTTTTTCGTAATCTAATAGGAAAACGTTACTAAAAGAAACATCTTTTGCCAAGATATTTGTACCATAAAAAAAACGAAATCCCGGTTCTATTGAACAGTTTATACACTTTTTTAAACTAAAGTGAAATAAGAAGAATTTGATTGGAGGGATAATACAAATCACCGGAAAAAGTAATAAAAGATATGACCAAATACTTTTTGAAGGTATCCCCTGGCTATATTCGATCATATCTTAAAACTCTTCCGATACAGATCGTAAAATCTTTTTGTTCTATCAGGGAGAACATCTTCGAAAGAATCTAAATTATTAATAAGTCGAAAGGTGTCTCTGTATCCAATAATTTCATGTTCAAGATTAGTTATTAAATCTTGCTTATTCCTGTCTTGATAGACTGTTGCAGGACTATAAATTACACTGTCTGGGAAATATTTTTGAAGGATATACGCGGCCCATATATCGTCTAACCTTCCAATAAATGGCAACATTGCATAATAAGGCAATACTTTTCGAGATAGGAAGGTATTTTGAGAATTAAAAGGTGAAATATTTATAGAACAATACGGTTCAGTTATATCCTGATAGCGAACAATAGGTTTATGGGTTAACCGAGCAATAGCATCAATATCTGGATCTCCATCCCAAAGATCAGATTGTACCAAAACTTTTCTTTGTATTTTTCCTTTATAAACTACATCCCTCCGTGATTGCAATAATTCTATTGGATATCCTCTATGCCACAAATAATTGTCTTTGGTAACTGACAATGGATCAAAGACTCCATTTATAGATTCGTAAGCGTGGATATTAACAGTTTTATCTATATACACATTTTCACCCCAGGTTTGGTAAGGAACATTATCATCATCGACGGTTGCCATAATATCTGCACCCTGGTCATAGGAATATATAAAGCCAATATTTCTGCGTTCGATAGTTTTCCAGCCAATCTCATCACTCAGCTTTTTATATTGTTTTTCTTGATCCTCTGGAGCAAGATAGATAACGTTTTTATACTTTTTTTCTAGAGCTTTATATTCATCATGAGGAGTTTTAAGATCACCCACAATCACAAATTTCCAATCCTTTTTCTCACAGAATAATAAGGTTGCCCTAGTAGGAGAATTTATTGTAGTGGTGACAATATATTTATTCATGCTATATTCTTTTCAAATATTTATTTACAAAAGCTTTAACTGTATATTCTTTGATAGCTCGGTTATACGCTCGTTCAGCAATTCTCTCATATTTTGAATAATTAGCCAAAATATGTTGAATTGATTCTTGTAATTTTCCTGGTTCATAGTATACAAACTCTTTATCGGGAACAAAATAATTTTCAATGACGTTGAAATCATCTCGCCGACATAGGATAAGTGATTTTGTCATTGCAGCTTCAAAAACCCGAGATTTTAGTTGGGGTATATAAATTTGCTTTGTAAACACCTCCCAAAACCTCCAGGGTGGAGGGATTTGTTTAAAAGCTTGATTTTCTCTAAACGAAGGACTTAACCAAACGTTTACAATTCTATGAAAGTACGGCTTGTACATTATATTGTGTACAAGCGTTATCTTACTCTTCGCATACAGTTTCATTTTTTCTTCATAGGAAACTGATCGATAATTTACGATAGGATGGTCTGAATTTGAAATAACTGCATAATTGAATTTTTGAAGTTGTAAGAGTTCTCCTAATAATTCTTTCGAGATTATATGCCCAGAATAGATTACATCAATAGTTTTTGTCGTTTTTTTGGGTATATATTTTTCGTGCACGGGGAAGAAGATTGGTACTCGTTTACTAGTTTGATATTTTTTGTTTAAAGCATCTGCTGTGTAGGGGCAAATTGTAAATATTTTAAAGAATTGTTTGTCATATAACTCTGGATAATCACCAACAAAGTATTTATTTGGTTCTTCAAATTCCAAATGAATAATTTTTTTAGTTTTAATTCTTTTTAATTCTTCATCAGATAAACCATATTCATCCCACTGTGTATGTTTAACGAACCCTCCTTGAATGAGATAAAAATCTCCACATTCTGCTGCATAATCGTCAAAATGAAGATAGCGGGTAGGACATTGAGCATATCCATTTACTCGGTGAATTATTTTCATAAAATAGTACTGTAGTTTATTTTCTAGGTTTTTGAAACATGTACATTCCACAACTATAAGTTGCAGCAGCATATCTTTCCGGTTTAGTATCTTCGATAAACTCTCCTGAATCGGTAACAACTGAGAAAGTTTTAAGTTGTAGGTCACTACAATACTCTGTGATATCTAGCGGATTATGAATTCGATGTGCGTTAAAGCATATCCTAGGCTTGCCAATAGGTAATGAGAGATATAATGTTCCTCCTGGTTTCAATACCCTAGATAATTCTTTACAGGCAAGTATCGTCCCATCAGGATTGATACTGTCTCCATACCTCCCCAATCCAATATGTTCAACAACGTGAAGTGAAGAAACTGACAGTAAAGAATTATTTAAATATGGCAGGTGTAAGATATCACCACGTACAACACTCAAATTTTTTAGATGAGTATTAATAGGTCTGATATCGACAAATTCAGATTTAGTTATTAACGATATATAACCACTTAGTTCATATTTAGAGCCTACGTCTATGTGTTTAGTGGGTTTGTTTTTTAATAAATGTTTCAATAACCAAATACCTTGGAAAAAATAATGCGCATCAAACGGTGTTATAGACAACCTATCTGAGAATATTGGGTATAAATTTTGTATTTTTATCGATGATTCTGGCTGTTTACGTTTATAGCTGAGTATATCTTTAAGAAATCGAGGATACCCCACAACTCCAGAATATGTGTGAATAGGATCAATGATCGGTGAGACTAATCGATAGAACAGGTAGGCTGAATCTTTTATTTTGGAGTTAAAAGATTTCATAGTCCCTGATAATTATTCATAAACCAATGATATTGTTTTTTAATCCCTTCTTCTAAGGTTATCTGAGGTCTCCATCCCAAGCTAAATAATTTAGACACGTTCAGTTTTTTTCTTGGCATACCGTTAGGTTTAGAACTGTCCCAGCGGATAGAGCCTTTAAAACCAATGATCTTTTTAACTTTATTTGCTAATGATTTTATCGTCAGATCGGTACCACAGCCTATGTTTATTATGTCTGATGAATTGTATTCACGCATTAAAAAAATACACGCTTCAGCCAAATCATCTACATAAAGAAATTCTCTTTTTGCACTACCGTCACCCCAAAGAATAACTTCTTTTGATTTACTGTTTTTAGCTTCATGAAACTTCCTGATGAGTGCAGGTAAAACATGCGAGGTATTTAAATCAAAATTATCGTTAGGACCATAGAGATTTGTTGGCATCGCTGATATGAAATTTGTCTTGTATTGTTCATTAAATGATTGACACATCTTTATACCGGCTATTTTTGCCACTGCATAGGCATCATTTGTTGGTTCGAGGGGGCCTGTCATAAAATAATCTTCTTTAATGGGTTGTTTAGATAATCGTGGATAGATACAAGAGCTTCCTAAAAATAATAATTTTTTAGTTTTATATTTCCAGGCATTATAAATAACATTTGTCTGGATCTGGAGGTTATCGTAGATAAAATCTGCTTTATAAGAATTGTTCGCAACAATTCCCCCTACTTTTGCAGCTGCTAAAAATACATATTCGGGTTTGTATTTTTCAAAGAAAGCTTGAACTGATTGTTTATTTAACAAGTCAACTTCTGCTCGGGTTTTTACAATCAAATTGGTAAATTTATTTTGTTGCAATTGTCTAACTATAGCTGTACCTACGAGACCACTTTGTCCTCCAGCTATATAAATTGATGAATTTTTTTTCATAGTTAATACGTTACTAATAATCTTCTAATCACATTAGTTATATTCAATCTTACGTGCCAAGGAATAGAAATCATAAACTTAAAGATAGTTCCTTGTATATCACTCAATAGTTTGTCATACAACCCGAATACTTTACGATTAGTCAAATCGAGTTGAATGCCATGATTGAGACAGTAATTGTAGGCGTCTCTTCTGATCTTACCTTTATCCACTACTCGAATAAACGAAAAAACTGGTGATAAATGGGTATAAAATCCTTCAAAATAGCTTGATCTATACGAACCCATTATCTCAAAATTCCAAGGATTTTCCCCCGGAATTAATAATTTTTCTAAATATTTTTTATTCCAAAATCCTGGAGCAGTTACTCTATATGGTGAATTTTTATCATATATACCAAATGACCCGCCATCAGTAATTTTGTCAGGTTTAATTGCAGGCATCAGATGTATATGGGCTGCATTGTGTTGCTGCATAAATGTAAAACATTCGATAAAGGATTTTGTATCGACTGGCTCTATTAAAAAAAGGTCTTCAAGCCAAACACATACATGTTGTTGCTTAATTTTTGACAGTATACGAAGTAAATCTGTAGACCAGTCAAGACTTGGACCGGAAAGAATCGTTTGTACCCGGGAATCAGAATATTTCTTTGTATTACTTCCCAAATAAACAGGATATGGACAATCTGACCAATAGGTAAAAAACTGTAGAAAAAATGGCTTCCATAAATCTGAATACTTGTCGCATGACAATACCACAATCGCATAAGAATTATTTTTCCTCATAAGGCCTTCCCAAAAACCAGGAGATATAATATCTAAATGGGGGATTTTTTAACAATATAGGTAATAAGTCCTTATCATTTTTCTGTTTCATATGTAAAAAGATTACCTTTCTTTTTTCTAGGATTGTACTGAAGTGGATGATGTTCCAGAGAATAGCTTTTTGTATACTTGCCCACAATTTTAGGTTACCTCTGATTAAGGTAATTGTGGCGAAAAGTTCACACACCAGGAGGTGTGAGGGCAACAACCAGCCAATAGTAATCCATTCGAAATTCTTCAGATAGGTGGCGATTCTATTTTTGAATGAATGAAATTGAACATAGGTATTGTCCATGCTTGAACTTGTAGCACCCATATGATGCCAAACCACGGCTGATGGAGCATAGCGCAACTTATAACCAAGAAGCCATATTCGATGACATAAATCGGTTTCTTCAAAATAGGCAAAATAATCGATATCAAAGACATTGCCAGATAGTAATACTTGATCGAGCACATTCTTTCTGAAAAACATACTTGCACCTTTTAAGGTATATAATTCTGTGTTGAGATTATAATCAGCTTTATCCAGATGATTGAAAGCATTGTGATAAAGAAAACCTGTCGGAGTTAAAAACGCACCGATTGTATCCAGTCGATCTCTTTTTTCCATCAGCAATAATTTACTCTGGACACCTGCTGTTTTAGGATCTTCTTCCAAGGACTGGACTAAACATTCCAATACTGTAGGAGCTAATTCGGTATCATTGTTTAGAAAATAAATGTATTTGCCTTTCGCGTACTTATATGCTCTATTGTTACCTTCCGCGAATCCGTAGTTTTTTCCTAAAGGTACTATTATTATGTCTGGATATTTTTTATGAATCCAAGTAACTGTTCCATCAGTTGAACCATTATCCGCAACAATTATTTCAAAATTTTTATATGTCTGTTTTTGAATTGTAGGAAGGCATTTTTCTAACCAATGTTTTCCATTCCAGGAAACAATTATTATGGATACTAGATGCTGATTTGATTTCATAGGTATACTATGGGGATGAATCCTTTGCGTATTATATTCAATTTAATGGCGATTAGTGTATTGTCTATTTTTTTTGTCACTCCCATATACGCTTCCTGTACACTGTTGAAACCAACAGTGATTACAAGATTAGAACGACTACTTAAAAGGGCAATAATTTACTCGGAATTTACTCCTACCAATAGAATACTGTCCTATTTTCAGTCAACAGCAACTGTACCTAAAACCTATGAAGAAGGTATTCAAGAAACACACGCACTGACATTAAGCGTAGCTGAGCTCAATAAAATGAATCGTATTTCAAGTTCAATGTATGATAGATTTCTTGATGTCTTTTCTCAACATGAATCACATCTTCAAGAGTTTGAATCCCAACATCCTGAATGTCAGAGTGAAGTGAATCAGCTGCTAGAAATTACTGAGAAAAATAGCCAGGTTGCCCAAGAATTGTTAATGAATCGCCTCCCCCACTACCAAATACCGAGAGCTGATAATCAATAGTTGAGAGGTCACACAAATTTGGGACCACGACAATTCGCAAAGTACTAACTGTATCTGCAGCAAAGACAAACTTTCGTTGTTTGGATAAATTTGCAACAAAAGGATTAAAAAAAGCTATACCTTCAGAGAATCTAGTCCACTCGCTATTAATACTTGATTTTGCGAGTACTGTTCCTGTAGTTAACGCATATAAACATTGTTCATTATTTGTATTCATAGTTAGTTCTTCCAGTAAATATTGCGAAGGGAGAACGAGATCAATACTTGTAGAAGTTAGGTGGGTTTTCAACACATTTATATATTGGCTAGATTTCGCCCAGTCGTATAAAGATGTTGGAAGATTGCGCCAAATAGTTCCCAAAGAGACATCATCGTATTTCAGTTCATAGACAGGCTTTAGTAGCTTGGATGCATAACGATAACGAAATCTATCTTCGATGTTCATTCCTGGAGTAGTAATTTCTAATAAATATTCACCACTATGTTTTGTAATATCATTACTATCGGCAAGATATTTTATATCTGGACGTATATACAATGCTGGAAAAGAGGAACCAATACTAACCAAAGTTGCAAAACTAGAACTGTCGGGTGCATTTCCATTTAACCACCTTAATAAACTTCGATAGGCACTTCCATAAGTGTTTCCGACTAACGGCAACCCCAGCTGTTTTGCACCTCTCACACCGCCAACAAACTCATTAAAATAAATGTTTTCATATGGGTGCATTTTCACAAGAGTTTGTATTGTTAAAAAGAACGATATTATCAAAAATACAGAAATAACTTTATAGAATCTTTTTGATAAATTATGCAGTACAAAAGAACCTCCGACACCAACCAGCAAGGCAAAAAATGGATAAAACTCCATAATCTGTCGTAAGCTGCCCCCGTAGAGTGACATTATAGGTAAGGTAGCTCGTATTAGTGGAGCGTAGCACAACGATAACCATAATAAATAAACTCCACTTTTATAGGTAAATTTTTTAAATACGAGTACACTGCCCGTGAGACCCAACAGTAATATTGAGGATGGTATGGTTGTAAAAAATAGCAGAAATGGTTGGTATGATGAGCATAAAAACCACTTTCCAGTGCCTATAATATAAGGACAGGGCTCACCTCCCACCTTACTTATTGATTGGTAATACTGAATAACGGAAAGCAACCCTTCTATTGGTTTGCCCCATATAGAAGGAAATGACAAATAAAATACTAGATAACTAAATGCTAATATAATTCCAAGACTAATTATCCACGACTTCCATTGTTTTTTTATTGAAGGATGAAATTTTGTTGTGGCTACAATTAACCAGGGGATAAGGTTGATCGGTAGAAAGATAATATTAAACTTCGTACCCAAAGCTAGAGCAAACGGTAATGATCCCATGTATAAAAAACCTTTTTTTCCTGTGGTTACTGCTTTATAGATACAATAGGCAGTAATTGTTATTAGTGATGTAATTATAGGATCTTTGATATTGAAGTGTTGTTCAGCAATTAGTAGTGGGTAAACAATAATTGCCAGAGAACTTAGGAACGCAGTCAATACCCCACCAACCTCGAATGCCCACCAAACAACAACAATAGTCAGGAGAAAAGTGAAAAAAACGGGAACTACATTATACGAAGCAACATCTTCAAAAATTCCTAAAGATTTATATAGTATTCTATTAGAAATTGCCATCACAATATCCATCAAGGGTGGATGACCGATCGTTAATTTGTCAGCCCAGCCCATATCAAGTGAAGATTTTTCAAAAAAACTAATCCTTGGAGTTTGGATAATTGGACATTCTCTCCCATCACCCGATCCAGAGATGCTGTCAGGGGATTTTGTGCATACTGCTGGAATATCCTGGCTATTTCTCTGACCTGTTAAGATATACCGCAAGTAAATATTACCTCTAACTAGGTGCTGATATGTATCCCAATTAACGCCGTAATCAGAGATAGTGAATAAGGCCAGAAAAAAACTGACAAGTGGAAGTATAAAAATAAGAAGTTTAGATTTTATAGAATGTAGTACCATATTTGTCATCTTGAGCGATTTAACTAACGCCAAGATTCTCATAATATGGGATCCTTGCGTCACCGCTAAAGCTTTTGCGACACGCGGTCACTCCATGCAGGATGAGTGTCATGTCTAAAGGCCCATTATATAATTCGCGTAAATTATACGGTTATTTTTTTACAAATTTAATAAAAATATTGGTAAAACCTTCAGAAGAAATATATTCGTTAGTTAATTTTTTGTTAAACCAGTCTTCAGCAACCGGTTTATGATGAAATACCCATTTAGAAATATATAAATTTAATAACCATAGTACTTCAAATAAGCCACCTCGTATTGTTGATTCTTCTACAACGAAACCAACCTTATGTGCCAACTCAATTAACTGTTTTTGCTGATAATGACGATGTGATATCAGCCACCAAGCTGGATCAAGTATCGTACTTAGTAATGATCTATTTGGGGTAGATAAATAAAAAACACCACCTGGTTTCAAAACACGAAAGACTTCTGAAAACATTATTTTTTCAGTTGCTGGTGGTATATGTTCGATGACTTCCCAAGATACAGCCGTATCAAACTGCGATTTTTTAAAGGGCAAATCGATAGCACTCCCCACCTCAAAATTAGCCTTTTTATGAATCAGATATTTTTTTGCAGTCGATAAATCCAATTCTGATAATTCGGTTCCGGTTATTTTTTTTACGCCCCATTGGAGTGATAAATTTTCAAACCAACCATATCCGCAACCTATATCTAATACAGTTTTATCTTTAATATTTTTTTTATTTACAAATTGTGACACCCAATAGGTTCTTCCTGACAAAGGATGGGTTGGTTTTTGTTCGGTAATATTTTTCATAGCTATTTCCTCCCCATAAGAGTTCCAACACCTAACGCAGCAAACTCACTTGTTTTTAATAGTATCATGCCGAGACTTACCAACGGATCCTTCAACAGTAATTGTGGGTTTTTTAAAAACAAATAATACCGCTGCAAGATATTCCCTTGTTGAATTGCACTCCCTTGATTGGAAGATTTAGTGAAATATTGTCGCATAGAACGACCATAATAATATTTTCGTTTTATTAACTCAGAGAACACTAATTTACCTTCATCGTGAATTATGTATTCAGAAATTCTAGCTACAGAATTTTTGCCGTAAGTAGATTTTACTTTTTGGGGAAGATCAAAATCTTCGGGTCCGGACATTGTTTCATCATACTCTCCGACCTTATAAAAAACCTCTTTTCGAAAACAACGAGCGCTTTCAATCCAGTCGATCCCTAAATAGAATTTTCGTTCCAATATTTTGCACTGTGACCAATATCCTTCTCCTACGGATTGTTCTGGTATAACTACTCCAACCATTGTTTTTTTATCGAGAGTATCTACACATTTTTCGACAACTCGAGGTGACAAAACCATATCTGCATCGAGGAACAGATAAATACTTCCTCTAGATTTTTTAGCACCATAGTTACGTTGTGCTGAACGCTCTGGACCCTTTGTATATATATGAGAAGTAAATCTTTTGGCGATTGCAAGAGTTTTGTCTGTTGAGTTGTTATCAACAATAATAATTTCTATCTGTTTATAGGTTTGTTTTTTTATGCTTACCAATAATGCTTCGATGGCGCTTTCCTCATTTTTGGTGGTTATGATTATTGATACTAAAGGTAAATTTTCTCTCATATACTATTGTTCGTTATACCTCAAACCACTCCAGATTAGGAGACCAAAGACCAAGACAATCATCGAGATATTTATAACTTTACTCAGACGCAAAAGCCACTGCTGAGGAAATATAAGGGTTAATAGACTAAAAGAACAAGCAATAAGAAAAATCCTATATATTCCATAAGAGAACCCAAAAGTTTGTTGCCAGGTATTCGAAAGTGATGCTAAACCAGGAATGAGCAGTATCGCCCAACTGATAATCATATTTTTATTAAAAAATTCCCTTATCAAGAACGCTATCGCAATCATTAAAAATGGATATAGTGGATACCGGTACCACCCATGACCAGCCTCATTTGGTATAGCGAAAAGAAATAAACTAAAATACGCAAGAAACCCTAAAATAACGGGTAAGTATTCTTTTTTTTTCACTGAGGCAATAATGAAAAATGCTATATAGCCCAAATAGGTTAGTCCATCAAGAAAAAACCTATCAGTAACTAATGGATTTAAAAATATTGAAAACATACTATCAAAAGCCATATCATATCTTGCTAGCTGCAAAGACCAGAGATTAATAAATAATTGTGAATCAAGTCTATAGCCATATAATAGAAAACACGAA
>JBGALL010000072.1:0-10916 GCA_044223895.1 Candidatus Woesebacteria bacterium
ATTTTCAAATTTTCAAATCATCAAATTTTCAAATTTGTATTCGGCTGTTTCATTTTCAAATTAGCACATTTTCAAATTTTCAAATTTCCTTCTTCTTCATCGCATTCCTATAAAGCACCCATCCCATCGCCGCAAAGAACGCAACCCCTAACAAATAATATAAACCTTCACCTCCCAGGCTTTCTGAGATCTTGCCTTCGAGGTTTACTTTGTCTAGGAAATTGGCCCCACTATTGGTACCTGCAAGGAAAGCAATAAGAACACCAGCAACAGCACCACCCGCAACAAGTCCGGTTGCGAAAAGACTACCCTTGCTTAATTCTTCTTCTTCAGGAGAAATGCTGGTATTATTTTTCTTTTGTTTCCATTCTACTAATCCACGGATGGCACCTCCTGTAAAAATCGGAAGTGTTGTAGAAAGTGGAAGATAAGCACCCACAGCAAAACTCAATGATTTGATACCGCATAATTCCATTACTACTGCAAGGAAGGATCCTACAAATACATATTGCCAATCGAGGTTTTGAGAAAGAATTCCTTTTATCAATACAGCCATCAAGGTTGCTTGTGGTGCTGGGAATTTTTCTGTACCTATAGCATGTTGAACACCCTGACTCATCATTTCAGCACTTGGTTTATCCAGGAACTTAATGGTTACCCCAATCACGATTGATGAAACGATGGCTCCAACAAATAAAGCTATTTGTTGATTACGGGGTGTAGCACCTACAATATATCCGCTCTTCAAGTCTTGTGAAGTAGCACCGGCATTTGCTGCTGCAATACAGATCATACCACCAACAACGAGTACCAGTGGCTCATAGGCCTTGCCAGACCAACCCACACTCAGGAAGATCAGACTGGTTCCCATTACTGTGGCAATGGTCATACCACTGATAGGGTTATTCGAAGAACCGATAAGTCCTACGATACGGGAAGATACGGTTACAAATAATGCTCCGAACAGTACTACCAGTACCCCGATCAATAATTTCTGCAGGAAACCATCACCAGGAATCTGTGGCAGAAAACTTATAAGGGCTACAAGAGCCAAACTGCCTAATCCAACTACTTTAAGGCTCAGGTCTTTTTCTGTACGAAGTATTTTTGGGGCATTATCACCACCACTACTTTTAAGAGAAGCGATACTTGATTTAACTGATTTTGCAATAGTGGGTAAGGTTTTTATCAATGTTATAATACCACCTGTGGCTACTGCACCCGCACCAATCTGACGGATAAAAGCATAATAGATAGCTGCTGAATAATCATTGAATGAATGAGTAGCTGCATTCCAGCCTCCTTTGCCACCATCTTTTGCAATATCTGCCAGATAACCGAGTTTCACTAATTGCAAGGCAATAGTATCGGGAGGAACTATAGATGCCAGTAAAGGAATCAATACCAACCAGCTTAATACACCACCTGCTACTAATACACCAGCAATACGGGGACCGATGATATATCCAACACCCAGGTATTCCGGTGTTATTTCTCCACTTACTTTAGCGGAAGGGAAAAATTTATTGGCTTGTTTGGTGGTCCAATAAGGCACTTCTGAAATAACATGTAATACTTTTTGAAGTATGGCATATACGAGGGCAACACCTAAACCGATAAAGGCGGTCTTTGCAAAGTCTCCACCTTTTTCTCCTGCTTTCAATACATCACCACAGGCTGTTCCTTCAGGGTAGGGCAGGTTATCATGTTCATTTACGATAAGGGCTTTGCGTAAGGGCACCATTAATAAGGTTCCAAGCAAACCACCAACTATAGCAAGAATCAATATGGTGAGATAATTGAAATATTCGGCACTATCGGGAGAACTTAAGAATAGGAAACCGGGTAAGGTGAAAGCGACACCAGCCGCAATACTTTCACCGGCACTACCTGTTGTTTGGATGATATTATTTTCGAGGATGGTGGTTTTGAAGAATCTTCTTCCTAATGTGATAGCAATAACGGCGATGGGAATGGAGGCACTTACGGTGAGTCCCGCTTTGAGCGCCAGATAAACAGTAGCAGCGCCAAATATGACTCCGAACAGACTTCCTAAAAGGATGGATTTGACAGTCAGTTCTTTTACATTAGCCTCGGGCGCAATGAAGGGTTGGAATTTTTTCTCAGCCATGGCAACATGTTTTGGTTTGTAAAAAGGAAGGTACGGAAAATAAAAAAGGGGAACCTTGTATGTGTTCCCCTTTTATACTTGAGAAATATCATTAATTGTCTGTAGATACCATCATCTTCTGTAAACGACGGGTCAATAAGAATAACAATAAGGCAGCAACCCCCGACATGGCTACAAACAACATAAAGAAATCGTAGGTGTTACTCATCTTATACCCCAGGAAACTGGTGGTCTGTCCATTCTCAGGATACAAGGCACTTAAAGATCCTGCCAGCTTGTTTCCGAAGGCATTGGCCGTAAACCAGATGGCCATCAGCAAAGAAGCGAATTTCAGCGGAGCCAGTTTATTCACGAGAGATAAACCGATAGGCGACAAACACAATTCACCAGAAGTATGGATGGCATACAAAACGATCAGCCATATCATACTCACTTTTACACCTGGCTGTATATTGTTGACTCCATAGGCGATCCACAAAAAGCCCAATCCCACAAATAATAAACCCAGGGCCATCTTGGTGGGAGAAGATGGTTCATTTTTTCCCATCTTCAACCACATCCACGCAAAGAAAGGAGCGAAAGCTACAATGAATACTGAGTTGAGTGATTGGAACCAGGCTGTCGGTACTTCATCTTTGCTGATATGTGATCTACCAGTTTGGATGAGATAGATATTAATGACAATAACGCTGACAGCAGCAATACCCAGCAATACCTGGACGGTTCCTCTCAAGGCACTATTATAAGGACCATCAAGGTTTTTAGCGGCAGAGCGGAAACCGGTATAGATATAGTATAAAAGTCCGGCTGATAACAAATAGATCAACCATACCGGTATCTTCAGCCAGGAAATATCCCGATTGGTCTGGCTATCGGCAAAAAAAGTTAGTGAAGCACCGGTTTGTTCAAAGGCGCTCCAGAAGAAGATCACAAAAAAGCAGACGGCGATGATCACCGCTACCTTGCTTTTTTCATCTTTCGTGAGTGTTTTATCGGTATAGATCATGAAGGGGATCAATACAAAACAGGCGATGAGCAGATAGAATAAATAAGGGAACACTTTTACATCGGCATAGATCAGGCCGATGGCGATAACGGAATACAAAGCCAATCCGCCAACGGTTACCAATGGAGAGCGGGATGCTTTGGGAGAATCCTTGGGGATCATTCCCAGTACTTCATTGTCGGGGTCGGTCACATATTTCTTATGGAAGATCACCTGTATCACTACCGATATCACCATACCGATAGCGGCTACCAGAAAAGCCCATTTGAAATCTTCGGGGTTGCCGGTATTACCAACCAGTCCGCAGATGAAGGGACCGATGGCACCACCGAGGTTGATCCCCATATAGAAGATTGTATAGGCCGAGTCTTTTCTGTTATCGTTGGGTCGGTAGAGTTGTCCGACCATATTAGAGATATTGGGTTTGAAGAATCCATTACCTGCAATCATCATACCCAGTCCGCAAAAGAAGAGCAGGGAAGAGATATCGGGTGCCGTTTTATACATGGAGGCACAGAAGAAAAGGATGATTTCTGAAATGGCCATTACGATACCTCCTGCTATGATGGAGCGTTGGTTACCCCAGTAGCGGTCGGCCATATAGCCACCCACTAATCCGGAAGATAGATCAGGCTGATATAGCTGCCATAGAGATTAGAAGCGAAATCATTTGAGAGAAGAGGGCCTGGGTCATGAAAAGAATCAATATGGCCCGCACCATATAGCAGAACCGTTCCCACATTTCTGTAGCAAAGAATGTATAAGCCTTTTGGATGTCTTTGGATGCCGCCTGATTCATGTTGGTTGTTTTGGTTAGCGTTGTTTACTAATCATTGGATTGAGCAAAATAGAATAATATTGATAGGAAGCTGATACAGCAAACTAAAATTCGTTAAACACGATTGTAATACCGAAATTTGTGCCCGTAAACGGTATGATGAACCATGAATATTCTACTATTAGGCGCTGGTGGACGAGAACACGCTATAACTGGAAACTACAACAAAGCAAAGGAATAATACGCTGTTCATTGCTCCGGGTAATGCGGAACCGCCCAATGCGGCACCAATGTCCCTCTTGACCTTAATAATTTTGAAGCCATCGCCTCTTATACTCTGCGTTGAAAAGAAAATCGACCTGGTGGTGGGTCCCGAAGAACCATTGGTAAAGGGCTTATATGATTTCTTTCAATCAGCCAGCAGTAAAGACGTTTACTTTATCGGTCACTAAAGAAGGCAATTAGAAAACAAGCTTTCTCAAAAGCCTTCATGGAAAGGCATAATATCCCCACTGCAAAATATCAGGAATTCGATACCAACCAAAGAGATTTTGATGAAGGCACAAAATATGTAAAATGAACATCCATTGCCTGTAGTAATAAAGGCAGATGGATTGGCTGCAAAAGGTAAAGGCGTATTGAGTATGTCATTCCATATTGAAGCCGTTGCCGAATTTGAACTGATGCTGCAGCAACAGGAATTCGGGGAAGCCAGCATAGAGAAGGTAGTAGTGGAAGAATTTTTGATTAGCATTGAATTAAGTGTATTCGTATTGACTGATGGTAAGAACTATGGTATTGCAGAGGCCAAAGATTATAAAGAATCGGGGAAGGGGCTTAGGAGGTTTGAATACAGGAGGAGATGGGAGCAGTGAGTCGGTACCCCGCTCGCTACGCACTGATTTCATGAAGAGGTAGAAGACCGTGTTATAAAACCAACCATCGATGGATTACGAAAAGAATATCGATTATCGTGGTTTCATATTAATGGACTATCCATTAAAGTAAACGACGAGCCCCTGGTGATTGAATATAATTCCCATGGAAGATCCGGAAACAAGTGGTGATTCCAAGGTTGAAAAATGATCTGGTGGAATTATTCACCGCCGCTGCCGTCAGGAATTAGATAAAGTAACAATAGAAATCGATGCGTGCAGCCGCTACCGTTATGGCTGTCAACGGAGGTTATCCCAAACAGTTATGAAAAAGGCGCTGAAGTATTATGGCCTCGATCTGCCCATGCCAGCAAACAACGCATACTCTTCCGTACCGGCGCAGCAAAGACGGCATCGTTGTAACCACCGGTGGCCGTGTTCTCTGTGTAACCTCTTTCAGCGATTCAGTATTCCTTGCTGCGAGAATCCCGTCGTGCCCTTAAGCGATTGGATTATGATGGGATGTATTATAGGAGGGATATTGGGTTTGAGTTTGAGGGATGATTTGGGGATTTTGGTCCCGACGCGTCAGGATGTTATAAACAGCCGAATACAAATCAGGAAATGCGTGCTCCCGCAGCAGTGTGTGGGCAAACAGCCAATACAATAACCTGGTAGCAGTAAAGTCTGCGTAATCATACTCTTTACTATTAATTACACTCTCGCCGTCACCCCTCCGCCGCGAGAGGGTCATACAGAACTTACCAATTTATTAGAATAATACGTTTCGCTTGCCCCTGTCTAAGCTATCAGAAACTAACTAATACCACTAAGTAGGTTAAGGGTATGCGAAAAACGGATTGTCTAACGACAATAAAAGTATATCCTTAGTTTGTTTGATTATCAATGTATGTATTTTTGAAAATTGCGATGTAATAGCATAAATTTATGAAGGTTGGGCGTAATTTAGACGGACTATGAAACTTTATTCACCATTACTTTATTTTCGACCATTGTTCTTTTTTCTTGTAGACAGGCAGAGGATAAAACAAAGCTATTTATTCTTGATAGTAGTTTACAAGACACGACCAAATCGCTTGTACAGTTTATTTCAGGCAGACACTTTTCTGAATTTAAAACACCCATAGAAGTACGTTTTTTTCAAATGACCGATTGGAAGACAGTATAATTCAGTCCCGACTTTGCAATGATTTCATGGTATAGCAATAACAAAGACACAATTGATCTTGTCGCACATGTTGGAGAATTTGAGACATCTGCTCTGCTTATACGTTTTATTAATAGTAAGCCACAAGTGTTTCATTATAGAGCACCTCATGAAGGGCAGAACTATTTCCACAAGACTAAATAAATCTGACACTTTTACAAATCAAGTTAGAGTTTAACGACACGATACAAACTTTCACTTTCGCAAAATTCCTGACACAATCAATGAATACCTGTTGTTTTTGGACAAATTGATATGGAAAAGTTCAAGCTACTATGACAAACGTGACACTTTGCAACAAAAGCATTCGATTAAAATGAAATTTAATTTTCGTTCGCAATATCGCAAGTTTGACTATTAAACTACGCCCTTTATGGTGCAAGGTTGTCTCTCAAATGGTTCAAGCGTCCGCTTGGACGAGAGGAACCTCTCAGCGTCCGCTGATAAATGGATTCTCTTTGCAAATATTAGGATAACAGTTTGTGGAAAAAGCTGACGCTTGAATGAGTTAGCGACACAAGCGGATGCTTGCGCCATTGTCTGAGCTATGATACAAAGCGGAGAGACCTCTGATCATAGATAATACCTTTGATTTTGCGAAAGATGTGTAAACCCTAACCTATAGCCGAAAGATATATTTTTGAAGAATGTGCTATTAGCACTAAATTACAGGTCAGCCGGAGCTTCTAACGCTCCTAAATAATCAGAACAGTATGGGTCCTGTCTACATTTTAATTATTTTTCTTTCGATTTTTGTCTTCTCTGGGCCAATTATTGATTTAGTTACAGCGAAAGATGATTCAAAACAACTACTACATATCAAGATAAAAGTATTCGTTACAAGCTTTGCTATTCCAATCATATTTGGAGTTTTCATATGGTACGTATTTCTTACTAATTATAAAGTATTTAATATTTGGACTGCTGTTGCATTAGTTATTATAACCTTGATAAGAGCCTTTTTTGGAAATCGCAAATACATCATTTCTTTCAAGATTGGCAGTACTCAGTTGGAACTTTCTTACCTGACATCATTACTACAAGAAGAGATCTATATCCTTAACTTGGACGAAATAACAGATTTTGAAACTACAAAGCCAAATTTACTGCTTGATAACCCGGCTCAAATAAATATTAAAAGCAAAGACGGATGGAAAGAGTTTCATCTGATCGACAAGAGGTTTAAATCAAGCATTCAAGGTGATATTGATGCGGCTGTTCAAAGGTTTGGGGTAAGTGAGGTATGACCCCAATGGTTCCAGCGTCCGCTGTTGAATAGTACTCTTATCAAGTAATATGGCAGAGAATGCAAAGCGATGCACATGCGGATTGTGGTCATGCGAAAAGCGGATTATCCTAACGATAATGTGAAAAGCAATTCATTTGATTGCTATAATCATTTTCGACTTTTTTTGGTGGGGTGTGGGGAATAGCATAAATTTATGAGTTGTCAGCAATATTAAATTGAAAATGCCCCCATCGTTAATAACCACCTTGATACTTCTCGGTATTTTTTTGTGCTTTTAAAAATGTTTGAAAAAGGCAAGGTTCTCAAGCAAATAAAATTATAAAAAGGGTGGCAGATATATACTCACCTTCTTATTCGATACTGATTATATTGTTGTTGGCCACCGAAATCAAGATACTTCTGGAGGACATATACAAAAAAGTTCGGGCTACGAAATAGACGAGGTAACAAAACAAAACGGATTCATTCGCTAAATGGAACGACAAAATCTACTTTGATACTAGAGAAGGAAGGGAATAATTGAACTCAAAGGAGTCAGTTGTATTAAGCAGCGGAATCTAGCCTCTTAGCAAACCATGAAATATGCAAACAACTGAGCAAAGAACTTAATTGCAAAATCCTGACAGGTATTTGGGAAAGAATTTCATGGACCGTCATGCTGGATATTTATGAAGAAGGTAATATGATTTCTACCACCTCTGTAACTGAAGGCAAAGCTGACATTGATAATGTTAATCCAGACAATGATTTGTTGAAAAAGCCGGAGGGGGATTATTTAAAAGCGGTGCTATGGAAGCATGGATTTAATACTGATGAACTCTTTAACAAAGCCGACTTACAAATAATCGAATATCGAATGAGAAGCACCAAATGAAAAACTGCTGACTACAATGCGTTTTCGCATGCTGCCCTAAATCGTGCAAGGTTCCACCTTAAATGGTTCCTGCGTCCGCTGGGACCAAGGTCTCTCCAGCGTCCGCTGATAAATAGTTCTCTTTGCAAATAATTGGATAACAGTCTGATGAAAAATCGGATGCTTGCGACATTTTCTGAACTTGAATATTTAAATACGAGTAAGCAGTAGGGTAAGTGGTTAAGGCTAGGCCAAAGTCAGATTGTCCTAACGACAGTACAGAAAGTATTGCGCTTATTTATTGATTATCACGGGTGACATTTTTTTGAAAGGGATGCGTAATATCACTAATTTGGGAGTTAGCCGTAATACCTTAGAAACTGCAACTATGACCGATACATTCATTAAATATTGTCTATCCAACTATGTCAAAATTATTTGGCTTTTTGAGAAAAATCTAATGCTTAAATATGACCTCGGTGACAATCCTTATCAATGTCAAAATATGTTTCCAAGGAGGGCTATGCTAAAATGTGATAGTGGCGATTTTTACTATAGGTTTCATGGTAGAGGTTGTTCATTTAATTATCTTGATTATGAAGTCCATTACGACTATTACATTACTAAAGCCGATTACATTACAACTGTTCCATGGAAATTTTGGCGCTTTGTAGTCACTCAATCAAAAAAAAATGGCTTTCGTGAATTGACTCAAGATGACGTAGCATTAGAGCTTGAAAAACTAAATGAAATTGGAATTATTCAAAAAGTACATCCTGACTATTTGGAATATCAAATTATTTTTTCTTGGGTAAAATCTTGCTCTGATAAACTGTACTACGGCTAACAAAACTATTGGTAAAAGCTGGGCTTGACTCAATAACAATCGGCGGCAAATCGTTGTTCAGCTTCAGTTTCGGCGGGCGGAAGATTATTCGACAGCAAATGTTATCTTCAACAAAATAATTACAAATCAGCAGACGTACCGGGCAGACGAAAGTCTATTTCTCAGCCTTCGCAAATATCTTTTCGTTGGCAGCAACAATTATTGACATCTACAAAATTTATATGAATGAAAAGAAATAGAATTATCCTTTTAATAATCGTCGCTATTTTATCGACAGAAAGTTCATTCTCTCAAGAGCAAGAAGTAAGGAAAAAATTAGTTGGTAGTTGGATTTATTCCCGTTTGGAGTATGATGGTCAAATAAGTTCTGCAGACAAACTTGAACTTGATAAGGCTGCCAAGATGAATAAGGACTTGATTTTAACTTTCGAAGGGGATGGTAGTTATTTGATCTGGAATAAACAAACAGGAAAGAAAGACGTGTATGCATCTGGCAAAATTAAATTAACTAACAAAGGACGACATTTAATAATTGAGGGACTTGAGGGCGATATAGATACATTAAACAATGAGTTATTAATGTTAAGTTACCCTGATCGACCGAAGATGGTGTTTATTAAGTATATAGTCCCAAACAAGAATTAATTAGGTTCTAGACCGTTTACTACTTAATTATTTTTTAAGATTCATGAATAAAGCTGTACAGTAATCTTCATTGCATAGCTGCTGCCAACAGAGCTTTGCTGCTATGCCAGCTGACGGAATAGCAATGAACTGTAGAATACCCTTCAGCGATATATCCATTTTGCCATATTTTTAATAAACTTTTTCAGTAACTTGAGCGTAGGTAATTCGATTGAGCTTTGCGAGACAGGCTGACGATTTTCAAATACCCAGCACAGCAGCAAGCCCTGAACGTTGTACGTCATGCAAAAACAGACCTCTAATTAATGCCAGTTTTCAGAAATCATCCAACAGAATGGCACAATCTCGACTGGACAATTTTACGAAATAGTTCAATAAGTATCTATTGGCGACATGAGTATTTGGACGAAGACATTGAATGGTTTCAAAAAGAAAAATATAATGTTACCCGTTTTGACTGTTCAACCTGGACTGACGAAGATAAAATGCATCACGAGCTTTTTATCAAACTTAAACTTCCTGACTATTACGGTTCAAATTACGATGCCTTAGACGAGTGTTTAGAGGACATCAATATTAAAGACACGGGGTTAATTATTGTTTTTGAACATTTTGATAAACTTACGAAAGACACAAGGCAGGTTTTGCTTGACATTTTTGACAGATCTGCACGATTTCATTTATTAATGGGACATAGAATAATCAATCTTATTCAGGTTGACAATGCCGATACTGAATTCGAACCGATAAAAGCCTATCATGCGAATTGGAACAGAAGAGAGTGGCAAACAACGGACAGAAAAAAAATTGAGTAATATATAAAACCCTCTATAGTGCAAGGTTGCCTCTCCAATGGTTCCAGAGGACGCTGGGACCAAAGCTTCTCCAGCGTCCGCTGATAAATAGTTCACTTTGCAAATAATAGGATAACTGTCTGATGAAAAGCGGACGCTTGAATGAGCTAGGCACAAGCGGACGCTTGCGCCATTGTCTTTATGTTGGTAACAGGCTTTTATTTATTTTATTCTCCACAGTTCCTCCTATGGTGCTAGGTTGTCTCCCCAATGGTTCGAGCGGCCACTTTAAATAACATAGTACCGCCGATTTAAAGGCATTCCTGAATTCGCCTTTTATATACGGTTGCTTTTCAGGGTATATTGGCCTTAAAAAGGTCCTAAAAAATAATTCCTCCTTCCACAAAGTAATTTCTAATTTCATTCGTCATCCATACCATGGATGCCATTGGAAATATAAGAATGAATGAAATTCAACAAAAAAATACTGTGTCCCAGGCTTTTAACAAG
>JBGALL010000005.1:0-49198 GCA_044223895.1 Candidatus Woesebacteria bacterium
CTGCTCCTGCTACAGCCAGAACTATTGATTGCTTCATAAACAACTTTCTGGGCAGGATCTCTGGGCCTTAGATTAGGCCATTCCAAACTTTCGTTTGATTGCTATAAATGCTCCACCTGACATGAGACTGGCAATAGCTGCCGTCACTGTTCCGAATTCTGGAACATCTGGTGTTTCACAAGGAATACCTTCTTGAGCACTGACACCATCGACATCGTATCCATCGGCATCATTTGGAAAATCTGCTTTGTTACTGACATCGGTAAGTCGGGCATACTTTGCACAAGAGAGTCGTTCTGGCATTAATACAGCACCGTCTTCTGAAACAGTTCCTGCATTTAACCAGGTTACGCCATCAGCTGATAATTCAACTTTAGCTTTTTCGGTTGGATAACCAGGATTGGTAGCTTCTACAACGACAACACCATTACTAATTGGGTTATCAAATTTAAGAACGATATTTCCTCCAAATCCGAGTGAAAAGAAATTTCCTTCTACGGTATTATTTTCTGCAGGACCTACTGCTGAATTTGGGTTACTGCGAGTAGCTGGTACATTTGATCCATCTTTTCGTAATCCTTGTGACCAGGTAATTGCTTGATCTGCCCAAGGACCTGCTCCATCTGGCGCGGCTGCGAAGACAGGTGCAGCAACAGTCAACATTGCTGTTGAAACAAGAAGAGTTTTTGTAAGTAATTTCATTGGCCTCCTTTAAGGTTAATATTTGTTCACTTCTCCCCATAAAGTAGACTACTATACCACGTCTGTCAAGCATGCCTTTTTGCGGGAATAAAATTAGCTCTTCACAATGCACTATACTAAAGTTATGGACGATTTTACGCCTGAGCTTACTTGGGATACCAAGTTGGGGAAACCATTGTTGAAACTATTGTTGGGATTTTTTGTTTTTGCCTGTTTCACCGCATTTCCATTTGGCGAAATACTTTTAATAGTTTGGTGGGCAATCATTTATGAATCTACTAAAGAAGTACTCGTACGAGATTCTAACATTGTAATTCGCAGTTCAATCTTTTGCCCCTTTGATTACATAGGTAAATCTTCAATACCTCTTAAAGAAATTATTGAGGTAGATCAAGGATATTTACTGAGCTATTCAACTCGGCTCTTTCGAGGACGGCTACATACAGAAGAGGTTATTTTCTTTCATGATCAAACCAAGAAACCCATCGCTTTTTATCTGAAGTGTTATGAAACAAACACACTAAGAGATTTTTTCCAGTCAATCCACCGTCACTATCCGCATATTAGATTTTCTGAGCAACTAAAAAAAGAATATTTGTCCTAAATGGTACAATGCCTCTATGAAAATATTTCGATCCTTATTATTAGCACTCACTATCTATGGATTTGCTGGTTGGGTATATATCGCACTCTGTGCAGTCGTGCACCCGGAAACATTGTCGTTACAGCTGACCCATGTCACTCCGTTTATCCGTGAAGATTCATTTGGAATTCTCTGTTTTGGAGTATCTTTTCTATCTTTTTTCCTTTGGCAGGCTACCAAACCTAGCGCACCACCAGACCACCGTGGAAAATAAGTAGCCCAGCCAAAAAACCAACTTTCATACACAAAGAAGTTATACTGGTCAGAACAATCCTTCGACTAAAGAGATACAACACCCCCATCGTCAAACTAATCATATACCCAATAAATACTGGCAACGGTCCCAATGGAAAAAAGACCACTGCATAGAGAATTGAGGTAACAATGATCGACAAAAAGGGTGGGACAATTTTTTCTGATTCATTTTGGATAACTCGGCGGTAGAGAATCTCTTCGCCAATCGTTACCACTGGTAATAACATAAGGATCTGGACAACATCCATCCCAGCTAACATGGGGTCAATGAGCGAAGTACTAGTAACTAATGAAATATTAGCAATCACTACCCCCAGTAAAGCTCCAATAGCTCCGAAAAAAAACATTTTCGAGAGTGGAGGTAAGGTAAATAAATGGATCTTGATATACAGATATTCTTTGGTGAAACTCAACCCTACCGACAAAAAAGTGCCGTAAAACAGTATCGATCGAAGGGGTAAAGACAACTTGGATAAACTCAACGAGACTATCACGGCGAGTGGGACAACCATCACTCCTGCTAGAAAGGTTCGCTCTCGCTTAAACAACACCAGAGAACACATAAGCATCATAAACATCGCGCTATTTCCATACATAAATAGTTCTGGAAACACTGGACCAACCATCATCAATAAAATAAATCCCGCAGGTATGAATAAATGTAGGAGTACTGATCGAAAATTTATATGCTTCATAAAAATCTCGATACAGCTTGATACGCTACCAGCAGTGACAAAACCCCAATAATCGGAATAAGAATAACAAATAAATCGGTTCGGTTTCCTTTTTCATCACTACCGAAGATCTCTGCAAGAGAGAGCGCAAGGATGAGCAGTGTTGTGCCTATGAGCACCTGATGAGACAGGAACATAGCCGACAACATGGGCAAGGGCGGGATCAGCATGTCAAATTTATTATACATAAAATCTGGCTGCAGACCTATTTTGATATAATATATCTAATGAAAACCGATTCAGTCCTAACTGAAGCCAAAATCCGCCAAACACCAATCAGAAAGACAATTCTGTCTATCCTCTCACGGACACAAAAACCCATCAGCGTCCCCGAACTTGAAGAAAGCGATTTGCTAAAGAGATTAGGTTCTGACACCGTGACTATTTACCGTACATTAGAAACGTTCTATCAAGCTGGATTGGTAAAACGGTTAGAATTCCAAGAAGGTAAATTCCGCTATGAATTATCAAGTCGTGAACATCATCACCATGTCATCTGTACTTCTTGTGGCAAGGTTGTAGATATCGAAGATTGTATCGATGATGTGACCGAGAAACGAATTGCTACCCAAACCAAATTTAGTATTCAAAGTCATTCATTAGAATTTTTTGGATTGTGTGATGAATGTCGCACTGCCTAACCCATGAAAAAACTAAAAATATTCGTAACCCTCCATCTCCCTGTCCTTCTCTGGATGACTGTGATATTCTTCTTCTCTTCTCGCCAACGACTTGCAGTATCAGAAACTTACGCACTCAATTTTGCTTTTTTCAAAACTCTACATCTGATCGAATATTCTTTTCTCTTCTTCCTCTCCCGTAGAGCACTGAAATATGGATCATCCGTTTCTGAAAAGCAGGTGAATCGTTTGGCTCTGCTGATTGTTTTTTTGTATGCCTGTAGCGACGAATTTCATCAACGATTTGTACCAACCAGAGAAGGAGCCTTCCGTGATGTTATAATTGACTGTCTGGGAGCAAGTATTACATGGATAATTTTCAACTACAGCGAACGCATTCTTCCCAAGAAACTCAAACATCTGCTGCACAATTGGCAGATACTCTAATTCATTCTGATACCACACAATACCCCTTAGTAATCTGTTTATACGGCAACTTAGGAAGTGGCAAAACTACATTTACCCAAGGATTTGCCAAGGGGTTAGGAGTAACAGAACGGGTTATCTCTCCAACCTTTCTTTTCATGCGCGAGTACGATCTTCCATCGAGGAAACGACTCTTCCACCTCGACGCCTATCACATGCCCTCTGCAGATAAAGCTTTTCATCTTCAAGAATTATTCCAAGATCCACAAGCAATTGTCTTGGTCGAATGGGCAGACAAAATCACCAATCAATTACCTCGACAACGAATAGATATATTTTTTGATACCGAAGAAGATGAAAGCCACACCATCAAAATTGTTGAGATCAAATAGCAAACTTGATCTCGCACCCGTTGAAAGGTATTATCACATCAACCTTTATGATAACTCTCCATATAGACACCACAACAGTTGGCGAAGCACTGGTATCAATAAACCAAGATGGGAAGATCAGTGAAAAAAAATCTGTCTCTTTAGAGAAACGATCCCAAGCCGTCTTACCTCTGTTGGATGAATTACTCCAGGAGCACAATCTCAAGGTTACTGATATTACCCATATACGGTTAGAAACTGGCCCAGGATCATTTACTGGTCTACGAGTAGGTGCAGTCATAGCAGCAACCTTATCTGCTGTGCTCCGGATTCCTATCAATGATTTACCACCAGGAAACATTCCTGAACTTAATTATGGAGAAGATCTCTGGGGATTGAAAAAGACTACGACTTCTTAAATTTTTTTAGAATATTTTTCCCAAACAACACTGCGGATAACAACCCTGCCCCACTGCCAACGAATAATAGAGGGATTATAGCTTTGGTATTCATTCCTGCCGAAGGCGAAGCTATCGGAGATGGAGTCTCTCTAAGGGTTGGAGTCGGAGTTTCTTCTGTATCTGTTCCTAATACATCTTCAGATTCGGTGGGGGTAGGTTCCTCTGTTGGAGTGACTTTTTGCGTGGGGGTGACGGATTTAGTAGGCGTGGATGTCGGTTTAGAGGTGGGTTGAGGTGTAGGACTAGGTTGAGGTGTAGGACTCGCGCTTGGTGCCGGTGTATTGGTCGCCGTAGGCGCCGGCTTATCGAGATTAATATCGACAATGGTATCTGACCAATTAATACTCGAAACTTCTCCATTCGAGGCAACAGTATAATAGCCAACTTTAAACTTATACATTCCAGAATTTCCAAATCCCGAATCTCCGGGATCAGATTTGACACTCAATACCCCATCCCAACTTCCAATAGTTACCTGTCGCTGATCCGTTATACTGGCACTGTTTTTCACCCAAGAATCGTCTTTTTTGGTAAGTCCAAAATAATTTGAAGAGCCATCGCTATAAAAAGCACCTTTAATATATACCTTATCTCCTGTGGTAAATCCCGAAGCAGAAGCAGTAACATTCATCTCTTCATTTGCCTGAAGGGTAGTTTTATTTACAGTAAAGTTCAAAGATTTTGCCGAGATAGTATGCGGCATCAAAAAAGGTGAGAGAAATATAAACCAATAAAAAAGTTTTTTCATTCCTGTTCGTATAGTTCTATCACATATGAATCAATTCGTCATCCTGAGCTCTCCTTCCATCATGCTGAGCTCTCTCCCTCCGTCATCCTGAATGGAGTGAAGGATCTCACTTTTATAACATTAAGATCAAATCTTTTCATCCTGGATTCATCGATTCAATTAATAGTTCTTTTTTCTTTCGAGTCCATCCTTTAATTTTTTTCTCGATGACAATAGCTGGTTCAACACTATTAAATTCTTCAACATACACTAATTTATCTATATTATATTTTGACGTAAATCCTTTAATAAATTTTTCTTTATGCTGACATATTCTTGATAAAAGATTACTAGTAATGCCAACATACAAAACAGTATTGTATTGATTTGTAATGATATATACGAAATATTTATTTGGTCTCACATTATAAGTAGAACATAAGAATATTAAAAATAAATGGAGTGAGATCCTTCGTTTTAATGATAGCATTCAGGATGACGAAGAAGGATATAACAGCGCTACTCATAGGCATTAATAACAGTGAATTAAAGATAAAACGGTACGGAGTACTAGTTATTTACTAGTCATTTTCACAATAGTTTTTTTGACTGTTTCTAGAGTCTTCTCATCATAAATCGATGAAGTAATCACCGTATGGCCCTTTTTCTCAAATAATTTCTTCATTTTCAGGACTCCAGCCGGATCGGCCATGTCTATTTTGGTCAAAAGGATAACTTCTGGTTTTGAGAGAAGGGCGTCACTAAATTTTCCAAATTCTTTTCTGACGGTGGTATATGATTCCTCAGGATGCTCGTCGGCAGCATCGATACAATGGATCAACATTTGCGTCTTTTCGATATGTTTCAGGAAACGAATTCCTAAGCCTTTTCCTTCAGAAGCCCCTTCTATCAAGCCAGGAATATCGGCTAGGGTAATTTTCCCCATCATTCCTAGGTTTGGTTCTAAGGTCGTAAACGGATAATTTCCAATTGCTGGTTTGGCGTTAGTAAGAACAGAGAGCAGACTACTCTTCCCGGCGTTGGGTAAACCAACTAATCCAACATCAGCAATGATTTTCAGCTCTAAATGGATCTTTTTTTCTTCGCCAGGTTCCCCTTTTTCCGCATAGGTGGGTGTCCGGTTGGTAGGAGATTTGAATTCAACATTTCCCCTTCCACCTTTCCCGCCTCGAACTACCAATAGATTTCTCCGATCGTCGATAATTTCAAACACTCTGCCGTTTTCTAAATCGGTAACTGCAGTTCCGATAGGCACAAAAATAGTCAAATCAGGAGCATTTTTACCAAATAAATTTTTGCCCATGCCATCTACACCCGGCTCAGCTTTTACACTCTTTTTGTACTGAAAAGCGCGTAAATCATTGAGATTACGCGATCCCTGGATGTAAATGCTTCCCCCATTCCCACCGTTTCCTCCATCAGGGCCACCTTTGGCACTAATAGCATCACGATGGAGGTGAGCTGAACCGTTTCCACCCTTTCCAGCTCGAACAATAATAGTTACAGAATCAACAAACATACCTGTATTGTATCATTTTTATGGGCTATTTCGTCTATGTGCTATAATTCGAGCGATGAAATCAATCGAACAAGGCCCCATTATTCTTCAAGCGGTAGGTAAGAAAGAGCCGTTTAACCGATCACTAGGAACGATTAGCCAGGGTGGTCAGAGTGAAGCAGTCATGGGTCAACGACAAGTGAAAATTGCCTATGGTTTGAATGAAACCACCGGACTCTGTGAGGCAATTGCTGAACATTTGGTACCTACCGAAACATCAGCTGTACCCAACCTAACCTATCATCAAACAGAAATTATCTATAGATCTGAGGATTTCGGAAAACGGCCAGATCAAGTAATGAAAAATGGTGCGTCTACCAAAATTACTACCTTAGAAGTAAAAGGTGATCCAACTCATAAATTAACCAAACCGGCCCGGAGTTTTTCCTTCCCTCTCTATGGTGCAGAAGTAGAAAGGAAAACGACCAACCACACAGTTGTCCAAGAAAAAATTGAAGAACCAGATTGTATGAAAGATATTCCTTTTTGATTATCCCCGGAGGACTACTTTATTTATTTCAAAAATAGATTTCACTGAATAATGAGCAGTAAAAGAGATCCCATGACCATTGGCAATATAGGGATCATACATCAGATAATTTCCACTAGAACCACCTGTAAGTACCACAAAATGAGTTCCACCGTATGCCCGGACACCAACAATTACCGGATCCTGATGTGACAAGGCGGCATCAATAGCCGTATTTACTCGATCAGCACTAAAGCCATTTACTGATACTGAATATAATAGATAGGCAGGATAGTAGGAAGCAAAATTAGCAGGATTACTATTGATATCGACAGGATTTACTTTTTTGCCGTAGTGAGTCAGTACCATTGCCACCGAGGTCACCAAGCAGCCATCACTGGCTAAGGTGTATTTTGTACGATTGAGAGGGATACCTCCCCACTGACTATCACGCTGATTATAATAACAACCCCAATCATTACAAAATGTCTGGTTAGGAAGTAATGAACTACCTCCCTGACTACTAACGAAGCTATCAAAACCCGCCAATTGGGCTTTGGCTTGAGCTAATAATTTTTGGTAAACTGCTTCACTTCCTTGGGTTTCGGCTAACAACACTTGCTTTTGCTTTTTCTGGCCTTCTAGTTGTTTACTTTCGGTTTGTAATTGAGCTTGTAATTGTTCTTGTTGGGTTTTTTTACTTTCTCGCAAATCTTTTCGTTCGGCAAAATTATTTTGAGTAGCTTTTAACTGTACTAATAATTGGACATCTTCTTGCTCAACCACAGAAATATATTTTACTCGCTGGAGAAAGTCTGGAAAATCTTTACTCAGAAATAATGCTTCTATATAAGGAGTTTGTTTACGTTTGTAAGATTCTGGTATTCGCTTAAGGACCAACTCTGAACGACGGGTTAGTACTCCATCTAAACGATCGATCTCTCCTGCCAATTCGGTAATTTCTGATCCTAGTTTAGTAATGGCTGTTTTTATCGACTCTACACGTAGTTGAGCCACAGAAATCTGGGTATCAAGCAGTGACAATTGTCTAGATAAGGTGTCTTCGGTTCCTTGTAACTCGTTAATTTTGGTTTGATATTGGTTGATCAATTCCTGAGCTGATGAGGCAGAAGAAGATGCTGTGGCTGCAAAAGCTAGATGAGGAAACGCTAAAGAAAAAGTAACCAGAATAGCAAATAGTTTTTGACGAAAACTCATAGGGGGTTTTTTTATTCTATGCTACCCAACAATTCTTGTCATCCTGAACCGTTATTTATCATCCTGAACCATGATTTGTCATCCTGAACCATTATTTGTCATCCTGAACCATGATTTGTCATCCTGAACGTAGTGAAGGATCTTATGTACACATGTTTTCATTACGAGATCCTTTGTTGCACTCAGGATGACAAATAGAAAAAGTGTTGTCAGGATTAAATAATATCTTTTTAAAAATTATTGCACATGAAGATACAAACTTACCAATCCACTCCCATGATCTAAATACTTAATCTTAATAATTGATGTTCCACATGGCTCTGCAGAAGAAAATAAAACGCCATCAGCTGGCGCCCGAATAACCTCAGAACTCGTACTATACATATCTATCCCGGTATGAATTCCACCCGAATACGCATACCTCCATGAGTATGGTGTTTTGCCATAATGTTGAGACAAGATAATGTTACCTTCCAGGGGCCAATCCCAGGAGCCACTCCCAACAGTACTTTGTCCTCCCCGTTGGTCATCTCGAATTGATTTGGGTGTTAGGAAATCTTCGGCATTCACCCACCCATTATTTCTGCGGGTCTCAAAATGTAAATGCGCTCCATTTGAACATCCTGGATATCCCGTGTTGCCTACCAGGGCGATCGGATCACCCCGCTTCACCGGACCCAGTTTGACACCTTCGGCAATTGCTCGATCGGCAGCTTGTCGTTCTGCCAGGGCTTGAGCTAATAATTTCTGATAGGTAGCCTCACTACTTTTGGTTTGTTCGAGTAAGGTTTGTTTAGATTTTTTTTGGACTTCGAGATCTTTCGATTCCTTCTCGAGTTGGGTTTGTAACTCTTGTTGCTGCTGTTTCTTACTTTCACGTAAATCTTTGCGTTGAGAAAAATTTGTTTGGGTAGCTTTTAGCTGTACCAATAACTGGACATCATCTTTTTCTACAACAGATATATATTTAACGCGTTGTAAAAAATCTGAGAAATCTCTACTTAAAAATAATGCTTGGACATATGGTGTTTGTTTGCGCTTATATGACTCCGGTATTCGTTGCAAAACCAATTCGGATCGTCGGGTAAGAACTCCCTCGAGACGATCTATTTCCCCTGCTAGTTCAATGATTTCTGATCCTAATTTTCCAATAGCTGACTTAATCGACTCTATTCGTAACTGAGCTACAGAGATTTGCGAATCGATAAGAGTTACTTGTTTCGATAACGTGTTTTCTGTTCCTTGTAACTCAGTAATTTTTTTTTGTAATTGCTCGATTGATTGCTGTGACGATGCAGTTGGTGATTGTGCAACCACCTGACCATACATTGGGACAACTCCACTAATACAGATAATTTCTACGATGCTTATGAAGATTGAGAATAGTTTGGATCGCTCACGAAACTTCCTAGCGCCCCAACAAAAAATCCTGCAAAGGTGAGAGCTCCCAAAAAACCCAAGGATAGTACGATAAACAGCGTGTCTGTAGGATGTGCCAGCACTGATTGAAGAACAGGGACAACACCAAATATCGATACGAGTACTTCTCTATACCATAACACCACCCCGGTGATGGTTAACCAAGAGAAAAACCCACCGATCAATCCATAGGCGCCACCTTCTATCAGAAAGGGTGAGCGGATGTATGATCGTGATGCTCCAACTAGTCGTAAAATTTCTATTTCTTCACGTCTGACGGCAATTTTCATACTAGTGATGGCCATAATAATAAAGATAGCGTCTATACCAAGAAGGGCAACTAAGGTTCCCAGGAAAACCCGGACGCCACTTGTCCATTTCAACAACGATTCAACTACATCACGTTGGAAGACTACTTCCTCTACTCCTTCCGCCTTCTTAATGGTTGGCTCTAGTTCAGCCATAAATTCAGGACGAGTGGTAGTAATTTCTAGAGAAGCTGGAAGAATATCAGCGGTTACCATTTCTAATAACAAGGGATCATTTTTATTTTGTTCTTTGTATAACGCGAGAGCTTCTTCTTTGGAAACAAATTTCGTATCAGCAATTTTTCCGGTTGCAACTAATGTCTGTTTGAGTGCATCAGCTTCTTTTTGTCCTGCTCGATCACTAAAAAACACCGTCAGTTGAGGTTTACTTTCAAAATATTGCAAGATAACCACCGAAGAAATTGTCGCCAAAGAAAATAATCCCGTCAGCAATAAGGTGATAAACATAGTCAGGACAGCAGCTGCTGACTGATAGGGTGAACGGCGCATGTGTTTCCAAGTAGTTTTAAAAGATTTCATAGGCTAATACTGTCATCCTGAGCGCTTTTATAAAAGCGAAGGATCTCGTTTTTTGGAGATTCTTCACTTCGTTCAGAATGACAACCTTTTATGTGACACGCTTATTTTTGTTTAGTATAACTTCCGTGTTTTTCGTCCTTAACTATCTTTCCGTCTTTCATCGTTATCGTTCGTTTTTTCATTTGATTTACTAAATCCATGTTATGAGTTGCCATAATAATTGTTGTCCCGAGTTTATTTACTTCCTGCAATATGGTGAGCACTTTCCAGGCATTGTCAGGATCAAGATTTCCCGTAGGTTCATCAGCCAAAATAACTTTGGGTCCCATCACCACTGCTCGGGCAATACTCGTTCTTTGCAGTTCTCCAGCAGATAACTGAATTGGGAAAGAATTCATTTTGTCAGAAAGACCGACGAGAGAGAGTGCATCACTCACTTCTTTTTTGATTTCTTTTGGTTTTCGTCCCAAAATTTCTAGTGCTAAGGCGACATTTTCAAACACAGTTCTGTCAGGAAGGATTTTAAAATCTTGAAAGATCATCCCTACTTTTCGACGTAAATTATGAATCTTTCGTTTGGGAATTTTGTGAAGTTCTAAGTCATCCAATAGTATTTTGCCATTGGTTGGCAAAACATCACGGATCAACAGCCGTAATAAGGTTGTTTTTCCTGCACCCGATGGTCCGATAAGAAAGACAAATTCGCCGTCCGGAAAGGTAACGGAAATGTCTGATACCGCCTGGTGTCCAGGATAATTTTTGGAGACGTTAATAAATTGAATCATTACTCTGTATCTACACGGCCAACATCCATCAGCCAAGGAACTTTTTTCGCTGCCATTGTTTGACCCCATACTGTAACTTTTTTACCTACAAATTGATCAAGATCGACGACTGAAGAAATGAGATATACAGTTTGAGATGGGCCACCATCACGTACTAATTGATGCGTTCCTTCACCACTCATTCCACCGGCTTCGATTGTTCCGGTAGCTGAATCTTTAAAAGTGGAAGTATCTGATACGCCAACAGATTTTTTTCCGTTGGTACTCACCGTTGTTGTACCATTGGTGGTCACCGTTGTTCCGCCACTAAATTTCTGTGAAAGAACATAGCCAGTTCCGATACCTAACCCGATTAATACAATAAAAACAACAATAACTAATTTACTACCACCTTCAGGGAGTTCTTCTTCTTCATCAATGTCTGAAAAGGCATCCTTCCGTTCGATCGGTGCAGTGGTATGCGGGAGAGGATGGCGAGTAAATACTTTCTTAACCATATTCTCATTATGGAGATTTATGAAATGGTTTTCAAGTACGCAAGGATAAAATCTTCGATATCTCCATCGAGCACACGATCGGTATTTCCGGTCTCGTATTCTGTACGTAAATCTTTGACTAAATGATAGGGATGAAGCACATAAGATCGGATCTGATTGCCCCACCCTGGAGTTTTATATTCACCACGCAAATTTTTTTCTTGTTTGAGACGTTCTTGCTCTTTCACTTCCCACAATTTTGCTCGCAAAAGTTTCAGTGCATATTCGCGATTTGCCCCCTGATTTCGTTCTGCCTGACTTGAGACAACGATACCCGAAGGTTTATGTCGTAAACGAACAGCAGTTGAAACTTTGTTTACGTTTTGACCGCCCTTCCCACCACTACGATAAAACTCCCATTCCAAGTCTTCTTCGTTGAGATCATTAGAGGAGTTATCATCGATTACCGGTAATACTTCGGCCATAGAAAATGAAGTTTGACGTAAATTATCAGCATTGAAGGGTGATTGGCGGACAAGACGGTGAACTCCAACTTCCGCTTTGAGAAATCCAAATGCATACGCTCCAGAAACCTGAAGGGTAATACTTTTTATGCCTGCCTCATCACCAGGCGTATAATCAATTTGTTCGGCACTCCATCCTTTCCGCTCAATAAACCGGCTGTACATCCGATAAAGCATAGAAGTCCAATCCATGGCTTCGGTACCACCTTGCCCAGCATGAAGGGACAAAATCGCATCGCCACGGTCATATGGACCAGATAAATATAAAGCAAATTCTAAACGATGCATCTCTTTTTCAACCTCCTCAGTAACCCCTTCTTCTATCAGTAGCCCAAACATTTCAGCCTCATCTAACTCTTTTTGCAAGGCTGACATTCGTTTCATCGTTTTGCCAGCATGCTCATGATCACTCCAGAAATCAGGTTTCATACTTTCAGCCTCAAGTTCACGGATAACTTTTCGCTTGCCCTCAACGTCTAATTTTTCCAAAACTGACATTGCTCTTGTTTTTAAATCTGGATCCATGGCATAATTGTAGCATGTATACGCCCCAAAAGGACATCTTTTGAGGGTATATAGGAAAATAACTGTTTACGATACTAATTCTAAAGGACTACTATGAATATTGATGATGACCCTCTGTTATGTTGTATTTATCAGAACTTATCGGTAAACCGGTCGTGTCGCTTAACGACCAAAAAATTGGGATCCTTTCGGATCTTGTTTTCGTAACTTCTAGTACCCCTTATATAACCAAATTCCAGGTAAAGACAGGCAGAAACTCCAAAAAATTATTCCCCATCAGTGCCGTTAAACGTCTCAATGGCAGATTGGTAATGGCAAAATCAGATGAAGTACCACTGGGAGAAAATGAGGTCTATGTGGGAATGAATCTTCTCGATCAACAGATCATCGATATTAAAGGAAGTAATATTGTCCGGGTCAATGATGTTGTCATCCAGGAAAAACCACAGCTAACTATTTCTGGAATTGATATTGGGATAAGTGGCATACTTCGTTGGCTTCATGCTGAGAAATCAGCCAAAAATTGGTTGTCTCGAGTTGGACTGACCTTACACGATAAATTACTTCCTTGGACAGAGATCCAACCTCTCGAACTTGCTCGTGGAAAAGTAGTCCTCAACCGTGAAGAGAATAAGCTAAAGTCTATCGCTCCAGAAGATTTAGCTGACTATCTAGAAAAAACGACTATTCAAAACGCCATGAAAATTTTGTCGCTGGTAAACGATGAAACAGCCTCAGAAGTTATTCAAAACTTAAATATTAATTATCAAACCCAAATTTTTCAACACATGGACCCCGAAGATGCTGCACAAATAGTTAAATATGCCGATCCTGACGAAGCTGCTGATCTTCTGCTCTTAGTAAACGAACAACGACGGAAATATATTTTGTCATTATTGAGTAAAGACAAACAGAAAGAACTATCCTTCTTACTTGCTCATGCGGAAACCCCCATTGGAGAGTTGATGACCACTGAATATCTTACCTTTGCACCAGAAAGTACCGTCCGAACAGTTATTGATCGCATCCGCAAAGAAAGTGGTGAATATGCTTCTTTGCCATATGGGTATGTACTGAATAAAAACAAAGAATTGATTGGCGTCTTCAGTCTCCATGAATTATTGATGCAGTCACAGGAAACTCAACTCATTAAATTTATGAATCAGAATGTTGTAGTCTTGTTTGTAACTACCCCGAAAGTAATTGCTGTCAAACGGATGTTGAAATACAAAATCCGAGCCATACCAGTCATCGATAGTGAGCGAGGCATGATAGGTATTGTCACTTTGGACGATGTGGTTGAACCAATCTTGGAGAAGTTATGAAATTACGAAACATACTAAGTCTTACTAAGAAAAACTTTATTATTATCCTAGCTGTATTTGGCCCGGGAATTATTACTGCTTTTGCCGACAATGATGCCGGAGGTGTGGCTACCTATACGACCGCAGCAGCCCAGTTTGGCTATCTGGCGATCACTACGTTAATTCCTATAACCCTTGTCTTAGCTATCACCCAAGAAATTGGAGTGAGGATCGCGATTGTCACCGGGAAGGGTCTAGCTGATCTCATTCGAGAACGCTTCGGAATTCGAGCTACCTTGGCAGTATTTGCTGGACTATTTTTTGTAAATTATGGAGTTATCCTTCAAAACCTCAGTGGACTCAAAAGTGCTCTTGAATTATTTCACCTACCCTATCTGATCTTTCTTCCTCTCTTGTTATCCTTTTTATTTTTTGTCATTTTAAAAGCCAATTATCAGAAAATTCAACAATTTTTCTTTGTTTTAATTTTCTTTTACATCGCCTATCTTATTTCTGCCTTTTTGGCTCATCCGGACTGGACACAATCTGTTCAGGCATTATTCGTCCCGAAAGGGGAGTTTAGCTTTTCCTATATCTATACCTCGATAGCAGTTTTGGGAACTACGGTTACTGCGTGGGGACAATTTTTTATCAATAGTTATATAAAAGATAAGAAATTAAAAGTTGAAGACCTCCATTTCTCACAATTAGAAATTGGTATTGGAGCAGTCCTTACCAACTTGTTTTCCTTCTTCATGATGGTTGCAGTTATAGCCACGATGTATGTTAATAAAATTTCAGTTACTGGGGCTTCTGATGCTGCTTTGGCGATGAAACCGTTAGCTGGTGAATTAGCAGGAACCTTATTTGGGTTTGGATTGTTGGTTGCAGGATTTCTAGGGTTAGCAATTGTACCGTTAGCCACATCATATGCGTTCTCTGAATTTTTTGGGTACCAAGGAACTCTCAATGATGACTTTCAGAAAAGCAAATTGTTTTATGGATTTTTCTTAATTCAGATATTGCTCGGAGCTGTGGTTGTGTTTATCCCCTCATTTTCTCTATTTAAGATTACTTTACTGGCTGACTTTTGTAATGGAATGATGCTTCCGGTGATATTTTTCTATCTCTACAAGATTGCCAACGATGAAGAACTCATGGGGAAATACAAAAATACGCGAATCAAGAATATTTTATTGGTGAGTTCCGGAGTTATTATTAGCTTCGGTACTGTTCTGGGTGGAATCGGGAAGATTTTGGGATGGTGAACTGCTTGCTTCTGGAAAACCTTCTGATACCGCTTTGGTAAATTGTTCGATCACTTTTTCCTGATCCTGAATTGGCAGATCACGAAAACGTTTACTGATCTCTCTGACCGCATGAGTAATGACGACATCACTGACGCGAGTATGGATATTATTGATAATCTGTTGGGAAATTGACTGTGGAGTGAGTGGTAATACCGTTTGATCGTCAGAAACCCCCAAAACATTAGCAGCATTTTGGCCCACTGGAGTAGTCAATAAAAAATCGTGAAGCTGCTGTAATGGTTTTGGTCTGGGACTCGGACTAAACCGTGGCCAAATTAAGGCCACAAAACAACAAACAAGTAACGCTCCACCGAAAACTCCCAGAAATTTTGCCATGAACGTAGTATAACAAAGATTGTCTACCTTTTAGGCTTCTTTAATTCGTTATGCAAATATTCTAAGGTTTGCATAGCGTCAATAAATACTGGCTCATCATTTTTTTGATATTTTATTGGATATTCTCGAGCAACTTCTTCCCATAACATCAGACTCGACACATACACTTCGTTGGGTACTGAGGTGAGAGTTTCCGGAACTGAATCGATAAGGGCTTGTATTTTTGCTAATTTCTTTTCTGCCGTACGTTCCCACATAGCTATATACGCATCCCATTTTTTATCCAACGTTGGTATATCGTCAGGTAATAGAAAACCTAATGTATCAGATTCTACTGATCGATGGAAAAATCTTCCAAATGAATCCAAGGGATGAGGTAACAACATGATGAAAGGAGCTTGATCAAAAAAAGTATCTACTCCTTGAGGCATTTTATGGGATACCGTTTGGAAGATTCTTTTAAGTTTTTGTGTATAGACAGTATTAACTTGTTCTAACCGTTCACATAAATACGTAAGCACTTCTATATTCTGTTGGGCAATAGGTTGGCTTTTCTCGATAATTTTTGCCATTTTTCGATAACTCCCTGATCGCAACAGATGATTAAATAATATTTTATTTCCCTTTAATCCAGAAATATAATCATTCGGACTCATTGATAAACTCTTGTATAAAGGTTGATCAAGGAATCCTATATCTAAATCAACTGCAACATCGAAATTATTTGTGGGATTTGGAAAAATCTTTCTCGCACTATCAGAAACGTTGTAGACATCATAGAGAAATCTGATAATGCTCATATATGAATCAGGATATTTGTTAAACCCAGAGGTAAAATGATGAAATATTTTGGCCATTACTTCGTCTTTGGGACCACCTTTTGGTTTGGCAAGATTTATGAAGGAGAAAAAACTATCAGAATCAAACCTGCCTGGTAAGGAATTATAAAGATCTTTCGGTACTTCGGAACCCGTTGGAGTTGACCAGGCATCAACAAATCGTTGATAGAGGTTGTCTGCATCAACAGATAGTTGTTCGTTTCGGTGGATGTGCCGATTGACACGAATCCATTCTTTTTTGGCTCGGGTATAGTTACGGACTGCTCGTTTGAATGAACGATGGGATTCATCTGACCAAGGTGTAGCGTCGAAATAGTGTTCTTTTTTGTCACGATCCACATAGACAACTTTCAGATGAAAATCATCTACAAGTGCATATTCTCTTGCATATACCACAAATCCTTCGGTATAAAGAATACCTTCACCTTCTTCTAAAAAATATCTCATCAATTGTCCTAAAGTGATATTGGCACCTTCACAGGAAGCTCTTCGTCGAGCTAAGACTCGTTCTGTTTGTTGGAAACCTATTGGGTCTTTTTCATCCACTACCGCATCTTTTAGATCGTAGGTTAGCCAAGTATTCCCTATAAATTGAGACAACCTTCTAAAGATTTCTTCATTTGTTTGAAATCCAGGAAGTTGTTGTTGCTTCTTTTTTTGAAGAGAGTGAACAAAAGCGGCTATCTCTTTGGGATAGAGGTATAAACGATAATATTCCGACGGTTCCATTGGACCAATGAATTCAGTCTGCCATTTTTTTTGATCTGTAGGTGATTCAGCATATTGAACGATCAGCTTCAAGGCTTTTTTGTTAAATTGATGTTTGAGATCACTTGGCATGTCTTGCACGGCCAAAAACAAATTACCATTATTATCTTCTACTAGATATTTTCCTAAATCATGAGAACCTAACCATAATTGTTCATCACTATCTGTCATACTAATATCTGCCAGGGCTAACATCCTATGATGGTCTTTTTGTCGAACTGTGGAGCTTTCATCTACCGGAAATGGGAGTGCTAATTCGGGAATATTCTCTAAATTTATTTTTCCAAGGAGTGCAGTAATAGTGATCGTTGGATGAAGGGAGGTATCTATCGTATACGGTATATTTTTAGAATCGTTTTGTAGGATACCTTTCTCGGCATTGAAGGAATTAAATTTTCTGGTGACAACAAAGCTATCTTCTCTCCTTCTAGAATTCCTATGTCTGTGGACAAGAATCATTTTTTGTTTTTTTTTGGCCATCTCTCCACTACGTTCTTTACCAACCTGACGAAAGCCATCAATTAATGGATGTGAGTACACATCGTCGCTAAGTTGTTTACGAGACTTTTTCGAGTCAGCAGTTGAACTTCCTTCAAAATGAAATGGCAGATTAATGGAAAAAGATGGTAATTGTATGCGTGGCAAATGTGATTCTCGTTTGGGAAGATCAGGTATATCAATCTGTTCCTTATGTTTTTCCATCCAATTTCGCCATAAAGAAAAGAATGAAGCAAACGGCAATAACGGCTGTAAGGCAAAATTTTTCCACTCAGGTTGATGCAATTTCTTTTGAAAGTTGTGCGGCACGTGAGGTGCACCAACAATAGAAGTTTCAAATATTTTTTCTACCAAGGCGAGGGTAAATAATTCTCTTGTCCCCGCGGCATCTTCGCTAATAGATGCAGCGCTGTCAATAATAGTAGTGATTGAATTGATAGCATTTCTTAAATCAGCATCTCGAGCAGCAGCTAATAAAATACCTTGTTTATCATGCTGATACCACTGAAAAACTGGAGATTTCTTCAATAAATCTAGGGCTTTTACATTGCTAGTGACTTGTATACCTCGGATAAAAGGATGAATTTGTTGTGATTTAGCCAATAGAGCAGGTTCTACATTTATTAAAGGTTCTCCTTCAAGCCAATCGTACAATTTATCTATGCCTGTATATGGAGTAGAGGGACGTTCATCTGGCCCAGAAAACGATTGTTGTTCAATAGAAACCATGCTGGATATTATATAAAACTATAGGTTTCACCGCAACGAACTGATAAATATGATATAAGAGGTAGTATGGTTATTTTGGGGATCGATCCAGGAAGTGCAATTCTTGGTTGGGGGGTTATCGAGAAAGTGAAAAGCTCAGTTATCTTACTCGCTTATGATGCAATTACTACCAAACCAGGAAACAGCGATGAAGATAGACTAGTCAGCTTGTATGATGATTACCGGGTATTATTAGAAACCCACACTCCTGAGGTTGTCGCTATTGAGCAATTATTTTTTTCAACCAATGTCAAAACAGCCATGACCGTAGCTCAAGCCCGTGGAGTAATTTTACTAGCTACGGCACAAATGAAGATTCCTGTGGTATCCTATTCTCCACTACAGATAAAAAAAACTATTACTGGAGATGGCAAAGCTGATAAACGACAAATACAATTTATGTTAACCAAATTATTACCACTCAAAGTAGCTCCAAAACCAGACGACGTCGCCGATGCAGTAGCCATAGCGTTAACCCATGCCTATACGCATCGATTTTGAAAAATAATAGAAGAGATCCTTCGCTATTGTATAAGCGCTCAGGATGACACATTATTGTCATTCTGATCCCGAAAAATATGAGAGAAGAATCCCTTAATAGAAAACACTATTAATAGTAATAATTATTTATGATTTCAAGATTAACCGGAACGTTAGTAGAAAATTCACTTCAAGCCATTACCCTGGATGTCCATGATGTTGGCTATCAAATCTTTGTCACCGAACAATGGAAAGCACAAGTAGTTATTGGCACCAAATATACACTATCTATCAAAACGGTTGTTAAAGATGATGCTATAGAACTATTTGGATTCGGATCTCAAGCAGAACGACAATTATTTGAATTGTTGTTAACTGTTTCTGGTGTCGGGCCACGTACGGCGTTATCAATTATTGGCTATGGTGTCAGTGGTGTACATAATGCTGTCGTCACTGCCGATGTCGACTTTTTCAGTTCTATCCCCAGAATTGGGAAAAAGAATGCCCAGAAAATTATTATCGAACTAAAAAATAAATTAGGAGGACTGATCGATCCTGATCTCACCGATGCCGGTAACAGTAAACGTCAAGAGCTCTCAGATGCCCTCACCAGTATGGGATTTGCGAGAAGTGATGTCCAAGATGTCCTAAAGAAAAGCATGGATGAAGAGGGAAGTTTAGAAGAAAACTTAAAGAAAGCCCTAAAATTACTTGGAAGAAAATAATGCATGGCACATCGTCATCCTGAACGAAGTGAAGGATCCAATCTTGTGTGATCTTTCGCTTTAATATAAAGCGTTCAGGATGACACTCAAATATATTACTATTTAGCCCTGCATAGTCGAGAACAACAAAGAATTAATAACTGCTGAGGCAAAAAATATATGAAACCCAAACTCGAATCAACCCAATCAGTCGTACAACCAACTAAATCACCAGACGAAGAACCATTATTTAATAGTCTTCGCGCCAAATCTTGGAACGAATTTCTGGGACAAGAACAGATAAAGAAAACTTTGCGCATTTCTATCGATGCCGCCAAAAAACGTGATGAAGCCCTAGAGCATATTCTCTTGTATGGACCACCTGGTCTCGGGAAAACAACCATGGCTCATATTATCGGAAAAGAGATGGAAGCCAATGTCAGAATAACTTCAGGTCCAGCACTAGAACGAGCTGGTGATTTAGCTTCTATACTTACCAATCTCGAACCAAAAGATATTTTGTTTATCGACGAAATTCATAGAATCAACAAAGTTGTCGAAGAAACCTTGTACTCTGCTATGGAAGACTATTGTTTAGATATTGTAATTGGTAAAGGCCCTGCAGCTCGGACGGTTCGCCTCGATCTCCCCCACTTTACTATTGTTGGAGCGACTACTCGTATAGGATTATTATCGTCACCCTTACGAGATCGCTTCGGGGTTATCACTAGGATGGAGTTTTACACACCGCCAGAACTGACCCACATCATCAGACAAGGCGCCAAGAAATTAAATCTATCAGTTTCCGATGGAGCTCTTACCGAGCTTTCCCTCCGAAGTAGGGGTACGCCCCGCATCGCCTTACGGTTACTAAAACGGGTACGTGATGTAGCCCAGGTAAATAATAGTGAAGATATTGGTGAAGCAATTCTCTCAGAGGCCCTTGATCTGCTCGATGTAGACTATCAGGGACTCGATTCATCAGATCGGCGGTTGTTAACGACAATAATTGATAAATTTGAAGGAGGTCCCGTAGGAATAGAAACAATCGCGGCCGCCTTGTCAGAAGATGTCGGGACGATAGAAGATGTCCTAGAGCCGTATCTCATGCAACGAGGCTTTCTCAAACGGACACCTCGAGGCCGGGTAGTAACCGCTGAGGGATTTAAGCACCTCAAAAAGCCTGTTCCCTCTCAATTAATTCAAGACAGCTTGCTCTGACGTGATAAAATAGTATCATGGAAAAAAATTCCCATGCCGGTAAACAATCTTGGATAAGTTTTGAATACGCCCTGATGATAATCACCATGTTTGCTTCTGCTGTATCATTTGCAATGGTGCTTCATTATGCTGTCGATCGATTTATGTCTCCCCTACCCCAGGACACAGTTGCCTCTATTACCCTATGGGGAAATGAGTATCTTCTCCGAACATCCTTAGCTGGAATAATTTTAACTTTTCCTTTGTTTGCAATGTTTTTCATAGATATTCACCGCCGTCTCCTGAAAATGCCTGAATTAAGAGATCTCCCTGGTAAAAAACAAGTTAGTTATCTTATTTTAGGAATTACCTTTCTAATCATATTGTTACACAGCTTTATCTTTTTGACAGATTTTTTAAGTATTGATATCACTGCACGGTCAGTTGCCCACTTCGCTATAACCATTGCCGTAGTAGGATCGATATTTGGATACTTTTTCTATGATGTCAGGGAAGATAGAAACATATGAGGAAATATTATCTCATAGTATTCATCTTAACCATTCTCATGGGATTGACGGTGTTATTTGTGTTTCAAGAGATTGGATCTCCTTTTGAACTTCGTAAACAACGACTGGATACAGAGCGTTCTATCCAACTTGTACGGATCAAACAAGGAGTGGAAACCTTTTATAGATTGAAGAAAACGTTGCCGAATACGTTGGATGAAATCTTCTCGCTCCCTGAAAATTCTTTATATTCCAAGATAAATGATCCAGAGACCAATAAACCCTATGAATATACTCGTGTTGATGACCTGACGTACCGGATATGTGCGGAATTTTCTACGGATTTTACATCGACAAATACGACCGATTCTCGGGATACTCTCCCTCAGTTTGTTCCTGTCCATTCGGAACAACGACAAATGTTACCATCACATCCACGGGGACACTACTGTTATACCATAATAAATCATCCCCAAATTTATATTCCCAATACAGTTGGTACACAACAATCATATATTACAACCACGAATACCTTCGCTGATGAACATGTAAAAAATGTCACCACTGATGCCAAAAATATCCAAAACTATAATTTCCCCTATTCGATGTTTAATACCACAGATGAGTGGGGTTTGATTAACTTTACCAGCGAGCCGGTTCATCTCACTGTTACCTTTAAAGAACCTGTCAAAATTTCATCAATCACCAATCGCTTTAGTGTGTGTACCAGTGGACCATGTTATGAATGGGAAGCAACAGGCAAAACAAGCAACGGAAATGAGCTTACCGTCGTCTCAAAAACAAACGAGACATATAGAGCAGATCCACTCTACTTAGAATCAAAGAAAAAATCTCAAACATCAGAACTGTTAACCTCGATTACCTTTACCGTGAAACGTTTATACACAGATCAGTTCGTTCATTGGAGAAAGCTTAGTTTCGAATATTAGATAATTTCTCCACAAAAAAACCTCCCCACCGCAGTGAGGAGGTTTTATCTTACGAGATACTTATTTAGCTAACATTTCATCAATGACTGGTTTTATTTGTTCATAAGGTACTGCACCTGGAATCAAACGGGTTTCACCAGTTTTAACATTCATAACGATATTTCCTGGTGTACCAGAAACACCTGCTTTTGTACCGCCGTCCATCTGTTCAGTAACTTTGGCTGCCATCTTCCCAGAATCAAGACAGGTTTTAAAGGTAGACTCGTTTAAGCCTATTTCTTTGGCAAGTGGTACTAAGGCATCTAATGCAAAGCCTGTACCATTTGATGTAGTTCGTGAATAGACCGCATCGGTAAACTTCCAAAAGGCTTCATTTCCACCTTGATCACCTGCACAAAGTGATGCTTCTGCTTCTTTTTGAGCATTTGCATGAAACGACAATGGATAGGTTCTATAAACCCACTGTACTTTTCCTTTGTATTCATCCACTACTTTTTGAGCAGTAGGGTGAAATTGTTTACAGAATGGACATTCATGATCTGAATACTCTATCAAAGCTACTGGAGCGTTTCGATCGCCTTTCACCCAATCATCTTTAGTGATTTTGGGAACATTATCTGCTGTTTGAGGTGGAGCTGCCGCTGCAGGAGCTGCTGCCGCTGGAGCTGTTCCAGTCGTTGGTGCACCCCCGTTTTGGAGATAATCAACTTTCGCTTTTAGTGTACCTACATAATACGCGCCAACAACAATAGCGGCAATCATAAGTAATTGCACTGGTCCCATTGTGACGGACATCGAAGATTTTTGTGATTTTTCCATAATTAATCCTTTCGTATATATACCCATTCTACATAAAAATTAACAGACCGCAAGTGGCAACTCCTACATGTTGTAGTAGTAGTCAACTCTATGTACAACGTAGGGAAAAATAAGTACACTGATAAGATGAAACGTTGGCTAATTATTGGCATTATTCTGGTAGTAATCATCATTGGATTTTTTAGCTTTCGTAACAAACAAACTACGAAACCAAGCCTCGAAACAACAGTCCATAAAGGGACAATTAAGGAAACCTTGACCCTCTCTGGAAAGATAGACGCCAAAGAAAAGGTAACTCTTAGATTTCAAACAGCAGGTAAGATCGTCACGGTAAACGTCCAGGAAGGTGATGCAGTAAAAAAGAATCAAGAGATAGCCGCACTCGATCAACGATCACTTCAAAATAGTCTGCAACAATTATTAAATACCTATATGAACAGTCGCTGGTCGTTAGATCAAAGCAAAAGTGATAATCAAACGACAGCAGATAGTGGCGCAAGTCAAATAATCCGAGAGCGTGCTAAAAGAATCATTGACCAATCACAATTTAGCTTAAACAACACAGTGTTGGCTGTAGAAGCACAATCATTAGCTCTAGAATTTGCTCATTTAAGAACTCCGATCGCCGGAATTGTTACTCGGGTGGCTAGCCCCCTGCCTGGAATAAATATCAGCGTTCCAACACAAGCAGAATTTGATGTGGTAAATCCTTCTACCATGTATTTCGAGGCACTCGCTGATCAAACGGAAGTCACCCAATTACATACAAGCCAAACAACTCAGATAAATTTAGATTCGTATCCTGATACCACCATAAGTGGAACTATTTCGATGATCGCCTTTTCTCCAAAAACTGATGAAGTAGGTACTGTATACCCCGTGGAAATAGCCATTCCTCTCGATAATGTAGCCAATTACCGTTTAGGTATGACCGGAGATGTGACATTTGTAACCCAAGAGAAACAAAATGTCCTAATGATCCCCTCCAAGTTTGTAAAATCTGATCAAGGAACTCTATCAGTAACTGTCATGGAAAACGGAAAGAAAGTCAAACGTGAGGTAAGTACGGGACTCGAGAATGATACCGAAATAGAAATAACCAGCGGGCTTTCCGAAGGTGACGTTGTCTATGATTAATCTCTCTCATGTCTCCAAAGTCTACGATCTGGGTGGAGAAACATTTACGGCTTTAAATGATGTTTCCCTAACTATTAATCAAGGGGAATTTACCGGTATCCTTGGCCCCTCCGGATCAGGTAAATCAACCCTTATGCATATCATTGGACTCTTAGATTTGCCATCACATGGGAAAATCGAAATTAATAACCGGGATATTTCTACGTTAAATGACGATACCCTTTCTTCATTGAGAAATGAATTTGTAGGATTTATTTTTCAACAATTTAATTTGATTAATAAATTGACGATTACTGAAAATATTTTATTACCAACAATATTTTCTCGGAAAAAGATTACCTATAACGCTAAAGAAAAAGCTCAGTTCCTCATCGAACGATTTGGTTTAAAGGGAAAAGAACATTCCTATCCCAATAAAATATCCGGAGGGCAGCAGCAACGGGTAGCTATAGCCAGAGCGTTAATAATGAATCCCCAACTTGTGCTTGCAGATGAACCTACTGGAAATCTTGATACAAAAACAGGTGACACTATCTTGAATCTCTTGGAAGATCTCAATAAAGATGATGGGGTAACCGTAGTTATCATCACTCATGAAAAAGACGTTGCTGATAGAACAAAACGGAAAATCCTGATACGAGATGGGAAGTTGGTAAATAAATAACGACAAAGGTAACCTTGTCACCCTGAGTGAAACGCAGGATCCATGTTAGAAGAATCTTATCCCGAAAATCGGGATAAGAATACCATGATAACGCAGAAGAAATAAAATTTATGTCATATTTTCTTTTTATAATCAAATCCGCCCTGGAAGATTTTAACCGCAATAAAACTAGGACCTTTCTCACCTCTTTGGGGATTTTAATCGGAGTGGCTTCGGTTGTTTTGTTAGTGGCTTTTGGTTTGGGATTAAAAGCGTATATTTCGAATCAGTTTGAAAGTTTAGGTACCAATTTAGTAATTGTCTTTCCGGGACAAGTATTTAAAAATGGGCAGTTTCGCCAAGGAGCCGGATCTGCAGGTTTAGGTACTGCAAAATTTGATGAGAAAGATATTGTAAACCTTGAAAAAATTAATGAAGCCTTGTACATCGTCCCTGCTTTTACGAAATCAGTAAATGTAGAATCACCAGGAAATTCAGAATTGGGAGATCTCTATGCTACCTCAGAATCTATTTTCCCAGCACGCAACCTAGAGGTAGAATATGGTGTTCAGTTTACCAGAACTGACAATGATAAACGGAGTAAGAGTGTAGTTATCGGTCCAAAAATTGCTGAGAAACTGTATGACAGTGCAGAAGGAGCAGTCGGAAAATTTGTAACCATCGAAAAACAACGATTTAAAATAATTGGTGTACTCAAATCCAAAGGTGGAGGCGGACTTGGTGGACCAGATTTTGATTCTATTCTCTATATTCCTTATAAATCAGCAATTACCTTCAATCCCACGAAAACCTTTATTACCTTAATCATCAAAGCCAAAAATGATTCTGATGTCCCTGTTCTCAAACAGAGAGTTCAATCCATTTTAGAACGTCGCTATAAAAAAGATGATTTTTCGATAGCTGAACAAACGGAAATTTTAAACGCAGTTACCTCTATTTTTGCCATATTAAACGTTGTACTAGTTGCCATTGCAGCAATTTCTCTGATTGTTGGGGGTATAGGAATTATGAATATTATGTATGTATCAGTAGTTGAACGGATTCGAGAGATTGGTATCAGACGTGCCTTGGGGGCGAGGAAGCAAGATGTGTTGTTTCAATTTTTGGCAGAGGCAGTATTGTTGTCGTTGTTAGGAGGATTTCTGGGTCTCAGTCTTTCATTTTTGGTTATTCTCGCCATTCGACAGATATTTCCTGCTTATATAGATCTACAGTCTGTGCTATTAGCACTCGGTGTTTCTTCAGGAATTGGAGTTATTTTTGGAGTATTTCCCGCCAAAAAAGCTGCTGACCTATCCCCTATGGAAGCAATCCGCTATGAATAATAGTAAGCAGGTTGTTAGTATCTTGTTGAGAAGGTAAACTTTTAGAGATATGGCAGAGATTAAACCACCAATCCCCAAAGAGTATCATTTGGTTGAACAATTAAATCGAGTTGCGGACTTTACTACCCGGTCACTCTCCCATCCCGACTTTTATGACCGCCTTTTACCAGAATTAGCACAAACTTTACAAGATGTCGATTTACCACGTGATCATCGACAGACCATGTTTAGAAATTTTGAAACCCTACGAGAGATGAGGCCTCAAATGACGGAGGGAGAGATTGTAACCTTTCAGGAGGAGCAACAACAGCAATATATAGAGCACGTGGTCACTGCGTTAGCGGTACTCAACAATGCAGGAATAAATATCCAACATTTTGAAGTATTCAAAGACAACCAACCAGAGCCAATTAAACAAGGGAAAATTCTCTCACGCAGAAGATTTTTGAAAATAGCCACCATGTTTGGAGCTGGAACGGTACTATCCTTATATTTTGATAGAGATAATTTGTTGAATATTGCTAAAACCTACCTTACCAAACCAGCAGATATCTACCCTGACTCTCAAGTCTATGAACCTATGAATCATGAGTCAGGAACGTATTTAAAAGAAGAATTAGCAAAAATGTATGAACGAGAACTTGATGATTTTCAAAAAAAAGTCTTGCCGATGGATCGTTGGACTGAGATTCTCGATGAACATATGACCTTAGCAGAACCATTTTATGAGAGATGGAAAGAGAAACAAGCTGTGGATACACAAACCCCGACCATAGACCGCTTTTTTGTAAATGAATATCTTCCAGCCTTTTTTACTGAATGTGATGAGCAAAAAATGGATAAAGTTTTACTTGTTTTGGCAGCCAGAAAAGATGCTTGGGCTATGGGCGATGTTGAAGGTCAACGAATGGATCTCCAAGATCAACGCCACCAAGCACTCGCTGCTGCTGCTGAAGGAGACGATAGTTTCATTGGGAAATCATTATTGGGTATCATGGGGATAGATACACCTCAAAAACTTCAAGAAAAATTAGTTTCTCCCAGTCGTAGAGATTTAATGACCTTATTTCTGAGTAGTCAAAGAGGAAAAAGTTCCTATGTTTCTGGTGAAGACAATGGTATGGATCTGTTCCAGATTGCTCGGGTGTATTTGGCATCTGGTACTCATACTGATACGGAAGTAAATACCAATGCCCGAACAGTAATTCATAATTCCCGTTATCAAGAATTTAAAACAGCTTACCCCACACTTGCTGCTGCTTATGAACAAATGGATTCAGTTCAACAACAAGCAAGAGAACTAAAACAACAACTCAGTACAAAAATGTCCGAATGGGATAATAAGTTTTCTGTCTATTGTGATGTTTTTTTTACGGGGGATGTCAAAAAAAGAGATCAGGCATGGGAAGCCATAGGCTATGATCCAAAACAACCTGAAAAATTTGTTCCTCATATTTTCACCTTTTCCCGTGCCTGGGAAGCAGCCTATTATTCAGGATTTCTTGATGTTAATGCCATGGCAGCTCAAGCTATCAAAGTTGTACGCAGTAATTTTGAAAACGAATTTGTGGATGATAAACAGGATACTCGAAGTTATTTTTTCCAAGATCAAATTGATTTAATGGATCCAGAGGGTAAATTGACCTTTATCAACTATATGAAAACAGTCTTGGATAATGAAGCTACTCTAGGTGATAATTCTCTCTTTGATCGAGATCAACAGTCAATGAAACCGTATATCCCTTCGGTAGCAGTATCGATCGACAGAGCTCATTACCAGGAACAAGCTGAGCAAGCTAAAACATTATTGAGAGACATAGAAGCAAATGTGCAACAAATTTTGGCATTAGAAAAACCAACTTTGCGGAGTGTAGCTGCAATATTTCCAGAAGCAGCAAAGGTAGAATCTGATATGAATTTTCAAATCTTCTCCCGAGTTGCGTACTATAAATGGATGAGCCAGGAGGCTGATTCTGCCTTGCAATGGACCGATGATAAACAAAGACAGATCTTTCATCCTATTGCTGATTATATGAAACCTGGGACATCGGAAGCCCTCGCTAGAACGGAGGCAATGTCTTCTGTTATCAAACCAGAAGATGCCTACCGTATTTCCTTATTTCTAAATCTGATGGTGGAATCATCCCATCGAAATATCTCAGCCAGCAGAGGTTTAACCCGTGGTACCGGTGAAGAATGTATGAAACGATTTGCTTTAGATGCGCCGATAAATGGAAAAGATGTCAGTAAACATCTAACTGAGTTATTACGAAAGCTCGTTTCTTCTCAAGACGCCGATGCTATCTATGCGGGGTCTGAAGAGTCCCCTGTTCTCTCTTTGGGACTCGATCCTGCACTGTCTTCACTTCGTGATAGTCTGCCCAGTGATAATCTATTTGAAGCTGATGGAACCTTAAAACCTGAATACGTCGATACGCTGGCTTATGTATTAATAGAAGCCGTATCCAAACCAGATGAATATCAATGGGAACTCTATAAGGATGAATTCGCTAAGTTTCAAACCAATGCAAACTGGGTACAAACACCAGGAATCAATATTGCTTTCGAAGAAATAAAAAAGCTTATTCATCCCAAACCAGATGGAAATTTACCAAAACCTGAATGGCGGAATAAACATTTAGTAGCAGGCAAAGATATTATCGATTCGTTACGAACCCGACCTGAAGAATATTTCCTTGAAGGTCTTGTCGGAGAGCCTGATGTTGTTTTATCTTCAAAAGAATTGTTTGATGCCCCAGAAGGGACTATCCAAAATGGTATGGTGAAAAATAATACACTTATTTATGATCTGCTAACTGATATCAGGTATGACTATTTGATTAACCTCCATAGTGATACGACTTCAGATCAAGATATTTGGGCCTCTTTCAATCCAACCGATAACCCTAACATGTCATATTGGTTTTATTCAATAAATCATGAAAAAACTACTGACAAGATCTATGTCGTAGATATTTACCAAGGAATACGCGAATCAAAAACATGCAGAGAAGTTATTCAAGTCAAATATAAATTGGTAGATGGGTATTATTTATTTATGGTAACCAGAAAAGATCCCGTTGAAGGTAAAAACACTGATCAATATATTGATTTTTCAATCGACATAAACGGCGATAGTGGGAAAAGTCACTTCCTTAATGCAATTGTTAATAGTCCCTCTGAATAATCATTTCAATCCTAAACGAGTTCAGGACTCAAATGAATGGGGAAACTGCAACTAAAGAAAATATTGAGCTTCCCCGCTCACGCAATCCAACACTAATACCCTACAAAGTCCCGCATCTCACGGCAGATGTCTGTCTGGCAACGATTGTGGCGGGCCTGCCAAATGATGCCATCTTCAACAGTGTAATGAACCCCACTGGGCGTGGTGCCTCCACCAGGGTTCCAATAGTGGCAATCACCTAAACCAGAAATGTCCCGACGAACCCTCCAGTGATTTTCTTCATAGCTTTTGTTAGCCCATTCGCCATCGACTCCGCCTGCCCAGTGGCAAGCTTCATGTAAGGTCACCAGCGAGGCATTTTCGTTTTGATAATTTCTAACTATCAAGACACTATCTTCTGTTCCTGGAGTTCCTAACTGAGGTGGAATGAAATGGCATCCATCATAGATAATCCATGTGTACATTCCAGCAACTTGATCAGTAAATGACGGTTTAAATGTTTGCGCTTCTTGAGTGCTATTTACATAAACAGCACGGAATGACGAATTTCCTTTTCCTTTCACGTTTTCAACATGGTTGACCACAAAAAGGAATTCCCGGTGAAATTGCTCGGATGAAATATCCTGCGGCGCATTGATGACAACTAAACCATCACCTAAATTGGTCGCCTGATAGGGACAGTCCGAAGATGATGCCGTTTGCGTATTCGCTTCTGTGACAGCGACAGGGTTCTGATTTGAACTTGGAGTGGTTTCTACCACTGGTAACAGTCGGATTGCTCCGTCAGTAACAGTGAAATGCTGGGCCGATATCCACCCACTATTACCTTGATAGTTTTGAATGAAGAACCACGATGACTCTTCATTTCTTCCGTCAAGCCAGATGCTTGTGTTAACAGGAATCACAGCGATGATCTGCCCACGCGTTGAGGGTTGATCCCGGAGATTAACGTTGTTGGCAGTCATACCACCAACTTTTACTTCTTGTGCATGGACTACGGGGGCCAGCACAACCGATAAGAGAAATACCGTCACGAGACTGATTAGCCGAAACATTGTCTACTCCTTTAGCAAAGGTATGATTGAAAAATATGGGACAACCAATGCAAGACATCCTTGAATTCGTTGCCCCATATTTATCGATTGCGTGTGTTAATGTGCGATATATTCCTGAATACATTTCGCTTGAGAAAAAATTCAACAATATAAGCTATCTTCATGAAACATCATGAAGACATTTCAGCCCAAAAAAAATTCTGGGCTGGAATGTATAATAAGTGCTGTTTTGAATTCAAAGTATTCAATTATCTCACAAATCCAATCATTTTACAAACACTATAGGTTATTAATAAAACATCTTGACAAGATTTAGCAGTCGATGTACCATGAGTGCTAGATCGATCTAACGAACACTCGTCTTCGTTAACTTCGGCGAGATATAAGGAGGTAAATATGGCAATTGATATCGTTCCTTCTTCACTGTGGAGATTTCCTATGGTACGAGGATACTGGGATGACGATGAAGACATCTCACTGACAACCTCAGGCCCTAACGGTGTCTCTATTTCAGAAGATGAAAAAAACGTCTATGTAGAAGTAGCTCTGCCTGGTATAGATCCAAAAGATGTAGAAATAACGTTTGACAAAGGAATTCTCTGGGTCAAAGGAGAAGCCAAAGAAGAAAATACATCCAAAAAATATTACCGAAAAGCTACTAATTCATTTTCATACCGAGTAGCAGTTCCTGGTGAATTAGACTTAGCGGCAGAACCTACCGCAGAAGCAAACCATGGGATTATGAAAGTAACTTTTCAAAAATCACCCAAGGCACTTCCGAAAAAAATTACAATTAAATCAGAATAACCGACGATACAAAAGGACAGACATTCCCCCTACCGCAAGGTAGGGGGTTTTGTATAATAGATAAGCAATTATCTATGAACAAGATTATAAGAAATGGTCGTGCAGTTGCTGGCAAGATACGCAGATCTAAATATCGGAAAAGAGCTATTCGAGCATACGAAGGGTTGCTAATATTCGTATTGTTTATTGCAGTTTTCTCCTATTTAACGAACCCCTTTACTAGATTTTCTGTTGTTAAGAATCCATTTCAAATTAATAGATCACCAACCGGACAATTGGTCATTATTCCCTTACAGAAGATATATTTGGTGGATAATCCTCTCTTAACCAAACTCGGCGAGTTGAAGGCTACCTGGCACATATTAAGTAATACTATGTTAGGTGGAGGAAATGCTACCAAAAATACGACCTTAGATGGAATTATCGATGACATTCATGCGTTAAGATTTAATCCCAAAGAACCCTATATCATTTCTGGGGATCATTTTAGTGTGCTTTATCCCCGTTCATTAGGAATATTTTATAATACCCTTCTTGATCCACGAACTGCTCGTTCCTCAGAAGATTGGATAAATAGACAAGAATTATATTTGAAAACCACCTTATATTTACTATTATCCTACAAAAACGCCAACAGACTTTCGACAACTGTTACCCCAACCGGACCTGAATCAGTCACCTTAAATAACTATTTTGATCCCCCATCAGATACTCTATACAGTATTTTGTACGCAATTCGCCGATTACAGACCAGCGAAGACTTATTACAATATTATCCATTTCCATTAACAGAACTACCCGCATCTCCCAAGACTCGAGACGCAGCCAATCAAATATTGTCCGAATACATGCCCATGCTAAAACGTCATGTAGATCTCTATATTCGCGATACCGTTGATCCAGATACTGGACTAGTACGAACAGACAGAAGTTTCTCTGGCACAAAAGATTCAGTGATCCGTTATGGAGCATTTTATGACAATGTTGTCATGTGGAAAACTTTACAACTGGCTCAACAATTACGTATTACACCAGAAAATAACCAGAGTCTCGATCAACTGAAACAAAAAATTATTGAAACCTTTTGGCTTCCTCAAGAGGGATATTTCCTGGAAGATTCTACTGACTTAGCAAAAAAAGAAAAACATTATTCTTCAGATTGGTTGATCGCCCTGATGACTGGATTTCTCTCACCGCAAAATAAACAGGAGCAGGAATACTTTACAAGAAGTATCGCCTATATTCGCAAAGAAAAGCTAGACGCTCCATTTGGACTTAAGTATCAATCAGCAGCTCAAAAAAGCATATTACATTTGCCTCTCAGACTATTTGCACCCACCTACGGTACCCAAGCAATTTGGAGTCACTGGGGTATGGAATTTATTAAATTGTTAACTTCATTGTATCAACAGACCTGTGATGAAGGATATCTGGATGAGGCTGTTTCGCAGGTACAATCATATACCGATAGAATTCTGAAGTATCGAGGATATCCTGAGTTGTATGACTCTAATGGGAATGTTTTCAGTAATAAGTTTTATAAAAGTGTTTTCCAAACAGGATGGGTAGTTAATTTTGAACTAGCGAAGGTAATGACAGAACAAACGAAGATTCATAAAGAAGACTATTGTCCTACCGATTCCTCAGATCAACATAAAACAAGATAAAATACCCAATCATCATAACAAACCACCCTATAAAGGTTATTTGATCGATGATTTTTCTCCAGGAAAGTGACAAATTATCATTAATTGTTTCATTCAAAGATTTAAGATTATCTAGCTTTGTTTCAACGATTGTCTTCCATCGATCGATATAAAATTCTTCGAAAATAATTCTGTATAAATGGGAAGAGTACCAATCACCAATTAAAATTAATGACGTATCGAGTTTTTCCAGAGTAAGTAAGATTGACAGACGCTGTTTGACAATTTCATGCATAAGAGAGTTACCTTTTAGTGACAAGCCTATCTTGGAATGGGTTGTTGCATCACGTAAATAATTTAACTTTTGTTCCAAAACCTCATCCAACATCCGGTATCTCAATAACTGATAATTTCCTATTTTCAGAACCTCGATATCAGACTGGAAATCACCGTCTTCGGCAAAAATTACAGCACCATTCCAATCTATTACAACTAGGTCTTGCTCAGAATATCGTGCCCTCGGTTTGAGGATATCTTTTATCTTCTCCTTTTCAAGGATTTTTCCGTAGGTATTTCTGATAAATCCTGCAAACACGCCTGCATGTTTATCGACAAATTCATCAGGTTTGGTACCATCTGTTTTTCCTAAAATTATGGTATATTCTTCCAGAATTTTACTCATGTTTGAAAGATATTTTGTACGTAATTTCTGTTTTAGGTGTTTTTGAATAATACTATTTAACTCGAGACTTGTTGCCTCTTCAGGAGTATGAATGGTGTACGTACACTCAAACACAAACACATCTTCATCAAATATCTGGGGAACAATCCTTACCCTGGTATTCTCAATTATTTCATCTATTGGGTGGAGACAGCGCACATCAATATCCAGTTCATAGAAATAAGGCGCATCTTTCGGTGATTGCAAAGTAATATGTTTTGGCTGGTCAGGAAGCTCAAAAAACGGAAACAATAATAAATAACAAATATCTACTGAGGAAATTGCGGCCTTCATATCCGTATAATACAGTATATACATGAAAAAGTTTTCTCCATTAGTAGTTTTTATTATTTTTATTGTATTGTTTGCTGGGTATGTGACTACATTTCTGAGTGGGATTTACTTTTCTCGAATGCTAACTCCCCAAACACCTCCACTGCCGGTTACTCTTACTCCCACACCTACTACTACAAAGCCGGTTACTCTGCATATAACTCCTGGGAAACATTATTTTGATGATACAGTCTTGTTGCTTGAAAAAAATGAACCCTATCGAACCTTAATCGCCACCGTTACCAGAACTCAGGAAGATCAGAAATTCGGTCAGGAGACACGCGTTAGCTATTTCGACGGGAAAACCTGGACCAGAAAAATTCATTCTGACTATACGACCAGTAGTGAAATACAACCATCTGCGTTGATTTCTACCTGGAAAACTACCATTGATTCTTCTAGGGTCCTGAAAGAACAAACTGCTGGTACAGGCCAAATAGCTGGTAGTTTATTTTCTTTCCAAACAGGAGAATTGCATAACGAAATAAGTATGAGGAGTTTGCCAGGCTATACCAAATTTATGTCCGAGGGCATGGGAACATTTGTCCTCGATGGAACTGCTCACGATGCCTATGTTTTATATACGAGAATTTATTCTCTTAACGCCGACGATATACAATTTTACACGACACCATTAGGACTAACTACTGACTGGGTAGCTTTTTGGGACACAAAAGGAAATTTTTATCATATAGACTCAACCAATGTTGATAAACCGACTCCTCTGTATACAACCCACCAAATCGGTGTAAAGAAAAGCTTTGATGGTGCTGTAACCAAAACTTTTAAAGTAAATATTCAACGAGATACAGATACACCGCCAACAAATTACAGTATCCATCTTGATTCACCTATTGGTGATGATCTCAGTTTTCATCGTATCAATAGCTTAAACAAAGCCCCCAATGGCTCCTATGCCTGGTACATTGGTCTGGTTAATGGCGCCGTTGAAAAAAATGGAACCTTTGTACAAGGAATTGGTGTGGCCGAATATATAAAGGACTAGAATTATAAAAATGGTCGTTCGGGAGATAACACTTTAAGAACAATCGCAATTACTACTGCGGCAATAATGATGAAGCTCATTCCAAAAGCAATACCTTTCGGCAAAGATTTTTCTGTTAGCTTACTCCACAGTAAACCAAGTCCCATCGCCGGGAGTGAAAATCCTCCGATAATTGCTGCTACAATATGTGCAATAGGTATGAGGATCAGTGCCGGGATAATAATAAACGCATGTACAGGCTTCACTATGACAAATCCCATCAATATAAGTACAATTCCCCCGATGCGTTTGACCATATATACTGAGTATACATGAACCAGAATGTTCCCCAATATTTATATAAAGGTGGACTTGCAGAAGTGGTAGTAAATCCCTCAGACCTAACCTATTCATTCATTAGACATTGGTTTTCGGGAGTAGGTGCGTTGGCAGATGCCTGGAAGTTATTACATATTCCCTATCGCTCGCTGCCACAGAGTGTTCTTGTCCGTAAACAAGGTGAACTTTTTCTAGATCTTCAGGCTGAAGAGTCTTTACTTTATGCTGATACTGCACTGACGTATATTGCTTCTCTCTCCCCTAACGATCAACCGTCGCTTACCATAGCTTGGAACAGATTATTTCTCCCTATTAATCTCTGGAAAACTATTCAGTTGATTCTGAGACAGTCAGTTTGATTGCACATCCCGAAAAACAAATACATGTGTCCAATACGTTTCTACAAATGATCCTGAATTTACCATCAGACTGAACTGGAAGGAGATTGATACTACTATTACTCATGGAGTTTTACCGTATACGATGGCCATTGATTATTTGCATGAATATTTTCAAGCATTGTTATTTCACCAAAACAAACAGAAGACAGAAGAAATCCGCAGTTATATTTATCAAGAAATTCGTGAGCGGGATTGGATTTTTCAATCAATCCACGACCAGTATCGAGTACAAACACAGCAACAAAGTTTTGATGAATATATAAATTTATACGGGATGAGAGCAGACGATGAGTATGAATTAACCTGCCCGCGATGGGTAGAACAGCAAGATGAACTTCAAAAACGAATTGATGCGCTCAGCCATATCCTCAACGTGATCCACTTCCTACCCCTGATGATGCTTCTCATCTGATTCATACGTGTATTGAATTATCCGTTTTGAGAACCGAAGCGCGTAGGAAAACCATGTCATGGATCTATGCTTTACGACAATCACTTCTGAAAAATGTTCCGGACAAATCCAAAATTCCTATACTAGATCGGACTCATCTCGGATTAGATGAACCTGTGCTTCCACCTAGCAGAGAGTTTGAAGAATTACCAGTGGTTAGTTCAACTATACATTCAAATAGACCTGGTATCGGAGTTTCCCCAGGAACTGTAAAAGGTAATATAAAAAATATACTCCAAACCAGCGATACGATACCTACAGACCTCCATGAAATATTCACCAATGCGAATCCTATGTTTGCTTCTTTATATTCCCTGCTATATTTGAATAATCTTTCTCTCCGGTGGTAAAACATCTCATGGAGTTATTGTAAGTGTGAATGTCTGGTTCATAGTGTTACCGGGTACAAATATTGCTGATGGCACATATGTCGAATTAAATGCGGTTCGGCCTGAGTACTTCAGAACGGTCATAATCCAATAATTTTCAGCAATATTTTCAATATAACATTAGATCTATCATATTATCCAAAACAATGAGCATCTCTGTACGTATAGTTTTGTATTCAGATTTATTCAAAAATATCAATCGACATATCCAAAAAGGGTATGAGCAATTGTTTGTCGGCCGCAACCATAGATTTTGTTTTGGGCAGCATTTCCTGAATGTTGGGTCAATTGTTGTAAAGAACTCGTAGTTTGGGGAGAAATATTTTTTAAACTTTGAAGCTTCACTAACCTAGCAATTTTTACTGCATGATCAGCAATTCGTCTAATTGATTGGCTATATACGCATAGTAATTACTTTTCATTAAACTTATACCAATCTCTCCCTCTGTTAATTTTCTCATCAGTACTGAATGAAATTGTCTGTTGATGACCAGATTCAGTTTATCGATCTCTCCATCTCTACTTTTCCACATCAGAGCTAATAATTTATCATTATTCCACGTTTGTAGTATCCATAACATAAAACTTCAGTAATTAAAACATTTTTTCAATGCTTTGAGCTATAGGAAATTTTGAACTATCAAAGATATTTTTTATATGTATGGTTGAGGCAGATTCGTCAATGATTTCTAATCCTAGGAGTAATTGGGTTGTTTCACGAATTTTTAGTTTCTGTTCAGGAGAAAGTCGTTTACTCGTAATGATAAACTCTTCTGTGCCCCTTAAGTACAAACTTATTAACTCCCGGATTATCCATGAAGGTTGATACTTATCCACGTGCAAGGTACTAACTGATATATGGGTTGTTGTATTAAGGGGTTTAATTGTCAAATTTCCAAAGGGATCGAGATCAATAACAATTGGTTCTTATCTCTGAGTTTTTGGTCCTCAACCCATTGTTTCGGAACGGTAATTGAAAAACTGGTGCCACCCGTACGTTGTAAATTGCGCATCTCCATACCTCTATATAGTTACATAGGGAGCTTACTATTTCAATGACATTTTCTTACATACACCTGAGATTGTTAACACTGGATCATTGATCTCAACGTCTTTCGCATATCATATATTTAGCTTGCTAAGTATATAGTAGGCCAGGTACGGTGAGACCTTGGAGACATCCAAAACTCAATTTTCGTCTAACTGATACTCATTGATATAGGCATCAACTCGTCAGTTCTACTGCCTTTAACAGAATAAAGAAAGGAAGGTAATCGTTCGTTCGTGCCGTTCTCGTATTCTAAATCTACAACTGGAGCCAAAATGAAAAATAGAACAACATTGCTGATACTCATCACCTTTATGCTGATGGGTATTCCTAAAGTGGTAGCCCAAGATGCTACCCCGGAGGCAACGACTGAAACTTCGGTTTTGCCTATCGAACTACCTGCTACCGATCCTCTTGATTGGACTGGAGCTATTTCAATCGCAGGCAGTAGTACGGTTTATCCGCTCGCGGAAAAAATGGTTGAACTCGCTGAGGAAGAAGGTTGAAGGACCACTCTTGATTCGATTGGGACAGGCGCGGGATTTGAACGGTTTTGTAAAACAGGAGAAACGGATGCTTCAACCGCCAGTCGTCGCATTAAACAAGAAGAAGCTGATAACTGTGCAAAGATTGGTCGCACTCCAATTGAATTTCGAATCGGCACGGATGCCCTGACGGTCGTAGTCAGTAGCGACAACGCATTCGTCACTTGTTTATCAATGGAACAACTGGGGCAAGTATTTTCGGGGAAAGTAGCCACATGGGATCAGCTTGACCCAACTTTTCCAGCAAAAAACCTAGAGGTTTTCAGTCCGGGCACAGATTCAGGCACGTTCGACTATCTGGTAGAAGCAGTAGTGCAACCTTTATTCGCTGACACCGAAAAACCTGCTGATGAAGCACACAAGGCTATTCTTAATATCCCCGGTATTCAATTATCGGAGGATGACAATGTGTTGGTAAAAGGAATTGAGTCTAGCCAATTCGCAATAGGCTATTTTGGTTTCGCGTATTACCACGAAAACAAAGACAGACTGCACGCTATTGCAATTGACAAAGGTAACGGCTGTATAAGCCCCGATGAACAAACGGCAGAGGATAATACTTATCCTGTTTCCCGGCCGCTATTTCTCTATAGCGATGCGGCAGTGATGAAGTCAAAGCCTCAAGTAGCTGGTTTCTTGAATTTCTTCTGACGCACGTTGATGAAGTGATTCTGGATATCGGATATTTTCCAGCTAGTACATCATCTCTGAATGAGGCCAAACAAGCATGGCTCGACGCAACTGAAAGCTAAGTAACACATTCTTTTTGAACGGAAAGGTGGCTAGTGCTACCTTCCCCTTATAATTCTTTCTTTATTTCTGAATTCGGCATGGACAATTTGTCCTTCAAACTTTTGAAGTACTTATCCCATGCCGTTTCCGTTTCTAGCGCCATAAAAAACTAACGGCATGATCGAAAATTTTATAATTTCGGACCATGCCGTGAAAACGATAGTAGAAAACTTACTGCTGATGCTGTGAACGATACTTCTGCCGTAATACGGTAGCAGGAAGATTTAACAACAGGACAACGGTACGATGATGGTAATCATTGCTGCCCCTGTAACTCTGAGAAATTCCCCTTCTGGACGCTGACTCCACGCATAAATCTGTAATGGAAGTACGGTGAATTTAGAGGTAGGCCCAGTTGGATCAGAAGTAATAAAGGTTGCAGCACCTATGACTATAAGCGGTGCAGTTTCACCAATTCCTCGAGAAATTCCCAGAATCAATCCAGTCAAAATACCTGGAAAGGCTTGTGGCAAGGTGATTCTGAGTAATGTCTGGATTTTTGTTGCACCCAACCTGTCGGAAGCTAACTTCATAGAGTTAGGAACAGCCCGCAGTGCTTCTTGATTGTTGATAATCAAGATAGCCATGATCCTCATTCCCATTGTCAGAGCCGCAGACAATATCGATCTTCCACCAGTTATTCCGCCAAATGCAAAGACAAACACGGTAAGGCCAAATAGTCCAAAGACAATTGAAGGAATTCCAGCAAGTATCCTTACTGCCCCTTCTATCAGTTCAATTACCGTCCCTGATTTGTGTACTCTACCCTGTATATAGCTGTTCCCAATGCAATCGGGAAAGCAATGATAAAAGTGAGAGCAGTAACCCACAAAGACCCCAGTAATGCTGTTCGTATCCCTGCTTCTACAGGATTACTTGCCATTGGGCGAAGAAGGAATTGGATATTCCACCACGACCCAAACTCTAAATGAGCTTCGGGATATTTGCTAGAACGTTTCGCGTCTATCTCACTCCGGTTGAATATGGACTCAGTGAATGTCCAACTTTCAAGAACTTTGAAACCAACAATATCCCGATTGATGATTGAGAGAAGTTTATCAGCAGATAAATTCTCTGAGAGGATGGTGTTAATTTCTTCTACTGTTAGTTCACGAACACTCTTGAATCGTGCGCTTTCTGGAAATTTTTTCCCATTGAGCAGATCTCCAATCGTCCTACTGGAAAATTTGTCTATGTTTGCAGACAATACTTCATCTCGTATCAGGACAAGTGGTCTGTTCCCTGAAAGATTGGCAGAAATGATTGCTGCTAGCTCTTGTGCACTCAATGAGTCCAGTGATTGAGTTGATAATGTTGTTGGATCAACTTCATATTGTACTGCACGTAACCCAACAACCTGATTCAAGGTACTGGCTATGAGGAATATTAATGCCGCGATACCTACTAAGGTTGCGAATAAAAATATTCCCCGCCAGATACCTCCTCGTATGTAGCGACTATGGACGCGCCTTTTAAGCATGAGCGATCCTCCTTTGGAATCTCTTGCGAATTGCAATGCTTAGTATGTTCAGACCAATTGTGATGATGATTAATACAATCCCTAGTCCAAAAATACTTAAATAGTCATTCGAGCCATACGACACATCCCCACCACTGATACGAGCAATGTATCCTGTAAGGGTTTCACCGAATTGCAACGGATTTACTGATGCATTCGGCCCAGCTCCAGACGACAAAGCTACGATCATCGTTTCTCCAATGGCTGTAGAAAATCCGAGGATGATTGCTGAAAGGATCCCAGTAATTGCTGTGGGTACAACAATTAACACAGTGGTCTCGAATTTTGTTGCCCCCAAACGATTCGACGCTCTCCGTTGAGACCGAGGCACGGAAATCAAAGCATCTTCAATCATCGATGTCATCTGAGGGAAGATTAGTATTCCAATGGCAATTCCTGCTGCTGTGCGGTTATAAAACGAAACTGCGTCCCCCAAAAGAGATTGCAATATTGGCGTAATAACCGTTACTGCAAAGAATCCAAAAACCACAGTTGGTACAGCTGCTAAGGTTTCAATTGCCGGTTTTAGGACTGCACGAGCTTTTGGCTTAGAATACTCAGCAATGTAGATAGCCGCACATAATCCCATGGGAATAGAAACAACCATCGCAATAGCACTTGTTATGAGTGTAGATACAACCAATGGCCGTATTCCAAACTCACCCGTTTGTGGCTGCCAGACATTACCAGTCAAAAAATTCACTAGACTGACCTGACCACTTGTGAAAAACCGAAGAGATTCGTTGCCCAACATGACAACAATTCCCACCAACATAATTAATACCAAAATCGTGCATGTCACTAGGACATACTTGACCGATAATTCACCATATCTTTTTTTCTTTTTCAGATCCACGAGAGTCTCCTTGATACCACCTGATAGTTAAATGTTTTCTACTATGTAAAAGTGCCCTAACTATACAAAATAATATTTTTTAAGAATGTATATTTAGAAAGTAGATCGAACGCACGCAGATGTGCGTAATCCAGCGGTATAGTACTCTATAAGAAGATAGAAAGGAAGAAGCTCAACTATCCAAATTTTCCCTCAATAAACCCAGCTGTTTCTTCAACTGCTGGTTTTTCGAAAAGTTTTTTAGTATTTCCAAATTCCACTAAAGATCCCCATTTTTTATATTGATCCAAACCAATTTGTTGACTTCGAATTCCAAAGTATCCAGTATAATCAGCTATTCGCTTTGCCTGTTTCATATTGTGAGTAACAATAATAATTGTATGGTTATGATCATTTACAAGCTCCTTCATCAAATTTTCAATACCCGTTGTATTAATAGGATCGAGTGAAGAACAGGGTTCATCCATAAGAATGACTTGAGGTTCGACTGCTATGGCACGTGCAATAGAGACTCGTTGTTGTTGACCGCCTGATAAATTCAGTGCAGATTTTCTATGAAGATCGTCTTTGACAATATCCCATAACCCTACTTTGGTTAAACTTCTTTCTACTATTTCATCTAACTGTGGTTTGTTTTTAATGCCATTGATTCGAGGTCCGTAGGCTACATTCTCATAGATATTGAATGCAAAGAGATCAGCTGATTGGGCAACCATTCCTATAACTCTCCGAACTTCTACCGGATCAATTTCTTTGTCGTAGAGATTGATTCCGTCGAGACTCACATTTCCTTGTATCTCTACCACGGAACTTTCCATTTGATCTTGATCGTTTTGTCTATTCAGACACCGAAGCAAAGTGCTTTTTCCACAACCACTTGGCCCTATAAAGGCAGTAATCTTTTTTTTGGCTATTGGGAGAGTAACATCGTGGATTGCCGGTTTACCATCATAATAAACACTTATATGATCTACGGATATTATCGGATGTTTGGGTTGTTCATTGAGTCGATAGATAGTACCCTCAGTAACTTCTGAACCATTTACATCTAGTATAGGTGCACCAACAATTACTTCAGGCTGTATTTGTTGAGGAGGTAATAAATGTAATTTTCTTAATCGTTCTTGTAACATTGGCAGTATTCTAAACTATCGTTAGTTCTTACACAACTCTTTCTTCAGATTTATCTCATTTTTATTTCAGAATTGAAAGATAGTTATGGAGGTAATTATGAAATACTTTGTTGCTTGGTTACTTGGTGCCCCAGTCACAATTCTTTTAGTACTCTGGATCGCCACCCACATGATTCTGTGAAGATGAGTTATTTGTCAGAACTAAAACGCTGAATAAACGTATCTCGTAATTCAGGTTTAAAGGGATTATAGACACTAATAATTCTATCTGGATGTAATCCTAAATCTATAAGGTAATAGTTAAACATGATGATTTCCATAAGTTTAGTCATCTTCTGGGGTGTTAATTCTTCATTCACAATCATTTTGCGGTATTCAAATAATCGCTGGACCCATTCTTCATCTAGATGTTCTGAATATTTTTCTGAACGGTCTCTAAATTCATCTGTAATTGCTAATAAGTGGTGAGGCATAGCCATTGTTGTAAATCGATGGACCAAGTCATCAGTTAGTTTTTTACCAAAATCAGATAATCCTTTAGTTAATAAATATCGGACCAGTTGTTCCTGGGGCATATTTAATAATTGTTCTCGTTCTTGAACTGCTTCTGTCCGGGCCGAATTGTCTCCCGTGACAGCAATAACGTATATCGGGAATTTATTCATTCGCCACGATATTTTTTGCAAGGCAGTAGTTCCCCGATCTCTATTTTCAGTAATTTTTCTACGCTTTTTTATTTCCTGAGGCATATAACGTGAGATACCAGGCAATTCTCCTAACCTAGCTGTTGGTTGCATAAACAGTTGCTCATCATTAGTTAACTCATCCAATAGTGAATCATTTACCATTCTCCATATCTGAGGAGTTATATTTTGATTTTTGTCTTTATGTAAACGCTCTAACGTTTCTTCATAACTGACGGTAATAAGTTTGTACTGATTCCCAACTAGTGTTTGTTGGAGTTCTTGATAGATTGTTGATTTCCCACTTCCGGGTATTCCTACCAAGATAAATGTAGGCACATCATAGTAGGCTAGATCCTGATTAATTCGTATATGCGGATCTTGATAAAAATCAATAATTGCCTGAATTTTTGGGAGAATGGGTTTACCCCAAAAATCTTCTAGATTACTCATCACCGGTCTCGTTTCATCCAGTATCCGGCGTTGTTCAGGTATTGAATTGGGATTAAAAATAGGTCGTTCAGTCATGATTATAATGCTGGGGAAATTTAATAGTAACAGTTGTCCCTTTACCAACAGTTGATTCCATACTTATGGTCCCGTTGTGGGCTTTAACAATTTCGAAACACAAATACAATCCTAATCCTAGTCCCGCTTGCTGATTGTTTGGACGAAAATATTTTTCAAATATATGTCGCAAATCTTTTGCGGTTATCCCCTGCCCTTGATCAGCTACCGTTAAAACAACTGTCTTTTTCTCAACCTTAATTCCAACAGTTATCACCGATTCATCTGGTGAATACGTTATAGAGTTACGGATAAGGTTAATAATTACTGAACAAATATGATTTTTATCACCATTAAATAACAGCACAGGAATATCACATACGAATTGGATATTTCTATGAGAACTAACTCTAATATCATCGATACACTGCTGAAGCACCTCACACAGATCAAAGACTTGGTAATGGACTTGAAATGTGCCAGCACTAATTTGACTGGCAAGAAATAAACTATTAATCATATCTGTTAATCTATTCACATTTCGTAAAATTGCCGAGATTGTTTGTTGAGAAAATTCTTTATCAGGGTTTACTGTTCGTTGAAATAACTGTGCATAGGACTTGATAGCAGTAAGGGGAGTTTTAAATTCATGAGATGCTGTAGACATGAATAAATCTCTCATTTCTAAAGCTTGTTGGTTTTGTTTGTATAGCTGAGCATTACGAATTGCTAAAGATGCCGTAGTACCGAAGAGTATTAAGCCATCCGTATCTGCTCGGGTAAACGGTGCTTTTAATGATGACTTTAAACTTAATACACCTAACTTTTCATTTTGATACGACAGAGGAATCAAGAGAACGGAGTGAACAATTTTATCAATTTCAGGATGAGCCTTCGCCAATATTTCTCGTGGAACTAATCGAGGTTTATTGTTTATGTAGACCCAGTACGTATTCCCATTTGCACGAGGTAAGAACTGCTGATTTTTTTTTACGTTCGTATAGGCTCTATTAAATGTCTGAGTTTTTTCATCAAAGAGGAAAATAGATCCGTATACCGCTCCAACTAATTTGATAGCTTCAGTAACAATAGCTTCATATACATTGTCCAAACTTATCGGCAGCAATAGACGCACCAAGGCATCATTAACTTTGACCACATCTATTAGATTACTGAGAGGGTGGGGGGGTTTCATAAAGGTTATCCCAAAAACAGTCTATACAATTTATAGATTTTGAGCCGAAATAGCAAGCTCATCAATAAAAAGTTTATATGCTTAAGACAACCCTTCCTGACTTTTTGGCTTTATATACCAGTTCTTCAGCCTCTAAATGGCTAGTATCAATTTCTTGCGTTTGGGCTAATACTAAGCCCTGAATTAGTTCCTGGACATTTTTAGCATTTCGTTTACTCAAGTATCGTACTGTTACCGGAGCGTTCGGAAGTCTCTTGTGATAAACCGATAAGCTAGCAAATAATGGGCCACTTTCTACCACAATATCTCCAACTTCTGGGATAGGAATTGAGTGACTTTGCCCGGTAAAGAAAAACAATCTATGGATAATAGTTATTTTGTTTTTGTCGATGATAATATCGTCGGGGAAAAAATCAAATGGGAAAACTGACCGAACATGTAAGAGAATATCAACAGTTTTTTTAACTATCTCTTCCATTTTTTCTCGATCAGGGTTGTTTGAATATATTGTATTTTGTGTAGCCATAATTTAATTTGCTAAGCATTTAGAACAATATCTGCTATCAGATATTGTTCTAAGTGGTTAGATTATTTTTTAGGCATTTTTTCCGCTAATTTTTCTTTCCCATTTTCCAAATTCTCTTTTTCTTGTTCCAATTTTTCTTTCCCCTCTTTTAATTTATCTTGTGCTTCTTCAGCAAGTTGAGTACCTTTTTTCTTTAAACTGCTAAGGGTTTCATTAATTTGATCTCTAGTATCTTTGTTACTCAAAGCAACTGCGGCTGCACCAACCGCAGCACCGACAACCCCTGCTGCTACAGTAAGACCAATAGTACTTTTATCTTGGTGTTCATCTTTTTTAGATTTATTGTTTTGATCCATGATATTCACCTCCTATCTCATGAATAAGATCTCATACCAAGGTAATAAATACATATAAAGAAGGTAAGAAATCAGAAAATTACTGCCTTTCTAGAAGTGCTAAGAAGGTGGGAATATCAACCGTTGCCATACCATACCTCCAAGGAGTATGTTGACTTCTAGCCTGATAGAAAAATAAAAGCTTTTCATCTTTGATAATTCCTGCAGCATGACCCGTCTCTCCACTTTGCCAGTGTTCATCTTGAGGATTAATAATTGGTCCTAAGGTTCGGTATGGCCCCTCTACTTTATCTGCTATTGCAAAAAAAACTCGTTGACGTTTTCCCCGTTCGATGCCTGGGAGAAAACAAACTGCTGCTAATAAAATTTTGCCATTAGGGAGAGCAATAAGTTGAGGTCCTTCTAGTCCCCATTCGTAATCTGGATCGTTTAATTGATTATGGTGAGAAGATACATCTTCATGACTTATAATCTTTCCAATTCTTTCCCAAGGACCATACCAACTTCCACTGATACTCTTGGCAAGATAGATATCTGGCCTTCCTATATAGTAGGTCCCCGTGAATGAAAATGATCCTGATCCTGCATAGGTAATATATTTATTTCCATTTATTTCGGCTGGATGTGGATCATATATCCCGGCTTCTCCACTTCCCTCTATGCATTGTAAGCAAGTATCAAATCGTTTAAAGCGATGTCCATCCACAGAAGTTAAGTGTTCAACCCCACCTCCTGTTGCCATGAAGTCTTGTTGCACAAACATATGAAACAATTCTTCTTTAGAATCTCTGACTACTCCAGGTGCCGCCACGTGATCACCGCTGACACCATCGAGGATAGTAGGTTCAAGTTCTTCCCACGGTCCTTCTAAAGAAGGAGCTATCGCATGAAGTATTCTCCAAACTTCTGCTCCAGAGGTACCACCTGATCCGTAGAGATGCCAATATTTACCATCAAAAACCGGACAGGGATCTTTCGTGTCATGAAATTGCTGAGGTTCTAGCAGAGGTTTATTTCGATTAACAAATGATACAGGAAATGATTGAGCAGATAACATAATCAACAAAAAAATTATCAGTGCAAAGAAGTATTATGAATACATTTTAGTGAATGTCAAGCTCAACAAGGCAATAAATTTACAACTCTCTTACATATTTCATTCTTCAGTTCTCATGGAACCCTAGTATTGTTAGGACATGAATAAACAAACATTAATCGTTTTCTCACATCTTCGATGGGAGTTCGTAAAACAACGTCCCCAACATATTATTGAACGCCTTTCGAAACAATATCGCATATTATTCTTTGAAGAACCCATTGGTGAAAATCATCGGGCAGGTAAACTTGCTAAAGAGTTATCTATATCAAAAAATTTAACAGTCATTCAACCATATGGGACATTCATAAATCCACATATGTATAATTTGTTAGTTGCACAATATACAAACAATCAAAAAAGTAGATCTATAATTTGGTTTTATTCTGCAATATTTGTCGATGTTCTGGAATACATATCCCACGATGTAGTGGTATATGATTGTATGGATGAATTGACAGCCTTTCTCGGTGCCCCTCCGGAATTAATCGAGAAAGAAAATAAATTATTACAATATGCTGATATCGTATTTACTGGAGGACATTCACTCTATAAAGCAAAGAAACAAAGACATAATAATGTCTACAGTTTTCCGAGCTCAGTAGAGCGCAAACATTTTGAACAAGCATACAAAGATAAAACTGTTGTCCCAAAAGATTTAGCATCGATACCCAAACCAATTGTCGGATTCTATGGAGTGCTCGATGAAAGAATGGACCTAGATTTAATTGCACATACAGCCAAAACACTTTCAGATGTATCATTTGTTTTTATTGGGCCTATTGTAAAAGTAAATCCAGAATTATTTCCAAAGGCAAAAAACATCCATTATTTAGGACAAAAAAGTTATGATGTTCTTCCTAATTATCTAAAAGGATTTACTGTAGCCTGTATGCCATTTGCAATTAACAAAGCAACCCAGTATATAAGTCCCACAAAAACGTTAGAATTTATGGCAGGATTAAAGCCGATTGTTTCAACACCGATACATGACGTTGTTCATGATTTTTCGAGGGAAGTGAAAGTAGCCGATACTAAAGAACAATTTGTGAAAGCTATTCAGTTTTACAAAGATGAGTCTCTACTTCATAAGATGCAACGACAACTATTGCAACAGAGCACTGTTCTTCGTTATTCTTGGGATAGAACTGTAGAAGAAATGTATAGAATATTGCAGCAGACACTTGAACAAAAAGCATTGGAATCATCAGAAGTAGAAGAGGTCAATCGACTTCCATCTCATTCATTGTCTTATATATGACACATATACCACAAGCAGATATCATCATTGTTGGGGCAGGAATATCGGGCGCAGTATTAGCAGAACGATATGCTTCTATTGGTAAAAAAGTAGTTATCTTGGAAAAAAGAGATCACATAGGTGGAAATTGTTATGACTATTATAATGATGCTGGTATTTTAGTTTCTAAATATGGTGCCCATTTATTTCATACTAATTTTCAAGATGTTTGGGATTATGTGAATCGTTTTTCTGATTGGTATCCTTATGAACATAAAGTGCTCGCGAAAGTAGATGGTCTCCTCGTACCGGTTCCCGTTAATATCACTACAGTAAATATGCTATTTCGTCTAAATATTCGTGACGAAAAAGAGATGGATCTATGGTTAAACGAACATAGGATAAAAAATCCCAATCCAAAAAACGGAAAGGAAGCAGCCCTCGCGAATGTAGGAACTACTCTTTATGAAAAGTTATTTAAAAATTATACAAAGAAGCAGTGGGATAAATACCCTGAGCAACTAGATGCTTCGGTTTTAAATAGAATTCCTGTTCGCAACAATTTTGATGATCGGTATTTTAGTGATATATTTCAGGCTCTGCCAAAAAATGGCTATACCAAATTATTTGAACAAATGTTGACACATCCGAATATAGAAGTAATCTTAGATGTAGATTTTCTAAAAGTCAGGAATTCACTCGGTTTATATGACAAGTTATTTTATACCGGACCAATTGATCAATTTTTTGATGAAGACGAGAAGAAGCTCGAATATCGATCAATAAATTTCGTTCATGAGACCTTGCCAATGGAATGGTATCAGTCTAACTCGGTTATCAATTATCCCAATGAAGAAAAGTTTACTCGCATTGTTGAATATAAACATATAACGGGACAAAAACATTCGAAGACTACCATAGTCAAGGAATATACTACTGATGATGGAGACCCATATTATCCTGTTCCCAATCCTGAAAACAGAGCTAGGTATGAA
>JBGALL010000073.1:0-7419 GCA_044223895.1 Candidatus Woesebacteria bacterium
GTAGAATATGATTACTGATAAAAAGAAAATTGTAGTGTTTGGTGGAGCAAACGCACCAGAACAATATACAGCTATTGCTCTTTCGATTGGTGAGCTGATTGCCAAAGAAGGGTATGTTACCTTGACCGGTGGTGGACCTGGCATGATGAGAGAAGTGAATAAAGGTGCAAAACAATCAGGTGGGGAATCTTGGGGAATTTGTATTGAACACCGAGCAGAAGAGATTATCCTTGATCACTTCACCTACCATGAAGTTCACGAACGATTTGATGAAAGGAATGATAGGTTATTAAGTTTAGGAGATGCCTTTATCGTATTACCTGGAGGATTAGGAACGATTGTTGAAGCCTTACAAATAACTCAACGAAAAAAATTCTCAGAAATTCCTCCTAAAACTCCATTAATTTTTGTGGGGGAATTTTATAAAAAACTAACTGAAGTTTTTGATGAGCTGCATATGCAAGGGTTTATCTCTGATACGTTGGTAGATCTCTATCAATTTGTTCAAACTCCAGAAGAAATGATTACAATCGTAAAAAATTATTTTGCTGGTATTCCTGCTGAACATACGGAAGCAGTACTGAATGATTCCGTTTTAACAAGTGAAAAATAATTAATAGAATTCTTCCTCGCTATTCCGAAGTCGAATATGAATGTGAGGAAACTCTTATTTGAGATCCTTCGTACATAATATTGCTCAGAATGACACAAAATTAACCATGAAAAAACTATTATTAGCTACCAATAATCCCGCCAAAATTGAGGAAATCAAACGTTTTCTGACGGATATCCCTGTACAATTAGTCACCCTAAGTGAAGTAGGGGTGAATGAACAATCTCCAGAAGATGGACGTACCTTTGAAGAAAACGCTTTATTTAAAGCCAGATTCTATATGGAGAAAAGTGGACTCCCTGCCTTAGCAGATGATGGTGGTATAGAAATTGATGCCTTACATGGCGAACCTGGAGTAGATTCTCATCGCTGGGTGAGTAAAGATAAAGATGATGATGATGAAACCTTGATAGAAGAAGTATACAAACGAATGAAAGATATTCCCCTTGATAAACGGGGAGCTCAAATGAGAGTGATACTTAAACTTGTAGAACCTGATGGATCAGTATTTACTTCTGAAGGTGTTCAAAGAGGAATTATTGCTGAACAACCCGGACCTCATCGTACTGCGGGATTTCCTTTCAGGACAGTATTTTTTATTCCTGAGCTCAATAAATATTATGATCATTCTGTAATGACAGATACGGAGAATGAGGAGTATAATCACCGCAAGAAAGCTCTTGAACAGCTAAAACCAATTATTAAAGAGAGGTTTTCTCAATAACTATGCTTGATATTCAATTCATCCGTCAAAATCTTGAACTCTGTAAAAAAGCCGCGATAAACAAAAATCGTGAAGTACATTGGGATAAGCTTTTGATTCTCGATGATAAACGCAAAGAATTGATAGCTAAATCAGATGCTTTTCGTGCTGAGAGGAATCTTATTTCTAAACAGCGAACTGAAGATGCTATTGCTCGAGGAAGAGCTATTAAAGAAGGCCTAAAGTCAATTGATGAGGAATTGAGAATTGTCGAAGAAGAATTAAATAGTCTGTTACTAACAGTTCCCAATGTCCCTGATGCAAGTGTGCCGGTAGGAAAAGATGAAAGTGGAAATGTTGAAATCAAAAAATGGGGAGAAACTCCAGCGTTTGATTTTCCTGTCAAAGATCATATTGAACTAGCTAAAAGTTTGGACCTAATCGACCTAGAAAGAGGGGCAAAAGTAGGTGGGTTTAGAGCCTATTTCCTAAAAAATGAAGCAGCCTTATTAGAATTTGCAATTCTGTTCTATGCTTTTCAAAAATTGGTTTCAAAAGGATATACACCCATCATGGCACCTTCTCTGGTCAGAGAATTTACCTTTTTCGGAAATGGTCAATTTCCATGGGGAAGAGATGAAGTCTATCATTTAGAAAAGGATGATCAGTATTTAGCTGGTACAGCCGAAGTACCGGTTACCGCTTATTTTGCAGATGAAGTTCTCAAAGAAGATGATCTCCCAAAAAAATTTGTCGCCTTCTCTCCTTGTTATCGTCGTGAAGCAGGAAGTTATGGGAAAGATACCAAAGGTCTCTATAGAGTGCACCAATTTAACAAAATTGAACAGGTAATCATAGGACCAAATGATATGAGTAATTCATTTACACTCCATGAAGAACTATTACGTAATTCAGAAGAAATTTTGCAGGATCTAAAACTTCCTTATAGAGTATTGTTAATGTGTACCGGAGATATGGGAGAGCCACAAGTGAAGAAATATGATATCGAAACTTGGATGCCAGGAAGAAATAATTATGGAGAAACAATGTCGAATTCAGTAATGGGAGATTTTCAAGCAAGACGGTTAAAATTGCGCTATCGTGCAAAAGATGGATCGATGAAGTTTTGCCATACCCTGAATAACACTGCTATTGCCTCACCCCGTATACTTATTCCTATATTGGAAAATTATCAGCAGGCTGATGGATCAATCAAAGTCCCAGAAGTCCTTCAACCACTGGTAGGAAAAAAAGAAATTAAACGATAACGTGTCTATTTGTGAATATCCTCTCCCATATTGTTCCTCAGGTACTTTACCGTACTTCGTCACCTTATAATGCCCACATAGAGGTGCGCGAACTAGATGATAAAAGATATCTAGTGGTCGATGGTGTCCTTCAGACCGGTCCAGATATTCAGGATATGTACGAACATGCTTTTAAGGCTTTTCAAATGCCATCCTATGCCCATACTATTCTCCTATTAGGAGTTGGTGGTGGTGGGGTTATTACGCTATTACGCCACTATTATCCCGATAGTTTGGTAGATGCTGTAGATATTGATAAGAAGATGATTTATGTAGCAAAAAAGTATTTTCATCTATCGGTCATCCCGAAGGTAACTTTTATCGAGGCAGAAGCTGAAGAGTATATTCGTAAGGTAAAAAAGAAATATGATCTAATTGTTATTGACCTATATATTGGCGACCATTTCCCACATTTTCAAACTTCTGCTGATTTTTATACTGTCATTCATAAAAAACTACAGCCTGGGGGGAGTGTGGTGATGAATTTTCAAGGAACAGAGGAGTATCAGTCGAGCCGTGATACTATCAATACATTTCTTCCTACCATTTTTTCCAATGTTGAACGTATTCCCATACGGAGGAACATGTTGTATTTTCTTCAAAAATAACTCCCTATATAGAAAATTTTTAGCAAGTGACATTTTTCTAACATCTTCTTGACAGAGATAGTTTCGTAGTGCAATCTGGATATAGCAAAGAATTTATTTGGACATACGAATAATTTCTTCGTCTGCCCGATTTCCCCTACCAAACGGTAGGGGATTTTTTGTATAGGTCTATGGCAGTAGGTATGATTGTGCTAGAATACGATTCTATGTTATCTATTTTCTCCAAACTTTTAGATTCAAACGAAAAGGAAATTAAAAGACTTCGAGGCATCGTTGCAAAGATTACTGCACACGAGGAATCAATGAAACAACTGAAAGATGTTGACTTCAAGAAAAAAACAGCAGAATACAAAGAACGTCTTCATAATGGTCAATCAATTAATGATTTGCTTCCTGAAGCCTATGCATTAGTACGAGAAGCAGCTCATAGAACTATAGGAGAACGGCACTATGATGTACAGCTGATGGCAGCAATAGTCTTACACGAAGGAAAAATTCCTGAAATGAAAACTGGAGAAGGAAAGACGCTGTCAGCTATTCCAGCACTTTATTTGAATGCCTTAACTGGTCGTGGAGTCCATTTAGTTACTGTCAACGACTATCTTGCACGACGAGATGCGGGATGGATGGGACAAGTATTTAATTTCTTGGGCGTAACGACCTCTGCAATTATAAGTGATCAATCTTTTATGGTTGATCCAAGTTTTGAAGAACCAACAGCAGCAGACTGGCGTCTTCGTCATTTACGTCCGGTATCACGAAAAGAGGCCTATCAAGCAGATATTACCTACGGAATTAATAGTGAATTTGGATTCGATTATCTTCGTGACAACATGGTTTCTGATATGAGTCAATTAGTGCAACGTGATTATCATTTTGCGGTAGTTGATGAGGTCGATTCTGTGCTTATTGATGAAGCTAGAACTCCACATATTATTTCTGCTCCTGCAGCTGAAGCTACTCACAGATATTATGATTACGCTAAATTAGTAGAAAAATTATCAGAAGAAGAAGATTATGTTATAGATGAAAAGTTGCGAACTGCTCATCTTACCGACGATGGAATTCTAAAAATAGAAAAATTGCTCGGTGTTGGCAATATATATGAAAATGATTTTGAAGCAGTTCATCATCTCGAAGCTGCTTTAAAAGCCAAAACACTTTTTCATCGAGAAAAGGAATACATTGTAAAAGATGGTCAGGTGGTAATCGTAGATGAATTTACTGGAAGGTTATTAACAGGCAGACGTTTCTCTGAGGGTATTCATCAGGCTATAGAAGCCAAAGAAGGGGTGGCTATCCAACAGGAAAGTAAGACTTTAGCAACGGTATCTCTTCAAAATTATTTCCGGATGTATGAAAAATTAGCTGGTATGACGGGAACAGCTCTTACCGAAGCTGAAGAGTTTCATAAAATTTATGAACTCGATGTCGTAGCAATCCCAACACATCGTCCCATGACTCGTAAAGACGAAACCGATAGCGTATACAAAACAACACGAGCAAAATACAATGCCATCGTAGACGATATTATTGAAGCATACAAAAGAGGACAACCTGTATTAGTCGGTACCACTTCGATTGATAAAAACGAAATAATTAGTGAACTCCTCAAAAAGAAAAATATTCCTCACCAGGTATTAAATGCTAAAAACCATTTAAAGGAAGCTATGATTATTACTGAAGCCGGTAAGAAAGGTACCATTACTGTAGCTACCAATATGGCTGGTCGTGGTGTCGACATTATTCTCGGTGGTAGTAAGAAAGAGCGATGGGAAGCAACTAATGAGAAAGAATATGAAAAAGATCGAAAAGAATGGCAACAGCGTCATGATGAAGTATTAGCCTTAGGTGGGTTGCGGGTAATCGGAAGTGAACGTCATGAAAGTCGACGCATCGATAATCAGCTGCGTGGTCGTGCCGGACGCCAGGGAGATCCAGGATCGACGCGATTTTATGTTTCTTTAGAAGACGACATCATGAGACTCTTCGGTGGCGACCAAGTCTCTAAATTAATGACGATATTTAAACTTCCGGAAGATGTTCCTTTGGAACATGGTATGGTGAGTAGATCTATACAACAAGCACAGATAAAAGTAGAAGGTTTCCATTTTGACTCCCGGAAACATCTGGTTGAATATGATGATGTGTTGAATAAACAGCGAGAAATCGTCTATAAGAAACGTCGGGCTATTCTTGAAGGAGAAAGTCAAAAAAATGAAATATTAAAGAAATTAGATGAAGAAATTACTACTTTAGTAAACGTGAGTCTTGATGAAAAAGATGGTATAGATACTGATCGCTTGATGCGAGAATTCAGTAATATTGTTCCTTTCGATCCTGGTTCTATAGAAAATCTTAGACAAGAAATTTCCCATCACGGAGGAGTGTCAGAAGTGAGTTCCTTTTTACAAAACCTTATTCATGATATGTACACTCAACGGGAGCAACAAGTCGGTGAAGAGGTTATGCGTCAAGTAGAACGATGGGTTTCTTTATCAGCCATCGATACGTTCTGGATGGAACATCTCGATGCTATCGATGATTTACGAGAGGGTATTGGTCTTAGAGGTTATGGTCAACGCGAGCCATTGGTGGAATATAAAAACGAGGCCTTTACGTTATTTGAACATTTAATGTCGAGTATTGATTCTGAAATTCTGCATAGAATTTTTAAAGTTCAAGTACAAATGAATGCTCCACAGCAACAAGCAGTTCAATCTGAAAATAATCAAGCCTTGCCAAAAGAAACAGCAATTTCTAAACAGGCAAAAAAAGCTAGAACTAATTCCGATGATTCGACCGCAACCAAAGCCCCAGTGGTCAATGATAAAAAAATGGGACGTAATGATCCCTGTTGGTGCGGATCTGGAAAAAAGTGGAAAAAGTGTCATTATCCAGCAACAAGTTAGAGTTATTAAGATAATTTAGGGGATAGAAAAATTCCGGAGAAGTTGTAGTGCTTCCTCATGTGCAATCCTCTGACATGAAGGATCTGTTTGATCAAAATCCCACAACCCTGATTTAGGAACGATAAATCCCGCTCCTTTGACGATATCCAATGTTGGGTAAGCACAGACACCATACAAAGGAAAATCAGACTCGAGGACTTTTTTTACTTCACCTAGTATATAACTCCACCAACCAGATCTTCTATTCCGATAGCTCCCAGTCTCGGTAATAATTAACGGACTATGATAGCGGTCATAAATTTCTTTAAGGATCTTTTCTAAAGATAAACGTTTTTTATGTTGTAAAGAGATTGATCGAAAAATAAATTGCTTGTCTTTGGTAAAACCGACGAACTGTTGATTATAAAAATAATAATTAATTCCTAAAAAATTTAAATATTTAGGATCGCCCCCTAATTCTGGATTTTTTTTGCCCGTTAACATATCCCAAGAATGAAATTTTACATTCTCATTAAAATCATCACAGAATTTTTTTTCTTCAATACTTTTGACATGTAATGGTTGACGATACATATAAGGATCGGTGTGGATGAATTTAACATCACTATCCACAGACCATATAGCGTCCATGGCGGCGATTGCAGCCCCAATCAATTGCTGTTTAAATTCCGTACCTTTTCCTTTCTGATACGGTGACCATAAACCGTTGTCGCACATCCAAGCATAAAAAGAGGGTTCATTCATTGGGATGATGTAAACGGTTCCACTTTGATATTTGCGAATGATATCTATACATCGTTTTGCGTATTCTGCATAACGAGTGAAAAAATCTTTCGAAAACGCATCGATATCTGATGGAAAATCAAAATGGTTTAGGTCCCAAATCTGCTGGATACCTTCTTCTTTGGCTTTCGACATCATTGGTTCGAAACGAGAAAAATTATAAATGTTATTTCCCTCATCTATCTGATGCCAGGATAATCCTTCTCGGACAGTGGTAATCCCTTGCTCTCGTATCAACTGATAGTCCTGGTGACAATATTCATCGTGTTTACTTGCATGTAATAAATCAAATCGACGGTTTTTCTCTGCAAGCGCATAAGTACATTCAAAGCCTGCCCACAAGAAGGATGAAAATTGATTAGTATTCTTCATGACTATAAGGAATCAGAAGCAGATACAAACAGTGGTGGAGAGATGATCTGAGGTACTTTAGTTGTAACTCCAGGGGGTTCTATAGAATAGAATAAATCTAAGGCATTTTTAAAGGCCTGAT
>JBGALL010000074.1:0-7514 GCA_044223895.1 Candidatus Woesebacteria bacterium
TTAAAGGAAATACAAACATAAAAGCAGAATGAAAATGTAGGAAAAATATATAGGTCACGGGGTTTAAAGACTTGTAACAATTCCTTCAAGTAGTAAATTACAGGATATGTATATGATTAATGCTTTTAGGGCAATAAAACCGAAAAATATTGATGGCGACGTCTGTCATCGTTTGAAAAAATTGGATTGGAAAAAACAAAAAAAAGGCAACAAGGAAGATTGCAAATTTTATTAAACTACAGGATGTTGGCTGATAATTTGTTAAAGTTGACATTTCTATTCCCGAAACCCGAGATTTATGGAAGTATTCTGTGAAGTTCTGTATAATATGATAATTGGGAAATACTATGACAAATGACAAAGCTTCATTAGACACACATACCATAGAAGATAAGTGGCAAAAAGATTGGGAGAGATTGGCAATTGATACCATTGATTCATCAAAGGCTAAAAACCCATACTTCAATCTTATGATGTTCCCGTACCCATCTGCTGAGGGCTTACATGTTGGAAACATGTATGCCTTTACAGGGAGTGATATATACGGCCGTTTTAAAAGGATGCAAGGATTCGACGTCTTAGAACCAATCGGTCTTGATGGTTTTGGAATTCACTCTGAAAACTACTCTATTAAAGTAGGTAGACACCCTATGGACCATGCCAAGATTACTGAGAAAAACTTTTACGCTCAACTTAAAAAAATAGGTGCTATGTTTGACTGGACGAAAACGGTAGAAACCTATAAACCTAACTACTACAAATACACTCAATGGCTATTTGTACAGCTGTTTAAAAAAGGTTTGGTTTATCGTGGACAAGCCTATGTGAATTGGTGCCCGTCATGTAAGACAGTATTGGCTGATGAACAGGTTATTGATGGTAAATGTGAGCGATGCGGTAATACGGTAATAAAGAAGTTGTTAAAACAATGGTTTTTTAGAATTACTGCATATGCGGAAAAACTTGATAAAAACATACCTTCATTACAATGGAGTGAGAAGGTTAAAGTTGCTCAGAAGAATTGGATTGGTAAAAAAGAGGGAATAGAGATTAGCTACAATGTTGTAAATGAAGAGGGAGATTTGCTTGATACAATAGTCTGTTTCACTACTCGACCTGATACTAATTTCGGAGCAACCTTTGTCGTTATTTCTCCAGAACATCCATTTATCACTCGCCTAGGCAAACTGATAAGTGCTGAAAAGGTTGATTTGATAAGCTCATACGTAAAATCAGTTGGTAAAATTTCGGAAGAAGAAAGAAACGCCAAAGGTCGAAAGAAAACTGGCGTCTTTACAGGTTTGTACTGCCTAAATAAACTTAATGGCTACAAAATGCCTTTATATGTTTCTGATTTCGTAGTCATGGGATTTGGAACAGGAGCTGTAGTTGGAGTTCCTGGTCACGATCTTCGAGACTTCGAATTTGCTCAAGAATTCAACATTCCGGTTAAACGCGTTGTTGTATCAAGCGATGGAAATAAGGGACCGATTACAATGCCCCAGGACGTCCAAGAAAATGAAGGGACGATGGTAGAGTCGGAATTTTTGAATGGCATGAATATACACGATGCCACCCAAAAAATGATGGATTACCTTGAAGAAAAAGAGTGGGGTAAGAGAATTACACTCTATCATCTTCGAGATTGGTTGATCTCACGACAGAGATATTGGGGACCACCTATACCTATGATCTTTTGTGAAACCTGTGCAAAAGAAGGAAAAAGCTATTTTAGTTCAAAAGATATACAAGTTGATGGTTTGTTATATTCTGATATTGAAAACTTAAAAACAGAGATGAAGGGGTGGTATCCAGTTCCTGAAAAAGATCTACCTGTTGAACTTCCTTATATAGAGGATTTCAAACCAGGTGATGATGGTATACCTCCACTACAAAAGCATAAAGAATTTTATGAGACTGTTTGCCCTGGCTGCAATTCTACTGCCGTACGAGAAACTGAAGTGTCAGATACGTTTCTTGATAGCTCGTGGTATTTTTTGAGATATCCATCTATCGGAGCGACTGCACATCAGGCAGATTTACCTTGGAAAAAAGAGATAACTGATAAATGGTTACCAGTTTCTATGTATACTGGTGGAGCAGAGCACAGCGTTTTACACTTAATGTACTCGAGGTTTGTAACTATGGCTCTTCATGATATGGGATATTTAGATTTTGAAGAACCATTTGCCAACTTTTTTGCCCATGGTTTAGTAATAAAAGATGGTGCAAAGATGAGTAAATCCAAAGGAAATGTCGTCAACCCAGATGAATACGTTAAATTGTATGGTTCTGATGCATTACGATTGTATTTGATGTTTATGGGGCCATATAGTGAAGGGGGAGATTTCCGTGACAGTGCGATGGAAGGAATGAGTCGTTGGGTAGGACGCGTATGGAGAATGGCACAACACATTCAAGAAAATTCTCAATTAACCTCATCACCAGTATTGAAGTCTTTACATCGTCTTATCAAAAAAGTGGGGGAAGATTTCGAACGCCGACATTATAATACCGCCATTGCTTCAATGATGGAATTTACCAATTTGGTTGCCGATAGTAAATTTGAATTATCGCAGGAAGATTTAAAAATATTTTTACAGTTATTGGCTCCTTTAGCTCCTCATATAACTGAAGAATTATTTCAACGATTATCGGGTAGGGAATCTTTGAATACTAAATCTGATTCAATACATCTCCAACCATGGCCATCGTTTCAAGAGTCGCAATTAACCGATGACATGATTCAAATTGTTATACAAGTAAATGGTAAGGTTAGGGATAGTATCACTCTGTCGAGTGTTGACGCGCAAGACAAAGAAAAAGTAGAAGCAAGCGCTTTAGAGAGAGAACGAGTTAAATTATATGTAACCAAGCCAGCCAAAAAGATTATTTTTGTCCCTAAAAAACTCGTTAATTTTGTCGTCTAACCCCGTCAGGACTCTGGGTGTGTACTGGTAGAAAAGTCTCTAGATACCATATCTAAACCCTATTTAAGTACATCAATTGATATCAACATTCTTCTGATAATCTTTTTTTAATTCCTTCCCTGTATCAATAAGTTATATGGAATTATCTCTTCAGAAAGGGGAGTGGAACATGGCTTCGCTCATCCACTATATGCTCCCAACATGTCTTGCTGGGATTAGCGTCGGTTGTATTACCTGGGCAATCATACTGTATTTTCAAACTACTCAAACTACAGAATCTATAGATGTTGTGATAGGGGAAGCTACCTCTCCAGGTGTTACTAAAGTTAACGCAACGCTGTCTGTAGATATTGGTGGTGGAGTAAAACATCCCGGCGTATATAAAATTCCGGTTGGGTCACGTATGGATGATGCCATTAATGCAGCAGGTGGGTTATCAACAGAAGCGAGTGTCGATCTGCTTGAACGGTCAATTAATCGAGCTCAACGAATTCAGGACGGAGTAAAAATTTATATACCAAAAATTCCCTCCCTCGATGCGTCGCACAATCTAGAAAAACCACAGCAAGAGGAGGGTATAACGTCGCACAATAAAGTTAAAGAAGAAACGGGGAGTGCGTTAACAAATATTAATCAGGCTTCTCAAGAAGAGTTAGAGCTCCTTCAAGGTGTTGGACCAGCTACGGCTCTAAAGATTATTGAGGGTCGTCCTTATACAAATATTGAAGAAATATTTACGAAAAAGGCAGTCGGGCAGAAGATTTTTGAAAAAATTAAGGCTAAATTGACCTTATAAACGTCTATGATCCAATTAAGTGATCTAACCAATCTCATTAATCAGTTGTTACCAGAGCCTCATGCAGGTTTATTATCAGGAATTCTATTTGGAACCAAAGCAACCCTCGAACCTGCTTTGAAAGTTTCTTTGATACGTTCTGGTACATTACACATCGTTGCACTCTCGGGAATGAATATCACCATACTGTCTAGTTTGACCGCTACTACGCTCCTCCGCGTATTTAGCAGAAAGACCACTAATCTGCTAACCATCTTTATTATTATAGGTTTTGTATCTTTCGTGGGTCTTAGTGCAAGTGTGATACGGGCTGCTCTAATGGGCTCTCTGTCACTTCTATCATCTTGTTATGGCAGACAGAAATCTGCTTTATTTTTATTGATTTTAACGGGAGTAGTAATGATCATTTTGAACTCAAGTTATCTCACCGATGTATCTTTTCAACTTTCTTTTTTAGCGACACTGGGATTGGTCCTCTTCTCCAGAAGTCAGAATACCCATACAACCGTAGGAGGATGGAAAGCAATATTTGAGTTCATCTATGATGATTTTAGAACAACCTTATCCGCTCAAGTTTTTACCATCCCTATTTTTATTTTTCAGTTTCATAGGCTCAGCATTTTATCACCAGTATCAAATATTTTAATAGGTTGACTATTGTTCCTTTGACCATCACGGGTCTTGTAATGTGTCTCCTGGGGGTGATCTGGCTTCCTTTGGCTATTCCACTCTCTTGGATCAGTTGGGCATTTTTACAATACCTTTTAATCGTCATTTCCAGTGTCGGAGCAGTACCATTTTCTAGTATTGAATGGTAACACTTCAAAATAAATTATGAGACTTGGTTATTTGATGGAATGGTCCAAAATTCTCAAAAACAGGTATTTTATGTGTTCATTATTTGGGTACAAAGAAGTGGATTTATGATAAAACTACGGTTTGGATATATATTTTTGATAATACTTATGGGGTTGGTATTTGTGTGGCAGTATGTGACCTCTATTCCCGATGGGAAACTGCATATTACCATCTGTGATGTTGGGCAGGGTGATTCTGCCTACTTGCGTTTCCCAGATGGCAGAGATATGGTAATAGATGGTGGACCGGGTTCCCAAGTGTTGACTTGTCTTGGGAAGATAATGCCTTTTTGGGATCGACGAATTGATAGTGTCGTTCTCACTCATCCGGATCAAGATCATTTTAAGGGCCTGATCGACGTATTACGACGATATCAGGTTGGGGTTTTTGTGCGTTCTGATATTGATAACCCCTCTCCACTCTACAAAGAGGTGGAGCGTCTTCTTTCGGACAAAAAAATACCGGTTCGTTCAGTCACAGCTGGAGAACGTATAAACATTGGTGCTGTGACAATTACAATTTTATGGCCTGCCCAAGCCTTTTTATCACAGACGAATGACGTCCTTGTGACGTCATCTACTACAAATCTTTCCGCGCAATCGCATCGGAATGATTATGCTATCGTATTCCATATTCGCTACGGGAAGTTTGATGGCATATTCACGGGAGATGCTGATGAGCGGGTGGAGTCTTACTTTACTGGTGAGTTTCTCAGTCCAGATGGTATTGAATTTCTTAAAGTTCCCCATCATGGCTCACGTACAGGTATGACTCAAGATTTTTTATCGTGGTTGCATCCGCTGTATGCGACTATATCTGTTGGCGCCAAAAACACTTACGGCCATCCCTCTTCTCAAACCATCCAAGATCTTATGCAAATAGGTTCAAAGATCTATCGAACAGATCAAAATGGATCGATATATCTCGTAACTGATGGAAAGACAATGTCGATATCTTCTGATCGATAAAGACATAGAAGTCTGTTAAATAGAATAGTAGTATCCACCGTATTCGAACTAATTACAGTTTGAATGCTCGTAAAGCAGAGCGGATCATTTCGGATAAGGCAGTAAATAGAATAGTAAACAGCCCATTAATAGTTTTGTAGACATGAGGCCATAAAACGATGAGCTGTTTCTTAACTTGACCTGAAACGGTCATTTTTTCATGGTAAGGGTCGAGTGGCATAGGTTAGGTATAGTAATTGTACTGCTGACAGACTAACGAAAACAACTTTTGTGCATTGGGACGTAACATTCTTGAGATTGTTTTATGATCGATGGTTTCTCTGTGAGGTAAGAGGGCTATTCGTATGGTTCGTTCTATCAACTCTAATGTAGCTGGTGTTAGTTTTACCATATTGTCTAGCTGAGTCGCTATCTGTTCCATATCTGCTCGGTTTTCTGGCATCCAGATACCTGCGTCCATATCTGCGTCCATCAAAATCTCTCTAAAATAATGATAATTTTGAATCAAATTTTCTTCAGAAACTGCATGATTACGCGTATTCGCTAACTGTTCACTTATCCGAATCGTTTCATAGACACTCATAGCCATCATTGATTGAGGAATATCTACAATTTCATACTCAGATTGTGCTTCCGGATGAAAGTGTAAAAAGGAGCGTGTTCCTCCATGAAATGAGCGCAAGCTGGAACGAAAATGTTCAGCTTGTGACCGTTTCTCTGTTGCGAAGCTAATACCTACCCAAAAGTTTTGAACATGTTGACTAAATCCTCCAACACTAGATTCTTGATAATTAAAATGAGGCTTCCCATCTCCTCCACGTGCATCGAGAGCATCGATAAATGATGGGATTGAAAACAGACTTAGGTGGGTAATATATGAGGCTGGAATGAGTACTTCATTCACATCAAAATTCCAAATTTGTTCAGCTGTATTTGTATCAAGTTGTGGTGCTTTTTTATAGGATTCTTGGAAGCTCTGTGCGTGTTTTTCACTATAGGTAGAAATTGATTTGGGTTTGTGTATCCAAAATTGTTCTTCGATGGCTAGAAAGTCTGGATTTGTATGGGAATTGCCGGGAATTCTGGTTTCTGGTGATTTCACTGCTTGACTTTAGCATTATTTGTGTTAATATTCAAATTCCTAGGTTAAGCCCATAGGAAAGACTACCGTCTATTGAGACCTCCATCCCTTCTGAGGGATGGGTATCTCAGCAGACGGTTTTTTGATGGGACAGTTGACGAAGAATGAGTCTTACTGTCCCACATCCTCCGTTCATCGCTCTTTGAGCTGAAGGCGAAAAGGAAGATGAGGAGGATCTCTCTCGAGTTAAATCGGAATCTATATTCCGTCTTTATATATTTTTTACAATTTTCAGAGATTAGTGTTGGTTTTCCTAAATTATAAAAATATATATAGACTTCATCCATAGAATAATTTATTTATGATCTTATGATATTATTTACCTATGAAATCTCTTCTTGAGTTATTATTTATCGATACCTTGCAGGAGCTGAATCTTCCAACCGATGCTCTGCGTATCAATCGACCGGAAAATTCGGAACATGGAGAATATACGACGAATGTGGCATTTATAATCGGAAAGCAGCAGAAACAGAATCCTGTAACTATTGCTCAAATGATAGTGGAATTTTTGCTAACAAAGAAAAAAGCAGGGGAAAAGTCAAAAAACTTTACAATATTACAAGATGTTAAATCTATTGCTATTGCTGGGCCGGGATTTATCAACCTTAGTGTAAATGAACAACGTTTTATCACTCAATTAGAATTAGTGCTAAACAAGAAACAGCTTTATGGGACAACCTCTTCTGCAAAAAATACCTCCGCCCCCAAAATTACTATTGAATATACTGATCCAAACCCTTTTAAAGAGCTTCATGTCGGTCATGTGTACTCAAATACCGTCGGGGAGTCTCTAGCACGATTATACGAATCTCAGCAGT
>JBGALL010000075.1:0-7094 GCA_044223895.1 Candidatus Woesebacteria bacterium
ACTCTTTTACTTTATTGATATCGGTAACATCCATAACATTTCGGAATAATTGCCGATTTACTGAGGATACGATCAAGCCTAAGTTGGTTAACTTTTCATTCACATCTTTTCCTAAACTATCACTTCCAAACCCATCAGCTTCATACCATTTCAGAAACATTGGATCACTATTTTCTAGCATGATTTCTGCAAAGTCATGAGGTCGGAAATGCGCAATTTCTTGAATACCGTGGATAAAAGCATGCTCTTCGTTATGAGCATGATGATGCTTTAACTTCGCGTTGGCATAATCACTGGCTAATCTATTTAATTTTCGCCCAGTATACATACGCTTTGAAGCATCCTCACCAAAATAGGTATTTAATAGTGGGTCCAATTGACTATTCACGGTATCACTTCTCCAGGTGTTTTCTAGAGCAGAAAACCCTCGAAGTCCATGGGTATCAGCAATTTTTATACCAATACGCACTTTAAATTCTTCCAGTAATTCCTTGTTTACTTTGCCGTTTTTCATCTTGTCGATATAGAGGTCCCACATTTCGTCATCGTAATCATATTTATCTGGATTCCAGAAAAATAGATATTTGACCTTATTTTTCATGATACCGTAGTCTTTATCACCTTGGGATACACTCTTCAGATCATGCATAAACAGTTCCATCTGACTTTCGGCTTCTTCCCCTACCTCATGGTCATAATGATGGACATACAACAAAGCGATATTTCGATTGTGTTGCCGATCGAGCTTGTATCTCCCAGCAGTACTATCCCATTGCTGGAAATTAAACTCCATTTGTCGTTTAATACCCGCCAAGGCAGATCTCTTAAATCGGTACCGTTGATCTTGACGGACACCTTTGCCATCTAACTTTGATAATAAACTGTCTCCAAACAAACTATCTGCATAGGGATCTAGTCCACGAATTTCTAACGCTTCACGTTCTAGCCACATATCTTTTTGCACAACAGCTAAGTTAACAATAGCTGTCACGGCTTCATCGTATGACTTCACTTTGCGTTTCGAGGGGTCGAGTGGCGCTAATAATGAGACATCTGACCCTGTCTCATTTTGTAAATACCAACCATCAATATATTTTTGATAGGTGTCCTGGTTTATATCTTTCCGGGCTTTCATTTCTTCTATAGTTTCCTTTATGGCTCTATTCCATACGACATCGTTTAATCGTCGGGCCTTACCCTTTCCATCACGCAACAAACGCATTGTCTTACGAGATAAGATATCACTAGCGTCTTCTACTAATCCTCCGTAGACGGCTGATAATTCAACGAAATCGTTCTCGGTCATTCCTTTTCCAACCGTTCCTTGTAAGCGTTCGTCCCCAAACGATCCTGCCCGAGATTTAGCCTCAAAGAACTGGATAGCATGGAATCGAGCGGTAAATTCTTTAACATATCTTCCTCGCTGTTCCTTGAATTTCTTAGCAAATTCATTCTTATTTTCTCCATATAATTCCAATTCTTTACGCATGGCGGTTCGCTTATCATTTAAGGCTTTTAATAACGAACCATCATCACCTTCAATTCCCACAATAGTGGTAGGATTATCACGGATATCCATCAAATTGGTTTTTTCTAGTTCACCTAGACCTTCATACCGTTCAGCGGTAAATTCGTCCATTAAGAAATAGTTAGCCAGGAGTCGGAGTCGTCCCAAACGAGTTTCTGGATCGAAGCCAGCTTGAGTATATTCCCGAATTCCCGACTCCAAATCTTGGAGGATATTATCTATAGTTCCAATAGGATCGTTGATAAGATCTTCAGCCTCTCCACGAGTCAAACTGATGTTGTTAGGAATTCTTCCTTCACGTCCTTCAAACGATGCTTGTCTTCGTTCTTCGTATTGAGATGGTTCTTGTCGGGTAACCTCGTCAGCTCTGTTTTGAAAGTCTTTTTGCAATCGCAGATAGGCATTTCGTTCAGTGACCGGAGGGGCATCTCCATTGTGATTGGCTTTATATTCTTTTTTGTATTCAGACCATTCCTCATCGAGACTAAGACTATCTTCTTCTACGTTCTTTGAGGTAAAATTAGAGGCTGGTTCATCTTGAAATATGGTTTCTTCATCAGTTGAAACTACGTCTGAATAACGACTATTACTTTCATTTACTACTGCCTGCGCACGATTATAGAATCCACCTAACTGATCTCGCTGTTGCTCAGCAATGACAATGTCTGGTGGGTTTTTGGAAGTTCTTAGTAACTCGGCAAAATCTCGTTTTAATTCACTCTTTTCTACTGGAGTTAAATCTTCAAAATCGACATATTTGTTGTACATACTCCAGAGATATTCACGAGAATCCTCTGCCGCTTTGTTGTTATAGCCAGAACCTACTCGTAAACGCCAAGCCTCTTCAGCGACTTCACGAATTTTTTGTTGACGCTCAGCTTTCGGAGCGGTCTCATCGATCTCGAGCATTTTGGCGGCAATTTGTTCACTCCGGGCGTCTCGTGGAGGTTGAGCCTCTACAATTTCTACGGCTTTGGGTGATTTTCCCGATTGAGAGACATTTTCCAGTTTGGCTTTCAAATCTTTACTGTAATTACTCCCAGCTTCTCGTTCTATGGGGACAATTCGAGGTTGCTGTTCCATTTTCGTTCCCCTTAATTGTTGAGCGTTCAGCTCTGCTGCTTCACTCATGGTGGGAGGTTTTTTCATCGTCTTGGCGACATCATGAGAAAAATTTTTATTTTTGGGGTCGGCTTCGGGACGGCTCGCTTGGAGTCGTTGAATAACTTTTTTGGCTGCTTCTACTAAGAGCTCAGCTTTTGTCTTCTTACGTGGCTCTGCCTCGGCTTCAGCAGCACCGTAGCGTAATTGTTCTACACTCATACTGCGATTTTATCCTTTTCTGATGCGACACTCAAGAGCAAGAAATCCTCTGTCTAGTTCAAAATTGACAAATATGATATGATTATAGGCCACAGCCACATCTGTCATTAAATTCTTTTTGTCCGCACCTTTCAATTGTTTAAGTTTGAATCCCATAAGGAGTGACAACCAATGTCAGATAATCCATTTGACGACATTCGGAGAAAGATGGAAATTCGACAGCAAGAACCGAGGAATCACTACACAACGGACACAGCACAGCGTGACGATTATTATAGCCGCATGGAGCTTTTCAAAACAACACACGGTCAAATGATTGAAGACGTGCTCAACCTGTTGAAACAAGCAGTTGACCCGACATGGAAGATAAGATCCCCAACCGCATCGTTTGGTTCACATATGAGTGGTCCGATCTGGGAACTAACTTATAAGTCCTATAAAGAGGTTGGTTCCGGACCAAGCGGAGGGACTGTAGAGGTATACATACCCAGAGTTCAAGTACAAGTGGTAATTGACGAAACATTTGAACCATTATCTATTCGTTGCGCTACCGAAATTTGGTGGGAAAAACCCAAACGCGGGTTGCTTTTCGGGCATAACGGAAAAGAGATGTATAAAAATCGTCGAGATTGCAACTTTGACAGAGAAGCACTGATACATACTCTTCATCAGTATTTCTAATACGATAAGAGCTGACTCTATGCATTTTTTGGGAGATTTGGTTGTAGATGGGCTAGAAGTAGTTTGATACCTACATCAATAAGTTACTATCTTCTGGCCCATTTTATTTTCGGGTTTGTACATAAATCTTCTATTATGATGATTTTTGGAGATATGGAAGGTTATGCTTAAAAGCATTTGATGTTACTTGTTGAATAACCCGTCGAACCACATCTTCTTTTTTCCCCAAAGCTACAATATCTTTCTCTGATTTTTTTTCATCAATATATAATTCTAATATTTCATCAGCATCCTGGTAACTAAATCCAAATTCTTGCTCATCAGTCTGCCCTTCCCATAATCCTGCTGTCGGAGCTTTGGTCAGCATTGCTTCCGGCAAATGTAAATATCTAGCAAGTTCAAAAACCTGAGTTTTATATAATTCTCTGAGAGGTTCTAGATCACTGGCTTCATCTCCAAATCGAGTATAGTATCCCAAATAATGCTCGGACTTGTTTTCTGTTCCTATGACCAAACACGTTCGTTTTTTTGCTTGGTCAAAAACCAAAATCATCCGTGTACGGGCCATGATATTCCCCTTCCGCAAAGGCTCCGTTGCTAGATCGGTATCATAGGCCACTATCTGATTTACCATTGGTTCAATATTTATCGTGGTAATATGCTCCTCCGGAATATGCAGGAATTCAGTCATCACTAAGGCATCCTCTTCGCCTTTTTTGTTTAGAGTTCCATAGGGAAGTAAGAGTGGAAAGACATGATCAGCCCCTAATGCCTGAACAGCGAGGGTACAACTTAAGGCCGAATCTATTCCCCCTGATAAAGCGATTACTGCATCCGTAAAACCCGAAGACTGAAAGGTGTTGGCAATAAAAGATACAAGTTCTTTTGTTAGTAATTCGTTGTTCATACGTCCTCATTCATAAATAAATTATTTTTTTCTATATACTCTACTACTGTCTTAGGGACAAATTGTTCTATCGATAATCCCCTACTCACCCGATCGCGGATTTTTGTTGAGGAAATATTACTAACAATTAAACTTGGATCATTGACCATCGTCATTCCAGGATACAACGGCTCATTAGGATATCCATAGCGAGGGAATACTAAGAACGATAACTGTTTTAATAATGATTCCCACTGACCCCACAGATGAAATGTCGGTAATTGATCTGAACCAATAATAAATTTATAGCTATGTTCAGCCGGAAGATACGGTAGTAAATGGATAGTATTTCCATCTAACTGATGGTCTATTTCTAGAGTAGATAATCGGAAAATATTTTTCTGAGTTACACTCATCGAATCAACAAACAGTTTTGTCATGGTGAGCCGGTGTTCAAATGATAAGGCTGGTTTTAAGAAGGTATGTCGATACCCTGGCAAAAACCAGATTTGCTCAACATCAGTAAAATCAATCACCTGTTGAGCGATAGATTGATGTCCGAAATGAGGAGGATTAAAGGTCCCACCGAAAAGTCCGATTACCATAGTATTAGGATTGTCCTTGTTGGACAGGATGTTTTTTCTGATGATGAGGTCGAGGTCGTTGAAAAGCAGCAGGTTTTAATTGCTGAGAGGCACTTATAGGCGGCTGGCTAACAACCTGAACTGTCGTCTTGTCTGGTTTAGGAATAATCCCTGGTTCCGGAAGTGGTTTCGGCTCTTCGTTTTTTATTTCCTTGGTATATCGTTCTCTCGATGAACGAATTACTTTTTCCCGATTTTGGTTTCTACTTTTTGGCAACGGCAAGGTCATTGCGGAAAAGGGACTCGATGTGTGGTTATCTATAGAAAGTTTCATGACCGTTTGATAATTCCCCAAAGCTACTAATTCCTCTGGTTTGTATTTTTCCCCAAATTCCCGAGATAAGATCAGAGCATCAGATGCTCCGACGCCAAAAGAGACGATCGATCCAGTATTTCCAAAGATTGCTTTTTGGACATCTTCATCTATCTGGCCAATATATTGATTGGCAAGCATTAAATCTAACCGATATTTTCTAGCTTCGGATAGAATCTTAATAAAGCTAGAGGTCGCGAAATTTTGAAATTCATCAACATATAAATAAAAATCTCGACGATTTTGTTCCTCTATGTAAACTCTGTTCATTGCTGCTAATTGCATTTTGGTAATCATCATTGCTCCCAATAAAGCACTATTATCTTCTCCTAACTTTCCTTGAGATAAATTGACGAGGACAATCTTTCCCTGATTCATCATCTCCTCCAAATCGATGGTTGAAACTGGGCTACCAACAATTTGTCTAATTGTTTGTGATGATAAAAATTGTCCTACCTTGTTTAAAATTGGCGAAATAGCCTCACTTTTCATCTGTGGAGACATTTTCCCGAATTCGTTAACCCAAAAATTCTTTAACACTTGGTCGGTTAATTTCTCAACAACTCGAGCTCGATAATTTTCATTTGCTAATAATTCAGGAACTTGCAAAAGAGTTGAGTTGGGAACATATAACAAGGTAAGGATAGTATTTCTCAAAATATATTCTAATCGAGGTCCCCAACTATGGGCATACAGCTTAAAAAAGATAGAGACTATGCCCGAAGAAACTAATTCTCGATATACCTGGTTTTTAACTTCTAGTGGATTTAGTCGGAACGGATGTTCTATATCTGCTGGATCCAGATAGGCCACATCATTAATCCGATAGGAAGGAACATAATCCATCAAAACATCACATAAATCTCCGTGAGGATCGATGACCGCCAGTCCTTCACCATTTCTCATATCATTAATTGCCATATTCGCAATCATGGTTGACTTACCAGTTCCAGTTTTTCCAACGACATATAAATGCTTTCTTCGATCATCTTTTTTAATACCAAAATTAGCGGGTTTATTTTTATACTCAGTTCTACCAAAAAAGTTAATGTGTTTCTTTTCTTCTTCATTATCGGTAGCAATGGGAAGATTTTCAGGAGCTTCGCCTGTCATTTGGGATCCCCAGGAAATATTTTTAATCATCGAAAGAGTTAATCCTGGAGGGTGCCACAAGGATGCTAATTCGCTTGAACCGAATATTTGGTTACGGGGAATCATCTTTCCAGAACGTTCAATCATTGTCCTTTCAAAAGCATTTTTTCTAAAAAATAACGGGTCGGACATAGATAAGCCATTTCCCTCACCCATTGTAAAAACTCCATAGGATCCAGCAATTGAATGAAGGAGGTGTTTTGCATGAGCTTCGTCTGGACCAACAGCTACGACCCGAATTGCTCCCAAAAATCCTACTTGTGACGTTTTGGTCTCAATGATGGCTGCATGTGGATGTGCTTTTACCTTTCCAGGATTATTTGGATCGGGAACACCCCGAGTAACGACTTGTGAGGCAAGATGTTGCCAGCCGTGACCCGCAGGTGTAGCCCATAACTGGACAGCGATAGCTTCGTGGGATTGCAATTTCGCCATCTGTCCAAATATTGAAGCTAACATATCTAAATCACGAATCTCTTTATACGTTTTCAGAGGATAATAAAAAGAATTCGTAAATGCCAACTGTGTAGAAGCATGAGGTAAGGAAAAGAAATGGGGAAGATAATC
>JBGALL010000076.1:0-7080 GCA_044223895.1 Candidatus Woesebacteria bacterium
GTGTTGGAGGCTCTACCGATGTTTCACAGGATGCAGAGTGTGCTCAAGCAGGAATAGACTGTCTCTAATAAACCTCAAAATAGACCACTGTTAATTCTACTCTGAGAGTAGGTTAAAATTCCTAGTAATAAATCTTTGTTGGTTAGGGTTATGTTGGTACTTGCATCAACCTTCACTTCAAAGCTCTGCTCTGGGTTCTGTAAGGTTTCTAGAGTTAATCTATCTATTTGCTGAGCGAAATCACTTTTAAAATACTCTGCACATTTCGTACTTCTGGGAATTTCTACTATTCCTCTAGACGTCTCATGCGAAGATATCCACGCATCTAAACTCCGGATAATCAACCCAGAAAATTGGTCTTGATGAACTTTATAGGTATCAACAAGTTGAACACTCGCATTTAAGGCACTCACTCGCAGCAATAAAGACCTTCGCTCTAAAAACCTTTGTTCTAAAGTAGTATGGTCCGATTTCGATTGCAATAGAAATACATCATCCATCCATCTAATCTCAGTATCGGGAACAAATCCTCGTTCAATCATATTTTGTACATTGAACAATACAACTTTTTGAGGAAAATCTCAACGCAAATGAAGAAAAAATATCCACACCAGACCTAAAAAATTATTGAAGTATTTCACTCCAGTAATAATAAATTTGAAATTAATTAAAAATGTTTGCAGGAAGGAGGAATTCATTCGACTCTTGGAGGTTTCAAGCAAGCTTGAAAAAGAGTTTGGAAATTCCCCCACCTGTTCCGCTAGATGACCTTAGAAAACGAATTCAAGGGCTTCTGGTCCAGCATACACGGCTAAGGTTGCCAACGCTGGCAAAAGCCACGGCTGAAACGAATACATCGCCACTAGTGCTGTCGCTAAGGCTACAAACCCGAAGAGGTTCTTCGGTAAAGACTCCTTCATGTAGACACTCAGTAGACCGACAACAAAAGTCAATGTTGGCGCAGAATACACTCCTAATGACCTCCAACCGGCCAAGAACATGTATCCCACAACGATAACAAACGACAGGACAAGGAAAGCTGTCCAGCGCCGTTGCTCAACAGTGGTTGTCGGCGAAGATACTGTAGTCATCTTTTCTCTCACCTCCTTTCTTTCTGTCGTTTTGCGATGGCTCAAGCCTCCACTTGATGAGTGCAACGTGGGAGAGAAATCAGAATATCAATAAAGGGAGATAGTATTGGTATTCGGAATTCTCTCCCGAATAAAAAGAAGGTAAAGATAGATCTGGTGCAGATATTAATGTGCACCTAGCTATTCTTTTCCATTCATAAAGCTCATCTTTATGATGGCAAAAAAAAGCCAGTATTAACTATCGTCCCTATGATACTCTTCTTATGATTTCTGTCAACTCTGGTTTATGAATGCTATAATTAGCTTGCCACCAAGACCCGGACTCTTGCCCAATCAGGCGAAAGCTTGAGCGGGAGGAAAGTCCAGACAGCAGTATGGAGGGGAATCAGTGAAAACTGTTCCTGTCTACTTTGTAGATAGAGGGTGTTCTGTATTCGAAAGGATAGAGAAACGATTCCTGAATCGACAGGCTGAGAGAGCCACAGAGACGATCGACAACCTACGGTTGCAAAACTATGGTTGACGGATGAAACGTTGGCAATCCCACCCGCTGCAACCGGCGACATGAGTGTAAAAGTCCGACCCATACCGGAATCACTCAGAAGAATACGGGCATAGATAAATAAGAGTCTCGTCCTGAGAGAAATCGAAGGATTAAACAGAATCTGGCTTATGAGGTTTTGGTGGCACTACTGAAGCCAAGGTTTCCACACCGACTCATTATTTTTGATCCAAATTCTGGCTACATCCTCAACACTATTCTTCTTCAACTGTACGGAAGCAAGCATACCTATTTGATCTTGGTTAGTATAAGTAAATTTCTTTAAAAATGAATATACTGTTGGTGCATACCCATTAAATCCTGACCAAAATACTTTGAGTAATTGATCACGAGGATAATCACAATTGACTCCACTTACTAAATCCTGATAACACAGTTCATTGTATGCAGGGAGTGCAACAGGTTCTAAATCATAAATAGCATCTGCCCAATGGGGAGTCCAAAAATAGAATACTATTGGTTTTTCTTTGGCATAGGCATCACCTACAGCTTGAATCAAAGCATCTTCTGAACCTAAAGTCTGCACCTCAAAATTTAGTCCAAGATTTTTAATAATTTGCGCATCATATTGTGTCCAGGTTGGGTCACCAGTATAGAATTGTCCTTTACCTCCTGGAGATTGAACAAATAATTCAACATTTTTGGGATCTTTGAATCCTTCCCACGATGATAAATCAGGATGTTTATCCATAAGATACTTAGGAATATACCAACCAATTTTTCCTATAGGGCCTAAGTATCCTCCTTCTTCTACAGTCTTGTCTGCTTTAATATATTTTTGAATATTTTGTTTATGACCAGACGGCCATACTTCTAGGGAGGCATCTATCTCACCTTTTGCAAGCATTGGCCACTGTCCATTTTCATCGACATTTACTAACTGAACAATATATCCGAGATGTTCTTCTATAAGAATTTTCGCAATGGTTGCATTTAATTCTGAAGCTTTCCACGGATTTACGGCAATCGTTATGATAGGTTTAGAAGTCTGTTGTGAATTAGCCAAACTATTTTTTCGGGAAAATATCATTAATAGTCCTACGGCGACAATAAATAAGATTCCAAGAAAGCCTGTTATGACAATAAGTAGATTATTTTTTAGAGACTGTATCAACGAGTGCGAGGTATTTAGTGGAATCGCTGGGTCAGAATTATTTATGGGCAGAGGGTCGATCATTTCGATTGTTCCTTTTCAGCAAGATAGTGGCTAATAATGACCTGAGCAACTAAAATAGCTGGGACCGCAAGTATAGCTCCTACTGCTCCCTCAAAACGACCACCAATCATAAAAGCAACGATAATTAACACCGGTGAAAGACCAACACTCCGTTTCATTATTTGAGGAACTACTATATGATTTTCAAATTGCTGGATGACGAAATACAAAGCTGCGACAGATAGTCCGAGTAGTGGAGATATCGTCAGGGCGACGAGAATAGCCGGAACAGCGCTAATAATCGGACCAATCATTGGGACCATCTCTAATATTCCTGCTAATACAGCTAGCGGCAAAGCAAAATCTACTCGCAATAAGCTTAATCCTATATAGGTGGATACACCGATCACAACCATTAAAATAATTTGCCCTCGTGCCCAGGCACCAAGTTTTTCTTCTACTTCTGTCAATATTTGAACTATCTCTTTTGTTTCACTCTTTCTAAAAAATTGACCTACCGTCCGCTCTAAATGATTTCTGCCCAGTAGAAAATAAAACGTAAATACCAAGACAGTGACTACTGTAACAACATTATTAAATATTTGAAATCCAAATTGAACTATATTTTGAGTAATTGGGGCTAGTTGATCACTAAATGATCTTACATCAATATTTAAATTTGGAAGCATCTGTTTGGCTAGCTGAGGTAATTCTTGAGCAAGATGGGTTGACTGTGATGCTATTTGCGGGACAACACTACCAATAATTCCGCCAATCACTCCGATAGTAAAAAAATACAATAAAAGAATTGATAAAACTCTCGGTACACGATAATTACTTAAGGCATCAACTACAGGTCGTAGCGCAGTCGTAAGGATGAAGGCAATAAAAAGTAAATATAAAATATCTCTAATTTGCAATAATATCCATCCACCGAGAAGAATTCCAATTATGAAGATTATTGTTCGGTGAGAGATTTCAATCGTCCGTGGCATATAGATATTCTTAGTTTTCTAAATTATACCATGTCTGTAATTTTAGTTTTACGTTATTAATGAGATCTGAATCACTACTGTTAAACCATTCAATATTTCTCTGTTTAGAGAACCATACCATCTGTTTTTTCACATACCCCACCTCATCTTTTATCCATTCACTGATAGCATTCTGCTTAGTTTGAGATGTAGGTTCCGAAATATAGTCCTTCCATTCTTTATAGCCAAAGGTATTCATAGCTGGAAGTTCCCACGAATATCCGGTACGTAACAGTTGTTGTACTTCTTTTATAATCCCCTGGTCTACTCGCTTTAAAACTCGTTTCGTTATATTTTTTTCTATTTGATCAGATTCGGCCCGTAATCCTATGCTCAGAGAGTCAAAACGAGAAGTAGAATTAGTAGAAATAGAAGGATTCGAACTAGTAATGATTTCAATTTTACGAACTAGCCTACGAGGATTATTTCTATCTGAATTATTCATCTGCTGAAGTATTGTTGGAGATTTGCTTTGTAAAATTTGTTGTAATTCTTCTACTGATTTTTGATTCAAGTCCGCTCTTAATTGTTTATCAGGCGAAATATCTAGGGTTTCAATCCCATCCAAGAGAGCTTTTATATATAATCCTGTTCCACCGACTATTATTGGCAGTTTACCGCGTGAGGAAATATTTTGAATTACGAGACTAGATAAGTGGAAATAGTGAGAGACACTGAAATCCTCATCAGGATTTATGACATCATACAACCACAATAAAGAGTTATCGATAACGTATGGTACTAATTCATATTCTTTATTTTTTAGAACAGTGCGAATAGAGTTCTCAGAACTTAGCCTAGTATTTTTATCTATATCTTTCCCAGTACCGATGGTCATTCCTTTATAGATCTGACGAGAATCGGCACTTATAATTTCACCATCAAAAATCTTGGCTAACTGAAATGCTAAAGCAGTTTTACCCGAGGCAGTCGGGCCGCAAATCACTAATAGTTTATTCATTATTTATATGTTCCTGCACGAATATTGGTCCGATTAATCATCTCTTCTAGCAATTCCCATCGTTTCTTCTTTTCAATGTGAGGTACATTATCGTTGTACACCTTATGTGCAGCTGTCATGGGACGGTCTGAATACATCGCGATGTAGGCTTTACTAAATCCAACTTGTTTGCATAGGTCTACGGTATTATTAAACTGATCTTCTGTTTCGCCACAAAAACCCACAATGATATCTGTGGATATAGTGATATCTGGTACAGCTTTTTTTAATTTTTCCACTAGGTTTAAGTAATCTTCTTTGGTATACCACCGATTCATTCGCCGTAGTAATTCAGAATCTCCAGATTGTACGGGTAAATGAATATGTCGAGAAATTTTTTTGTTCGAAGCAATAGTTTCAATTAAATCATCAGAAAAGTCCCAGGGATTACTGGAGATGAAATCTATCATTTCTAAACCATCTATTGTACAGAGTTGACGTAAGAGATGTGGGAAAAGTGTTGGTATACGTAATCTACCCAAATGTTTAACATAGGTAATTTTGTTGCTGGGAGGACTAGAGGGAAAAGAAGGAATAGGAGGATTAGATGGATTAGAATCAAAATATGTTTTGTCTGGAAGATCCCTCATAACTTGTACATTCGTTTCTCCTAATAAAAGATCCGCACCATAAGAATTAACATTTTGTCCTATGAGGGTAATAGAAGTAAATCCTTGATGCGCAAGTTCTTCTGCTTCATGAATAATGTCATCTATTGGCCGACTAATTTCTCTACCTCTTGTATAAGGGACAACACAAAATGTACAAAAATTGTTGCAACCATTTGAAATGGGTATCCATGCATGGGTCTTATCAGTTCTAATAGGTGCTTGATCAAATCCTACCTCTTCAATAGGTAAAAATTCATCTACAGATGGCATTTTTCGACGTAAGGCAGCTAACATTTTACCAGTCTTTTCTCTGGCAGCCATGCCAACCATACATCCAGTAACCACAATTTTTAATTTCCTCCCATTCAATTTTTCTTGAGATAAATTATGAACCAATCCATAGACACGATTCTCAGCTTTTTCACGAATCATACAAGTATTAATGACGATATCATCTGCAGCTTTCATGGTCCGTGAGCGAGTATATCCTCGGGCTTGGTATAGAGCAGCTATTCTTTCAGAATCAGCTTCGTTAGCAGCGCATCCAAAAGTGTGGATGAAGTATTTCATAGGTAAATTATAGCAATTTGGAGGCAGAAGTATAAGAAGGAATAGTAGAATTAGACCGATTAGACGCTGAGAATAAATTTTTCTATAACTGTTGCCAAACCGTCTTCTTCAACGGGTGGAGCAACAAAATCTGCAATAGTTTTTAATTCTGGAACAGCATTACCCATAGCAATTTTTAAACCACAGGCCATTAACAATGCAAAATCGTTATAGCCATCCCCAACACCAATTATATCCTTTGTTTCTAGAGATAGGATTTTAGCTGCTTTGTAAATACCAAACTGTTTCGTAGCATTGGAGTGAATAATTTCAATGGCCTCCGTTCCTGGTTTTGAACCAAACATTCTATTGGTAGTCACTCTCGGATGATTTTCAAATCTTTTAGCAACGATTTGAACATCTTGGGGTGGCATATCGAATAGGTAAAAACTAATAATATGTTCAAGCTCTTGCCAGTTTTTTGCGGGTACATCTTTTGTCCCATCATGGACTAATAAATGATCAGAATATTCTTTGATTTGATCGTAAATTGAAACAAGATCTTCATTAGGAAGATAGAGTTGATGTACCATCTTTTTTTTACCAGGATCATAGATCTGAGCTCCATTTAATAAAACACAGGGGCCACTGATAGCCAATTTTTCTATAATTGACTCTGTCATTTCATAAGGTCGACCAGTAACCAAACATACAGTAACTTTCTCGTGGGCCTTTTTTACAGTAGAGATCACCCGTTCACTTATATCGTAGCTAAAGTGGGGTACCGTTGTTCCATCAAGATCGATCATTAACGCTTTATAATTCACGAAGTTATTTCTTTCCAACAATGACCCGGATATCATAGGGGCTGGATTCCGGAAGTGATGTTTCTACCTTACCGATAGTATAACTGTTTGATAAATCTTCTTCTATAGTATCGCGAATATCAGATTTTGACTCTTTTACATCGATTTCTGTCTCTTCGTATCCGTAGGTAGAAGCATTGCCGACGTCTGACACAGTATACCCCTTACTTTCTAAATATGCTTTCATTTTAGAACCAGCACCAACGACACC
>JBGALL010000077.1:0-7060 GCA_044223895.1 Candidatus Woesebacteria bacterium
TTATAAGTTTCCTCTCTATTGTAATTGCTCTATGTATATTTTGGCTTATTAAGGATTGGTGGTTTGTAAATTAAGTGGATAAAGATTTACGATTAAATAAAAATCATACTAAGAATATATATCCATAAGTTGCTAATAGTTTGGGAAAATTATATTTATATTCTGAATTTTTGGGGCATCTAATTAATATATTTATTTATCTCTAACAGGATGTGCCATGTTTGGAACAATAACCGCCTTTCGTATTTCTGAACCATCTAACTTTGGAATTCCACCAGCTATCCCAGTTGCGTAGGTAATAGGTATCCCAATATTATCAATTAAACTTTTTGACCAGTCTATTTTACCCCCACATGCTGTAAAAATAATAATACTATATCGATCTTTATATAGAGATATACCTTCATTTTCGTATGATCCTACAAATGGTTTTGTATGAATGAAAATGTCTGGAAATTTTTTCAAAAAAGTTTCTGCAGAAACATATTTCCCATCATTGTTAGGACTAGCATATAAATACAGCTGATTATTACTTACTAACCCATGAGAATTAACTATAAGGGGAATTTTTTTATCTTTTGATCCTTTTTGTATAGTATAGATAATTTTCTTGTACACCTCAGGAGTTTGATCTGAAATTTTTTTATATAAGTCAAAAATGAACTAAGACGGTTAAATCTTTGATTGAAATCAGGGTTTGATTTTAGAAATTCTCCTACATATAACTGGAATGTTTGTTCAGGTGTTAAATTTGGCAGACTTAAATTATCATTTAGTGAAACAAACTCTATTAGATCAACAGTAGTTTTTAAGCCTCGTTCTTTCGTACCAATAACTATGTCAGTTATTAATGGAACATAATATGACTTACCATAATACTGTAAATCCGGAAATCCTATCCAGCGTACTGGTGGATATTGGATTTGTTGTAGGACGTAGTCCTCCGGTTGTTCAAAATTGATGCCGATTTTTTTGTTTTATTTTCCCATAGAGACTAAGTCCTTAGATTGTCTAGACCGAGATATTTTAAATGCACTAATTCAACAAATCAAATTTTTGTTTATATTTTTGTTGATGTTGTAAAATTTCTAAAATAAGAACACATGTGTGTGTTTATATTGTCATATCAATTGTTTATCAGTATAATCGCGACATGACTTCAAAAGAAAGTATACATACAACTGAAACAGCCGATCTTCAAAAAGAAATCCCGCTTCAATTTATTCCCAGTGATTTGGCTCAAACAAATTCACAAATTGGAATATTTAATCAGATTGAGTATGACAATATGGCAGCTGCATTTAGTCCAAGAATGTATCAACCAATTCAAGTCGTAAAAATAGGTATTTCTGACACATCATTTATTTGGGGAGTACGTGATGGTCATACGAGACTTAAGTATGCCGTTGATCATCAGTTTCCCTTAATCGAGGCATTTGATGTCACTGATGACATTATTCACAATCCTAGGATTGTGCAGGATATTACTGAGGGGAAAACAACACTTACCCCTACAGAGTATTTGCTTTCTGTGGTAGAACCAACGAATGTTCACCAAGATATAGCTTCTGCTCGTATTGGAATGCATTTACTCAATACCTGGAAATATTTACCTCACGAGACAACTCAAGATGAAATATCTCCATTAACTGTCTTTCATTTTCTAGTTGAAAGTCGTATGTGGGATTACACGACAGAAAAAATAGTAAAGAAATTACAAAAAGAAAAATATGCGTTTACGGAAGATCAACTACAAGCAATTTCAGCACGTATTATAGAAACCAATCAATTAGTGCAACAATTTACGACAGCGAATAAAAAAGAAGTCTTTAGTGCAATGATTTGGACAATAGTAACTAATCCAAATTCAGTAGGTGGTGTCGATGAAGCAATATGTATGTTAAAAAACATGCTTCACCAGGAACAAATAGACAAAAAGCTACACAGTACTGATGACTATGAAGGAAATAAACAACGTCTGGCATCTTGCATCTACAACGCTCTCGTAAAATCACAACCAGACATACGGTATCAACCTTTAAGTAGAATGCTTCATCAGATTGTAAATAATAGTTCTCTTTCTATGAAAGAAACACTTACAATTCTTCAGGCAGAAAACCCTTTTAAGACATACTACGAGATGAGTCGTACAGAAGATTCTCTGTTACCCGCAGAACAACCAATACGAAATACACCGCCTCCAATTATTCCATTTCCGCAAGAAAAACCAATAACTGAACAGGATGTACAACGAGAAGTATCAGTTCTCATACGACGGATATATATGATTATGGGAATGAATCTCGACAGTTTACATGCATTAGATACACAAACTGCCAGATATGCTACCCATTTGATTACGTACTTATTGGGTGTACTCCCAGAAAAAGAACGTGGAGAAATAGAAGCCTATATGTCGTTTTTGAAAAATAAAGAATCTTAGATATTTACTCTTTACTAAGCAAGTTTACGAAGTTCATCAGGGTAATCTTTAGCTAAGTTAGGAGTAAAATAGCCAATTGCATGAGGGATAAGCGGAGATTTTGATAATCTACCTTTTAATTGTAAATAATGAGCATTAAACAAGAAAGCAAAGGCCATTTCATCGACATTTATAAATCTCCATTCGTCATCATGAGCTATCCGAAACATTTTTGCCATTAAATTATTATAGTGTTCTTGTAATTCTGGATATTGTCGAAAGAATTCTGTTCTCAATTTTTCTTGTTTTCTGAAATCTCTTTCCCTTTTTTTACAAAAAGTGATTTGTTTTTGAAGGTCATCAAACAACTCTGAACGTATTTTCTGAACATGTTCTTGAGTAATTGTATACAGTGGATTTTTTTCAAGTTCTTGAAGAACAAATAGACATAATACATTTTGTAATGTTGGATCTGAGAAGTGTACTGTGGGAGGGTACTCGTCTTTTCCCCTATATATACCAACTTTACTGTTGTATTCGAGCGAAAACGGGAGTTCGTTAGATAATTCTCTCGAAATTACTTTCAGTAATAATTCCTTTGAAAATGGATTTGTTGAAGAGAAACTATCTAATTGTGTACTATGAGCAATACTTTTATACAATTTTTCTAAATTTTGAGAAAAAAAACTCGACCGAATGAATTCCTGAATTTGTTCAAGTTTGTTAGCTAATTCTGGATTATCTTGTTGCAGTGAAGTAAATTGCTCAGAAAATTGTGATAATTGAAACGCCTTCTCGATAGACTTCTGATATATCAATAATTGAGATTGTTTTGATGAGTTATTCTCACGGTGGTAATTAATTGCCTGATGAGAAAAAGCCCATGGCCGAATAAAGAATTCAGCAAATTTTTCAGGAATTGGTTCTGCACTATCAAAGTCATGACTATCCAATGCAGAGATAAAGAAATGCATATTTCCCGCCTGAATTCGTCGTTCAGGCTCAACATTATCCGCTCTTTGTAAAAACGAAGCAACACTTCGAAACGTAAGATAATTTTCTTGACCGTACTGAGAGATACTGATTCCATTTGATCCAAACTTCATGACAGAACCTAGAAAAACTCCATATCTATAATTTACTGATGCCATCCATTTGTAGTAATCGACGACCCCTCGAAGCTCTTTAACTGCCTGAATAGAATCGTTGCTAACCTTCTTAGTCCATTCAGGAAATATATCCTTTTCTTGATAGATCGCTAAATCATATGCAAAGGACAGTAGAAAATCATAGTATCCATTCCAAAGATGATAGTCACTAAGTAGTTGTTTGAGAGCACTAGGGTCTTTTTTTAACAATTCATTCAAGTTCAGTATTTCAACTTCTTGAGGATTATCTGCTTTAAATACTAAAAGATGATGATGATTCTCTTTATCTATAACTGGCGTTCTATTTCTAACACTTTTTGTTACCAAAAACTCTATCTCTCCCTCAGTGATATGTAGACTACTAGCAGCTTTTTTCACTGATTCAGTTTTTGTTGCACCGACTGTTCGTCCAAGTGTTCGTATTCCTTCTATAACTTCATTGAGCTTGGATTTTGCACCAGCAGATTCTCTTACTATGTCGTCTTGTGATATTCCAGTCAAAAGATACTGTTGGTGTAAATCTTCAACTTTCTCCTGAATCATTCGTTCTATATCCAGTGCATGAAAAAATAGTGAGTCTGAAGATGTTTCTTGACCATCAAGGATTGATACATCAAAGGCAGGGTCGAGTGAAATAGAAAACAACTGAATTGGTTCTGTTTTTAACAGATAGTTTGTTCTTAATTTTTGATCTGGCACGAAAGAATTAATTGGTTCAACATCTTTTAATACCATGGTCGGAGTTTACCATAAATACATTCCTTTCGTGAAAAATATACTCGCAAGTTTAGTCTGATGCCATAAAATAAATAGGTAATACGCTTTATTTGTGATATATTCTGCTAAACAATTATGGGAAAAAAAATACAAGAAATTCCACCAGAAGTGAGAGTCAAAATGATTCTTGATACTCTATTTCAAACAAATTTTGGTCGTTTTTGATAGCTTTTGATATAATTCAAATATGATTAATCCTGATCACGCTCTCGTAACACTTTCCCAAATTATTGAGCATAACGAGAATAATGAACTTCCTTCAAGTAATTTAGGAATCTTTCAGTTGAGATTATACCTAGATTTTCATACTCGGTATGATAAATTTCTGATGGTAAATGCTTATAGAAGCAAAATATGGGGACCGGAGAACATTGCGTATGATTTAGATTCGGAGCAAAAGGATGTTAGAAATATGCTTTTGCCAAATAAAGAAGTTCCACATATATCCGAAAATATACTTGATAAGGCAACTGGATTTCTATTCCTCTCTATAAGTGGGTTTCCTGAAGCTAGTTTGTATGCTGAATCTTGTATTCGTGGAGTATTAGATATAGACGCACAAACTTATCAACAATTGCATGAATATTTTCGTCAGTATACGCAAGAATTAAATCTTACGGATGGAGTTCAAACAATTTCATTTGATGATAAGCGATTTCTAAGTAATAGAAGGGAATTTTCTACACTTAAATATAACTTATTTTATTCTAATCTTGTTGCCATTGGATATCCGGAGGTAGAACGATATAATCCAAAATTTTTTGAACAATTCAAATCTGAAGCAGGTCAAAGAGTTCAGACCATATTTGAAACTTTTCCCATTTGAGATAACCCGAGTATTAGATATAATTATTTAAGATTTAATTCCCCTCTAAAGAATTACCCAAAATGCTATATTCTATCCATATGGTTGCTGTACCAAATCAGATTGTGCTATCTCCGAATGTATTATTACGAAGTGTGAATATCGTACCAGTGAAAGAAGGATCTGAAGTGTGGCGTATCATTTTAGCATTTATAAGTGATTATCCCAGCAAAAATAAATTGATTAAAGAATACTTCGTTTGGGTGACGGGTGAATATTTAGAAGATTATGCGAAGTTATCTGCCACGATTGAATCAGCGGAAAAATTTGCCTTTGTCATCGCTCAAAAGAGATTTCATGATTCAGGTAATGAAGTCCCGATCGAGAACGGTATCTCCTGCAGTAATAATGATGGAATTGTTTTTGTTAACCCCAAATACTATCTTTATCCCGAAGAATTAACATGAATAATGTGCTATTTATTTTCATTGATGAATCAGGAAATTTTGACTTTTCATCCAACGGAACAAAATACTTCGTCCTTACCGCAATTAGCACCCTAGTACCATTAAAAGACAGGCAAAAAATTACTGAATATCGGTATTCATTACTTTCTTCTGGTATTGACCAAGAATGTTTTCATGCGACAGAAGATACTCAAGAGGTACGAGACAATATCTATCATCTTATTTCAACAACTGATGACTTCAACATTGATGCTGTAGTAGCGCAAAAAAATAAGGCGAACCCAAGTCTTTATACAGAAACATATACAAAAAAAGGAATCTCCAATAAAAGATTTACTGGTGATGAGTTTTATCGCATTATCTGCCAGACATTATTACGCTATATTTTCCAGCGATATGAACCCACTGCTATTTCTCAAATTATTGTCGTTCTAGATAATCTTTTTACTGATAATAAACGTCAACTAGTCCAAAAGTCTTTAAAGACCTATTTAAAACAGTATTGCAGAAAACCTTTTCAAATATACTTTCATCAATCAAAAGCAGATCTCAATTGTCAGATTGCTGATTATTGCGGTTGGGCTTTTTACGTTAAGAATGAAAGAAATGAAAATCGCCCCTTTCAAAAAATCCAAAAGAAAGTAAAAAGCGAGTTTGCTATTTTTCAACGAGGAACAACTGAATATTATCAATACAAAAAATGACCCGCTATGCTATCCTTTCGGAAGAGCCCAGGGGCTCTTGTCGCTTAGCGGGTACCTTTGTTTGTATTAAACCATATTATCATTAATGGGTCAATACTTAGAAAGACTGCTATAACAATCTAAATAGCATTTTATGAAGACGGAAAACGAAACTAAAAAGCAAATAGGTTCTAGAATAAAAGATTATAGACAGAAGCATGGTCTTAAACAATCTGATTTGGCTAAAAAAGCTGGAATTTCTTCTAATTATTACTCAAAGATTGAACGTGGAGAAATTAACACAACAATTGAGAAGCTTCAAAAAATAGTAAATGCTCTTGGAGTCAAATCTTCTGACATACTCCCCTTTTAATTTTGTGTTTGTCTCTGAGTTCGTTGTAGAGCATTCATTTTTTCTATTGAATTAACAGATTCTTGATATTTTTCTTCTCCTCCCATAATTGCGGAAAGATAAATAATTCCAAATTGTGATCCATATTTTTCTATATAGTAATTACTTATTTGAGAGAACGCGTCTAGGTTATCATTAGAATCTCTGTTTTTTTGTATATTTTCCATCACTTTAGCATCTTCTGGCGGAACTTGCTTTGCAAACGCAAGTTCAATCAAATTCTTTTGATCATTAGTGAGCTGAACTTTGTCCTCAGGTAGTATTGTAATATTTTGAGTAGCATCCATAATCGATACCATTATACAGCTTCAGGAGAATTATGAGCGTATGCTTCCATAAGGTTGAT
>JBGALL010000078.1:0-6855 GCA_044223895.1 Candidatus Woesebacteria bacterium
GGTAGCTATTGAATTGTGCAACCTGCCAGCCATACACGATATGGTAGAAAATTATGGTCTGTTCTGAAACGGATTGTGTTGACAGCAATAACCTAAAGTAAAATACTCTGTTATCTTTCTCCTTTCTTGTGTCACCTTTTTCGTTAAGCAAGCTTGTGGTCGATATTAGGTCTAGAATCGATACTAAACTTTGAAAATAGTAATCCAATCCACTTAGCGATGTTATTCGACTTATCGATTTCTTGTATAGTCCTGCCTGATTGTTGAAATCTTCCTTGTTGTATTTCATTGGATTTCCGAGCAGCCCCTTCTCCTGATTGAGGCTGTATATTAAGTCATTGAAAATAGCCCTGCCCTCTTCTTCGAAATGGTCTCCTGATGGTCCGGTGAAAGAACTTTTAAGTGACTTCACAATGTTATTGTGGACATCGATTAGGTTGAAGAATGTGTTTTCGAATCGTTGGAGCCGAAGGGTTTCATTTTGCGTTATGAATTCTTGCTTTGTCAATCTTAATTCCTCTCTTTGAGCCTTTAATTCTTCTCGTTGCAAAAGAATGGTATAGATAATGCCTCCAAATGCAAGTCCTGAAAAGAGTGAATTAATTACACCGAACATATCACCAAATTGCCCTCGCTCCGTGTAGTCCGATAAGTAAGGATTGTTAAGAAGAAAATACCAGCACCCTATCCATAAGCATACGATAAGTGAAAGAATGACAAGTCTAGTAACCCAATTGTCAAATCTGTCTTTGTTGTTATCTGTTGCTTGAGAGTTCATAATGATATTGGTTTATTTAGCGCATTTTTTTACTATCTATCGCAAGTCTTCTTGATTAAAAGTGAAAAGGACTTTTGCCTAGTCCACAAATATTCAAATAAGCATTGAAAAATTGATCGCGTTTAAGAAAGTTAATATAAGTTTTTAGGGCACAAGTCAAATGTTGCTACCAATCAAAAGACTTATGTCAGATTAGGTGTAAAACCTCACTATTTTATGTTCTCTTCCAGAAAAGTTTTGCTTTTGGAAAACGCATCAAAATAGTTCTCGCCCGAGAATGCATGTTCGTCATCGGGATAGATGGTGAGTTGGTGGGCAACATGGAGTGACAAAAGCTTGGCTTGCAGAATTTCGCCCTGCGAGGCGGGAACCAGATCGTCTTTGCCTCCATAAAACAGCATCGTGGGGCAGGTAGTTGTAGTAGCATAAGTAACCGGACTGTAATACTGATAGTCTGCCGGGTGTGCATCCGGAAATGTACCAATCATGATGGGCAGCAAATCTCGCACTTCCTGGCTAGGCGTATCACTATACAATCGTGTCAAGTCTGTTGGACCCACAAACGAAATAGCGGCCAGAATAGTCACGCCTGCAGTGGGACGTTTGTAGGCGTACATCAGAGCTAGATAAGCACCGGCACTGAAGCCCATCGTGATTACTTTTGTAGACAATACATATTCATCTGCTTTGGCAAGCATCTTCGCCACCGCTGTTTGTATATCATTTTCCTGTGTAGGGAAGTTCTTTTTTCGACTCGTATTTAACTGGTAGTTGATATTGGCGATGGCATAGGTTGGAAAAATGGTTTGCATACCTTTTACCAAGTCATTGAGATCGACTTTGTCACCTTCTACCCAACCACCACCATGAATAAGAACCAGAAGTGGTGTAGTAGTACGGCTTCGGTTGGCGGGCAAATAGATGTCCATTTTCTGTTGTGCATCCGCGCCATACGGCACGTCTAGTAAAGTAGCAGCTTGCGATGCATCCATGGGTTGTACGGGAGCAACAGTTGTGGTAGATTGGCAGGCCGCGGTTAGCGAAGCTCCGATTAGTACTATTCGAGCCAATAGTTTCATGGTGAAAAGATACATCTAATTTGATTGTTTATCTTACTGGCGGGTGCAAGACTTCTTAATCAAGAGCAAATATTTCCCCTAAGACCTACGCGGGAAAATTAGAATATTGAGAAGTTATTCCAATTTTCGTTGTCATAATATTGAAAGGTTTTACTCTCTCCAACGGTTACACGGGTTTGATATGTTGAAACCATTTTAATAAACCGGTTGATTTCCTCTCGCATTTCCTTCTTCAACTCTTCGTCATTTTTGCCATAATGGTCTACCCAAGCAGAAGCAACAATTTGATCGTTAGCATCCAAAATATTGATAAACCATTCTAAAAGGTTGGTGGGGAGAGTTATTTGAATTCTCAATGATTCATCAATTGACTTCAGAGTTAAGATTTGTTTTACACTATCAACGGAATACTGAAAGTGAGTGTCGGCTAGGGTTAAATCACGTAGGTCAACGTAAAGCTCCGGCTTGCTAATTTGGCTTTGTAATTTGTCTTTGTTCTGATCCATATTACCGCAGTCTGGTGCAAGTCTTCATAATCAAAAGCGAAAAAGACTTGTCTCTATCCACTAAATATTCAGATAAGCTATAAAAAATTCTGTAAATATTCCTAAACTTGAAACTGTCCTAATTAACATTTGGGATTATTATAAGTTCGAGAAGGACATATTGGTGCCAAATTTGCTTGGATACCGATTATCAATTGAACCAGAGAAGTATTTGATACAAACAAATAATGCAAGTCTGTATGTAAAGTAGCTCAGCTACGGCTACTTTACTTTGAATTAAAATATTTCACAAAGGCCTTAAAATCTTTAATACGTTCGCTGTCAGGCGACAATCTTTCATTTATAAAACCTTGGTACACATCTAAAATTTCAGAATATCTAGGATTATTGGTAAGCTTTGCCAGTGCAATTCCTGTGGTCATTTGCCATGGTATATGAGGATAATTGGTAAGCAGCTTCATTGGTTCGCCCCTCCTTACCCAGCTATTTGTAATTAAATCAGCCTTTTGAATTGTATTTGTCTTTTCAATAAAGTTCAAAGCACCATTTTGGAAATATTTCTTAATCAATATTGATAAAGCCTTATCTATACTTTTTTCATTGGGTTCTAATTCTATTTGCAGGCAATCATTGTCATTGAAAAATCCATCTTTGTTTTTAGGATTTAAAACCAAACCCAAACTAGACGACATCGCCAAATAATCTTTGAAATAATCGGATTCCCATGACACCACTTTCTTCGCAAGGTCAGTTACCTCATCATAACTTGCAATGATATGTGACTCTATAGCCATGTTTTTTTCATAGTGCAAAAATCTAATACCAAAAATATGATGCACTTTGTCTCTCGTCAATATGAAATCAACACTATGTTCCTTGTCTAAATCAATTCTGTTGATTACAAAGTTGTGTAAAATCAACTCTTTGCCAAGTTGATCTACAATAGTTTTTTCAATAATCTTATACTTCATAATCACGATTCGATTTCTTTATAGAACTAGTTAAAGACTTCCGCCAGCTTGAGGTATCTAAACTCTGATACCAATTAATGTATGTCAAACAAGCATCATACAGTACTTTTTTGTCAATTAGTTCGGTGTGAATTTTTTTAGTTCTAACATTACAGAACGCCCATTCAATTTTCGATTCTTTTTCATAACAAACCATGCTTTTGTCATCCATCTGTTCACCTAAAAAACGAATATACTTGCTAACATTATTAAATTCCTCTAATGTTTGAACGGATAATATCAAAGAAAAAACTGAATTAGCATCCATCTCATCAAAAGATTTCTCATGTAGATTATCTATGTTTTCTAAAAGAGTGTATAGGTTTATTATCGAGTCAATTAGTCTATCCTTTCTTTTAAACGAACCATACGATTTTCCATTTATCCAAATACGTAAGGCTGCTACTTTGGATTTCTCACTAATTTCGATGGCAAACAAATCACTGTTTCCAAATAAAAATGTATTCTTCATTTCGTTTAAAATTGATTTTGCGAGGCTTCAATCGCTCAGCACTGCTTCCAAATATTATGTGGATTCAACACAAAATACTAATCTTCCCAATGAAAGAAATAATCAAAAACCTCATAAGGCTTTTCACTAAGCACTTTCCTTAATTGAATATCCCAATCAACTGGTTTTTCAAGCTCTTCCTCGGTTAATAAACGATATCTGTATGTATCAAATACAGCTTTAATCTTCTCTATATGACCTCCCCATAATTCATTGTCAACGTAGCTTATATTTTCAGGCCGTAAGAAACCAGAAGACCCACTAACGTTCCTGCCATCTTCTTTTGTCACCGCCCAATCGGAAGCTCCATAAAACCAATACGGAGTTAAATTGGAAATATAGAGTAGCAGTCCTTGAGTGGAATAAGTAACTTGATTCTTCTCGTGCGATACTTGCGTATCTGACATGTCCTTTTTCGAAATTCTGACATTCACATACGAAGCAAATCCACTCCCGTAGTATTTGTAATCCGGCTCCACGATTAATTGGTAGTTATCCTTAAGCCTGCCTACAATTATCTTAATGTAATCTTCAACAGCCCGGATATTGCCGCTATCGAAAGGTGGAAAATCGCCCATCACTCTTTCATTAGCCAGTTGCTCTAAAAACTCTTTACTGTAAGTCATTTGTTAATTAGAATTCAATATAAGTAGCTTATCAATTCGATGATATCATAACCGGAGCATAAATCTCATTTCTATAATAACTACAAAGCCTGGGGCAAGTCATCTTAATCAAAAGGGAAAAAGACTTGTCTCTATCCCACAAATATTTAAATAAGCTATAAAAAATTCTGCAAATATCCTTAAACTTGAAACTGTCTTAGTTTACATTTGGGATTATTATAAGTCCGAGAAAGACATCTTAGTTTCCATTTGTTTAGCGATTATTAACTTGACAAGGGTATTGAGCCGTAATGGAAGCAATTTAATGAACTACAGACTGGCAGATGAGAAGAATAATCAAATACGGAATTAGGTTTGGGATACTATTATTTGCGGCAGGATTTCTGTATGATATTATGTTTGCCGGAATTCCACCGCAAGATCCTACTATTGAATTAACGATTAGCTATGAACGAAATAAAAGTATTGCCAATTGGATAATGATGTGCGGGATAATTGTATTCGCAGTGGCTGGACCAATGCGTTTGGTGGATATGTTGGTACAATACGTAATGAAAGAAAAAGCGATTAATTAAATTTATTCCGTACACCGTTAGTACTTCTCTTAATCCACCCGGCTGTGCTTAGTTTGCAAACAATAACCTTTTGTCCACACAACATCATTTTAACTGAACATGAAAATGATCATCGTGGCGTACGGCATGGCAACCATGAAAGCGTACCTTGCTGCTTTTAAGACCTAAACGAGTCTTTAAGTGTGGCTCGATAAATACAATGCTCACTTCACTCCTATCCGTAAAAAGATTGATTAATTGTTTGGTTCTGATCGCATCGAACGCAAATGCATTCTCATTATCTTTTGAAAGTAGGTTATGCAATAAATTGTATTGCCAATATCCTTGTTGATCACATAGTTCAGGAGTATCTGCTTCACCTTCCTTCGGTTCTTCGCAGATTCCGTAGCCGATCCAAGAAGGAACTTCATTTGTGATTTGGTTCAGATGATCATTATACTGAAATGAGACATCTAACTTTTTTCCATCATGATGACTGAGATGGGGAAACAAAGGAAACCTGTCGATAAATGGAAAGTTAGCGTCCAGATAATTAACAGTTACGCCTGGGAACTTCTTATTCATATCCATCGCTACCTGAAGAGCAATCTCCTTGAGCTGAGGCTTTACATAATTTCGATTGAGCAGACACGTCCAGATAGTGGCCGGCTTCAAATAATGATCTTGAAAAACCGGTAACGGAACTCTCCCAAAAGGTTTAGCGATCATCGGCACAAAAGCAAACACAAACAACAAATAGATCAGTATAAACGAAACGATTTTCGCACTGATCCGTGTCCAACGTGTAGTGATCTTCTTTTCGATGAATCTAAATGCAAGAAATGAAATGAGCAGCGCTATACCTCCAATCTGAGTTAGGATTGTTAGGATGGTGAAGAGAATGATGATTAAGAATAGTTTAATGATCTTCATTTGGAACAAACTAATACTCATCCGAAATAAACTGTGGTAGTGATGTATAAATACCAACGTCCTTTGTTGCAACTACGGGCAGCTGTTTAGGCTTACACAGGCTACCGATAGCTGAGGCTGGGATGTGGTTGAATTCTAGATTTAATCTTGCAGAAAAATAGATAGCGGAAAATAGGCAATCATATAGAAAAGAAGCCCTATTACATTGTCAATAGGATCTTGTTGTTCAAAAAGATCACCTAAAGAATATTTTTTATGAACAAAGAGCCACCGGATGAATACTCCGGGAACACTTAAGAAGATCATATCATTTCAGATTAAAAGGTGTGGTCACTTGATTTACTGCTAATAAAACAAAATAGGCAAGCTATACGGACATTCAATCTTTTTTATCTCACAAATATTCAAATAAGTAGTAAAAAATTCTATTCTATTTAACATTTTGTATTATCCTAAAGCTTGGGAAGGATATATTGGTTCCAATTTTGCTTGGATTTCGATTATCAATTGAACAAGTGGATCACGCTGTAATGGGTGCAACTTGAAAACCAGACCATGAGAAATATAGTAGACTTGTTAATTGAAATAATACAGATGGATGTTTTTATAGGATTCGGATTGTATTCCCTACTGTATGTTTTAATCACTCTTTTTAAAAAAGATATACAGATTCTAGAAACGATAGATCAAAACGCCACTCGTTTTATCATCTTTACAGGCGTTGTCTTCGGTGTATTAAACGTTCTCTGGATCATCCATGCGGTGTTGACTTTGCCTGACTATAAGATAAATCAACTGGAATATTGGTGGATAGTTTGGGTGCAACTTATACTATGGGTAACTATAACACAATCGTTC
>JBGALL010000079.1:0-6844 GCA_044223895.1 Candidatus Woesebacteria bacterium
AAACCGAATTGTTTGCAGCCGAATTATCTTTAGATATATTAGCCGAGATCAACAGACAATCAGTGAAACCATATCAAATTGCCTTTCAATATCCGCCAGTTATCGAAGATGTTTCGGTTATCGCTAACGAATCTACCAAAATTGGCGAGATTATTGATTTTATCTACCAATTTGATGAATACATAGTGGATGCAAAACTGCTTGATGTCTTTGAAAATAAACGGACCATCCGAATAACCTATCAAGATCCCAAGAAAAATCTATCAGGAGAAGAAGTCAAACCAATTCGAGAAAAATTATTACAACAATTAGAGAAGAAATTCGGAATTACCCTTGTTGTATAAGTAAATGATTATTTTGCATTGTAACGGGAAGCAATATACCCACCGGCCATGCAAGCAACACTAGTTATATTTTTAAGGAGTAGGCGAGGGAGTAGGAACAACGGTTGGCTGGGGTTCTTTATAATCTTCATTGATACCAACTCTAACAGTGCGCTCAGAAGTTTTTCCATCTTTATCAGTTGCTCGAACTTTAACTTTATGGGATCCGTTAGGAATATTTATATCATCAGAAAAACTTTTCCCATTAGTATCCCGAGTTAAGGTATCGTCTATAAAGACTTCGATCTTCGCTACATCTTTATCTGCAGTTGCTTCGGCTTTGACATGGACTGAATTATTGTTAATTCGGCTGTTATCGTTAGGTTCCTTGATAATTACCACAATCGGATCACTAGAGGACTGAGTATCTTTGGGTACTTTATATTTTCCGTCGGGTTGAGCATTGATCCACGCATCTATACCTTCTTGCCAACGATTTTTACCGTCGGTAGAAATAGGATCCTGTTCTTTAAAGACGTAAAAGACCTTTTCATCAAATTCATCTTTGGCAATATCAACTGGGTTGGCTAACTTATTACTGTCTTTCTTGGATACTTTAATCTTTTGAACAATAGATGAGATTGTTGTTGGTTCGGTTCCTTTGACAAAGACTTCCTTTTTAGTAGGTTGACCATCTATAGGGAGGCCCCCGGTCAAACTATCCACATCCATTTCTACGACGCTGTCGGGACGTTTAAATGGTTCATCTTTCGTGTCAGCTAAGGCAGCTAGCATGATTTTGTTCCAAATTGGTGCAGCACCAGTGATACCAGAAGCCAAGGCTGGATTCATAGCAGAATTATCATTGTTGCCTACCCATACACCAACGACAACTGATGGTGTATATCCCATGGTCCAGTTATCTCGTTTATCATCAGTAGTTCCCGTTTTGACAGCAACAGTATGATTGGGAATTACCAACAAAGATTTTTCTCCGAAAACATCTTTTCGGGCATTGTTATCAGATAATATATTTGAGATCAGATAGGCAATATCATTGGCCATAACTTTTCGAGGAGTCTGAGGTTTATATTCATACAACACTTTACCGTTAATATCCTCAACTTTAAGAATTGCCACAGGATCTACTCGTTCTCCCTCAGTAGCAAAAACTCCAAAGGCATTAGCGAGATCCAATAAATGAACCTCTCCACCACCTAAAGCTAAAGAAAGTCCAAAACGAGACATATTCTGTTGGGTCGGTTCAAGGGTAATCAACCCCATGTCAAAAGCAGTTTGTAAAGATTCTTGAACCCCGACAAGCGCTGTTATTTTTACAGCGATAGTATTGATAGAATTTCCCAAGGCAGTTCTCAGTGGCAGAGGGCCACGAAACTTTCCATCATAATTTTTTGGATTATATTCTGGTTTCTTGGGATCTCCTGAAGGATATTTGGTATCTACATCCATTAACACTGTTGCTGGGGTATACCCCTTTTTCAAGGCCGCAGCATAAATAATAGGTTTAATTGTCGATCCTGGCTGACGTAACCCTTGGGTAACAACGTTAAATTTGAACCCTCCTGAATCACTCGCATCGTTATAATCTTTACTCCCAACCATCGACAAAATTTCACCGGTTTTAGGATTCATCACAACTGAGGCTCCATTCGATACCCGTAATTTAGCTAACTTTCCGACTTCATCCTTCACAATGGCTTCAGATTTTTGTTGTAAGCTCCAGTCTAAACTGGTAGTCACTCGCAAGCCACCATTTTCCACGACACCTTCACCAAATTGATCAATCAATCGTTGCTTAACATAGGAAATAAAGTGTGGGGCTTTTAAACCAGCATCTTCTTTTCCAAATACAACTCCTTGGAGTTGTGCTTTGGCATCTTTTTCAGCATCAGCACTGATATAGCCATCTTCACGCATTCTTCGCAATACTTGTTCCGATCTAGCAATCCATAATTTATCAGTTGAGGTAAAGGGATTATATTGAGTTGGTGATTGAGGTAATCCAGCAAGGATAACTGATTCTACAAAAGTGAGATCTTTTGCCTTCTTTCCAAAAAAGTATTGTGCCGCAGCTTCTACACCAACAGCAGGACCACCGTATGGCGCTTCATTGAAATACATGGTGAGGATTTCATCTTTAGTATATTTTCGTTCTATTTGAATAGCTAAGATTGCTTCTTTGATTTTTCGAGAAAACGCCTGTTGATTGGTTAGCAGAACATTTTTGACTAATTGCTGAGTGAGGGTTGAACCACCACCGGCCGAATAATTATGAAACAACAACACGCCGACCACAGCTCGTCCGATGCCAGTTATTGAAAGTCCTGGATGTTTATAAAAATCCTTATCTTCAACTGCGATGGTAGCTTGTTTGAGGGGGGTCGGAATTTCGTTGAAATTGACCGGAATCCGATTTTGTCCCTCATAAATATCGTACAAAGTCTGTCCACTTCGGTCATAAATTATTGTTGATAATCCATCAACGCGTTTCACCTTGTCAGGGCGGGGAAGATCTCGAGCATACCAAGCGAATACTGCCATGGTGCCAAAGATTGACAGAAGTAATCCTATAAAGCCTGCAATAGCCAGATAGGTAAACAGTTTCAACATGGTTATACGCTTCTGGATTGGCGTCACTCGACGTTTTTGTTTGTCCTGAAAATAGTCCTTAAAGCTCGCCATAGATCAATCGGTCAGTTCATTGTACTCAATTATTGCCAAGTCGTGCAACGTTTGCTAGAATATTTCGACATGAACACACATAGCGCTAACCGCTATTACTATTATTTTACGTACTCCTATGCGGGAGGTGTGATTCTGGTGCCATAACAGCATCAACAATAAGAACCACGGCACCTCCCGAAAGGGAGGTTTTTTTGTGGTTCTTTTGCGCCGAGTATTTGGCGCAATACTGAGAAGGTCTCGCATAGAGACCGCACGAATGTATTCATTTATTTTGAAAGGAAATTTTTATGAAAGAACAATTAATCATCGCTGGCCCCTGTGCCGCGGAAAACGCCACCCAAGTGCATACAAGTGTTGAGCTAGCCTTGCAACATTCTGTCGACACCGTACGACTCAGTTTGTGGAAACCTCGTACCAGACCAGGGGGATTTGAAGGCTTAGGTGAGGAAGGAATTCCTTTATTATTAGAAGTTGCCCAACGGGGAGTTCGTCCAGCAACAGAAGTGCTTTTTTCCCGCCAGGCCGACCAGGTAATGGACACAGTATTGGGGAAAGATTCTTCTACCAGCTTACTGCTCTGGTTAGGATCACGGAATCAAAACCATACGATACAACAAGATGTGGGCAGGGCAGTACAAGGCGAGCCTAGAGTAAAACTTATGGTGAAAAACCAAATGTGGTCTGATGAAACCCATTGGTTAGGAATAATTGATCACATTCTAGAAGGTGGAGCATCGCCTGAGCAATTAATTTTATGCCATCGAGGATTTGGACCATCGACAACTGAATACAGAAATCCGGCAAATGTCGAGATGGCATTGCGGGTCAAAGCTGAGGCTAAAAGAAGAACCGGGATTGATATTCCGATGATTTTTGATCCCTCGCATATTGCTGGTAAATCGGCTGATCATGTAGTCAGTACCGCTAAAACATTGATGAGTAGATCCAAAACAATTTCGCGCACTGGTTTTGATGGTTTGATTGTAGAAGTACATCCTCATCCCGACCAAGCTCTGACTGATAAGCATCAACAATTAAATTGGGACCAATTTGATCTATTGTTGACAGATCTCAGGAGGACTCTATGAAACCAACTACTATTGGTATCGTAGGAACAGGCAGAATGGCAACTGTCTTGTCGGTCTTGTGTAAACGGAACCCTAGCTATGTAATCAAACAGGCCTCTTCTACGAAATCTATAGATATGCAGACTATTTATCCACTTACCGAGGTATTAGAGTCTGATATTGTTTTTCTGGCTATTCCTATTTCTAGCTTTAAACAATTTATCAATAAAATTGCATCACAATTAGAGAATAGTCAGGGCATATTTATCGACATCTGTTCGGTAAAGGTAAATCCTGCTAAGTGGATGAAAACTATCTTACCCAACCGGATAGATTGTGTTGCCAGCCATCCAATTTTTGGTCCACAGAGTACAAAAAATGGAACGTTTTTTGAAGGGTTGCCGTGGATATTTTCACCGATACGAGTACAAGATACCACTCGTTTCGATAGTTTGATTACATTCTTAAAGAATCAAAAAATTGAAATCCACATGATGAGTCCAAGAGAACATGATCAATTGATGAGCACGAGTCAAGCCATATCCTTTTTGTTCGGAACGATCGGAAAAGAGCTTGGTCTTAAGCAAGGAAAATTCGATACCAAAGGATTTTCCTGTATATTACAAAATCAACATATTGTGGAAGGAGATTAAGAACAGTTAGCTCACGATATTTTATTACTCAACCCACATGCAAAAACGATGATGGGAAAAGTGAAAAAAATTATAACCAAACTGGAAAACTCAACCACAAATATGGTATCGTAAGGAGGTTTTATGGACGAAATTACTCATTTACTATCTCGAGGTGTTGATACCATCTATCCCAGCAAACAGGCAATGGAAAAAGTCCTTAGGTCTGGTAAGAAACTCAGACTCTATCAGGGATTTGATCCTACGGGAACGCAACTTCATATTGGTCATGCAGTGGCATTTCGCAAATTACGTGAGTTCCAAGACTTGGGACACCATGTTATTTTCTTGATTGGTGATGGAACTGGACAAGCGGGTGATCCCTCAGGGAAAAAGAAAACCAGGGAACACTTTTTCACCAGAGATGAATTACGAGAAAATGCTAGAAATTATGTGATGCAGGCGTCCAAGATTGTTAAATTCGACGGTGATAATCCGGTTGAAATTCTTTATAACGGTGACTGGCTGAATGAATTAAAACTTGCCGACATTTTAAGGATTGCCGAAAACTTTTCTGTTCAACAATTCTTGGAACGAGATATGTATCAGGAACGATTAAAGGTAAATGAATCAATAAATTTACGTGAATTTATGTATCCCTTACTTCAAGGATATGATTCCGTTGCGATGGATGTAGATTTAGAGCTTGGTGGTACCGACCAAACATTCAACATGTTGGTGGGCAGAACTCTGGTAGAACGAATGCTTCATAAAGAAAAATTTGTGATGACACTCCCATTACTGGCTGATGCAAAAGGGGTAAAGATAGGCAAGAGTGAAGGGAATGTAATTGGGCTTACCGATCCACCCACTGATTTTTACGCCAAAGTAATGAGTTTGGGTGATGATACTATTATTCCCTGTTTTACCTTATTAACAGATACTGATGAAGCAGAATTGGAGTCGATGAAACAAGCGTTCCAAAAGGGTGAAAATCCAATGACCTTTAAGAAAAAATTAGCTTTTGAACTCACCAAAGCCTACAACGACGAAAGCAAAGCCCTCGAAGCTCAGGAAACATTTGAACGAGTGGTACAAAAGAAAGAGCTTCCGACAGAAATGGAAGTGTTTTCGACCAATCAGAAAGAATGGAATATTGTTGATTTATTGGTAACTACGAAATTAGTTGCCAGTAAAGGTGAAGCGAAGCGGTTAGTTGAACAAAAAGCTGTCGAATGGAAGGGACAAACAATAATAGAACATACCCAAATAATGACCATACAATCAGATGATGTCTTGAAAGTTGGCAAGAGACGGTATATAAAAATACACACAGACTAATTATGGATCTCATTCGCAAACATGAACGATTTTGGAAAGTAATAGTGGTTATTTCTTCGATAGCCTTGGTTGTCAGTTCCTTATTACCATTCTTCGGTGGACTACGGTAAGCCGATTTATGATGGATCTTCATCTCGATACTCCCGCATCAGAAATTCCCTTGGTCGGACCAACTCGGGCATCAGCCTTAGCACGCCTAGGAATATTTACCGTAAAAGATTTTCTTTATCACATCCCTTTCCGTTACAACGATTATTCTCTGGTTACTCCCATTGCCAAAGCACATCCAGGGGAAACGGTGACTATCAAAGGAACAATTATCTCCATGAAAACCTTTGTCACCAAAAATGGAAAGCGACTTATCGAAGGAAAAGTTAGTGATGATAGTGGAACCATGAACTTATTGTGGTTTGGACAACACTATCTCCTAAAAGTCTTGAACGAAGGTGATGAAGTCAGCTTTTCCGGAACTGTGTCTTGGTTTGGAAGGAAAATAGTCTTATCAAACCCACAATTTGAAGTCATAAAAGCCAAAGGTGAGCAAAGCCTTCATACGGGGAGATTGGTCCCCGTCTATTCAGAAACAGAAGGGATAACCTCGAAATGGCTGCGTAACCGGATTAATTTTTTACTGGATACTGTTCATGAAGAACTTTCAGAATATCTTCCGGACAATCTACGAAACCATCATAAATTAATGACCGTTGATCAAGCGCTAAAAACAACCCATTTTCCTAACTCTCTCGAAGAAGCGTTTGCTGCTAAGAAGCGTCTA
>JBGALL010000080.1:0-7897 GCA_044223895.1 Candidatus Woesebacteria bacterium
TCCAAAGTCTATTTTTATAAGCTTACCAAAACCATGCAGCCGGGAGATACTGCTCTGCTGAATATTCAGGTAGATATGCGCTATAAGGGCTTTCTCAATGATGGCCTGGGGCGTTTAATTGTTTACAACGGAACCTTCTTTGACTTGGGCATTTTCCCCAGCTTCGGTTATTCAGGTGATCGCGTTGTCAGTGATAATGAGCGAAAAAAGTATGGGCTTCCTACTGCAAGTTACTCTGCCCCACCTCAAAACGATCACCACGGATTAAGTACATTACTTTTTAATGATGATGCTGATCTGGTGACTTTTGAAGCCACCATCAGCACCTCTGCCGATCAGATTGCAGTTGCTCCAGGTTATCTCGAAAAAGAGTGGGAAGAGAATGGACGCAAATACTATTATTATAAAATGGACACCCAAATGGATTTGTTCGCCAATTTTTCATCCGCTCGATATTCGGTGTTGCGCGATGTATGGACTGGAAATGCTGGGAACTCGGTAAGTATAGAGATCTTTCATCACCCAACGCACACCTATAATCTTGATCGTTATGTTAAGGCGGTAAAAGCATCACTGGATTATTATTCCAAAAATTACAGGGCGTATCAATATCGGCAAATGCGAATACTGGAGTTTCCCCGCTATGCCACTTTTGCACAATCGTTCCCGAACACTGTTCCTTATTCAGAAAACGCTGGGTGGGTTGCCGATTTTAGCGATCCAAACAATACCGATTACGCCTTTTATCTAACCGCCCATGAAGTGGCGCACCAATGGTGGGGTCACATGGTCATGCCAAGCTTTACGCGGGGAGCCAACCAGGTATCAGAATCTATGGCTGAGTATTCTGCCCTAATGGTTTTGCAACATGAGTACGGTAAAGACTGTATGCAAAATCGACTGAAGTATTCGCTTGACCGGTACTTGCGCGGACGCTCCGGTGATAGCAAGTTTGAAGAGACTTTATTAAATAATGATTCACGCGAATATGTTTGGTATGATAAAGGCTCACTGATTTTATATGCACTACAAGATTACGTTGGTGAGGACAATCTAAATCACGCTTTCAAAACGTTTTTAGATTCAGCGGCCTTCCGGCAAAAACCACCCTTTGCTACTTCCAATGAGTGGTATAGCTACATTAAAGCCGTCACACCTGACTCACTGCAATATTTTTTACAAGACTCGTTTGAAAAGATTGCCTTGTACGAGAATCGAATTACCAATGCCACTTACACGGAGCAACCCGATAGCAGTTTTCATGTTAGCCTTACGGTTCAAACTCAGAAGATTTATTATGATAGTGCAGGTCGTGAATCATCGCGAGGCAATAAAAAGGATCTGATTGAGATTGGAATTTTTGGCGAAGATGTAAAAAATTCTAAAGGGATGATTCAAACAAAGCCACTTTACCTCAAGAAGCACTGGCTTGCGTCTGGCGAGCATAAACTTGAATTTGTTGTTCAGAAGCGACCAATAAAAGCCGGCATTGATCCCTACAACAAATTGATTGATCGAATACCGAGTGATAATTTGAAAGCTGTGGTACCAAATTAATAGTCACTCAGGAATGGCAATACAACCGCAAGCAACTTTGGAAGTTAAAGGATTCTTTCGTCTCAAGGTTGTAAATCGTAATCGATTAGCTTGAGATGACGAAGGCATTTGGTCAAACATTTGCCTAGCTGCTGTGGAATTGTTCTTAGCTTCCGTTATTCGGTTTCTAAATTATAAGTGAAAGAAATTATTATTGTTATCCATGTAATTGCCGGTGCATTAGCCCTGCTGATGGGCCTTGTCCCACTAGCTGCAAAGAAGGGCGGATTAGTGCACCGAACATACGGGCGCTATTTTCTGATTTTGATGGCTGTTGTCTTAGTAACTGCATTTGCTCTCACTATTCAATTTAATGCTTTTCTTTGCGGGCTACTCATCCACATCTTATCTGTCATTTTTCAGGGAGTATGATCCTGTTCAGAAAACCAGTCTGGTACAGTCTTAGAATTGGTAGCTTCTTTAGTTACCATTGGTGTGGCATCTGTTTGTCTTTATCTCACTGCGAAAGGTCACTTAATACTAGCCCCGTGATCTTGTACCCAGCTCCTTTGCTGGAAGCATACTATATGCTGGCTATGATTTATTTCGATTTTTGAACTCCCAAACTTCGGGTGCATCCACAGCTCTGGATTTTCGAACACATTGCCAAAATGCGGTGCATATCTGCTACTGTTGCAGCATTTTCAGGAACGGTTCTCACATTCCTACCCAAGCCGTGGTATAGTCAGATATGGGCGTCAGCTGTTGGTACTCCTTTACCATATTCGCCATAGCTATTATTACAAAGAAATAAAGAGGCATGGCAGCATTTATTAGGTCGATAGTTCCAGTTCTCATTTTATGGTTAAGCCTGAAGATTAGTTTGGGGCAACAGTTAAATGCAAAGGCGGTGAATTTTGAATTGTGCACTAATCTAATGTATTCATCGATATGCGTTTTCCTTGAATAACAAAAAGACTATTTTAGTTTTTGCTGACCGGAATAGCAGCAAGCAAACCAGCATCGACAACAAAATTGAGGGCGGATTTTAACGAAGAAATTCAAATTGTTGGTATTGCCTGCATGGGATGGGTTCCTTTTTTTATTAAAGGCAGTGTTAAGGCAAGTTTTAAGGATAAGCCGCCCATTCTCCTTGACTGGAGCAATGAGGTGGCTGACCAATATGGTTACGTTGATAATGAGGGATTGTTAGTCTATATTGATCCAGCAGGTACGATAAGATGCTCTGTTCGCGGAGTGTTTAAGGAGGAATTATACCAAGGGCTGAAGGCACGTATTGATTAATCGCGAAACTACGCATCAATTAAATTTTATTACATCTAATGATGAATGACGTTCGTCATTAAGAGAAGTCTGCTTCCAACGATTTACTGACCTTTGGATGTCTAAGAATCGCACAACTAAATACAGCACTTATGAAAACGTTACTCAGTTTTGCGATGCTCAGCATGATGTTTTTGATTTCCTGCAATGAGCCATTTGAAAATTCCACAAGAGAGAAACAAGATGGGGAGAATAACACGCGCCTCGATCGCCCACAAACTATTTTGGAAGGCGAGTGGCTTTGGGTTAAAACAGAAGGCGAAGGTACTGCCGGGCCTTACATATCAGATTCTACCAGCACAGGTTATTCGTTGCGCTACAGTTTTGATTGGAATACCGTTATTATGAGTAAGAGATTTTTACTCTCGCAAGGCCCTTTAGATTTGATTGAAAGAAAGCAGTATGATTACTCTTTTATAGTTTCTGATGATTCCACCAGCCAAGTACTGACGTTTAGCGACAGCACTGATTACTCAGAAAAATTCCTTTGGTCTATTACCACGGAAGAGAAAGAAGGAAGGACTTTGTTTATGATGACCCTTAAGAATACAGTGCCCTGCTGTGATAATTCGTTCATCCATTACTTTATCAGGACAAGAGAGAATATAATCGAGTCTAAGTAACATGAAGACAAAAATATTATCTATCTCTTTTTTCTTTTTGTTGGCTGCTTGTAGTTCGCCTTCAGAAAATATCGATCCGAAGGCTGATCAATCTGGTTTTGACGCACCTCAAAGCATTTTTGATGGTAAGTGGGTGTTATTAGAAACAAAGGGTTTTGATTTTGAAGGCCGTGCCTTTGTTCGTGATTCTGTTAGCGAAGGCTATTCACTTCGATTTGATTTCCATGACTCTAACGGTGAGGGTGGTAAAATTACACCCTACAGGAATTTGGAAAAGGAATTGTATTATGTCTATCAGTTCACAGCATCAGCGGAGCAGACAGCCAGACGCATGAGCATTGATAAAGTGACGAATTCATTGCCAGATGAATACTATTGGGAAATAACGTTTGTTGGCGAAGAAACGCATCTTTTTCTGAGAAATATGGACTATTTCAAAGATGAGTGCTGCCCAGAAAAAATTGAATATCACTTTTTGCTGGTTGCCAGAAATCGTACCTGACGTGCTCACAAGAATTATCAGATTTTTTAGAAGTGCGCCAATCATTCTCTGTGGAGTGGTTGGCGCTTGCTTTTCAGGAGAAGACCCAATTATAGTTCGTGAGAACCTGGGCTTTTCATTTTCCTGTCAGTCACAGCCCGCATCAACACTTTGCACCAAGCTATCTAAATTCATCATACCTGAAAACCTTGACTTGAATGGACGGCCGATACGCAAAGTTGCGTTGGGCGATATCACTTTTCAGATAAATTCAGAGCCTGAGAATAGTCTTCTACAGATCAGGCATCTTCTAATTACTTTCTACTGCCAAAGCATATCCGGTCAACAACTCATAACCATTGAACCTGACCAGACAGCTCTTCAGGAATTGGTCATTGGTAAACCCATATTGTTGCCACTTGATGAAGGACAATTGGAGAAGATCGAAACGACACTTAAGACCAATAGAGAAATTCTGATTTTCATCGGGACACAATTAATTGGTGAAAATTCAATAACTCAGAATAAAATTTCAGCTACGGCAACTGTGCAATTTTAAGACACAAAGCTTTTTGATGAAGAATAAGCAACTAATGGCCATTATGCTATACGCATTGTTCGGGGCATTGGTGTGGGCTTTTCCAATCTATCTAAAGTTTAGCTTGCTCAGAATGCCTTTCACCTATCGCGAAGAAACTAACATTAGCCTGATAGCTGTAGGCTCATTCTTTACCTCTATGTTCATCACCATTGTGTGGCGGACGAGGAAGAAGTTTTAGGTGAGAAAGACATGCTGTTGCTATATATGCTGATCGAGCATAATCATATTACCGTCCGGGTCGCTCAACATGAAACTTGCGGGACCTGAGGTTGATTCATCGGCTTCACTGAATAGGTGAACTCCCTTACTCTTCACTGACTTCTGAATAGCCCTCACATCATCGTATTGTGCAAGCGCGTTGGCATCCTGATCCCAACCCGGATTGAATGTCAGCACATTGCCCTCAAACATGCCATGAAACAGGCCGATGAGGGAAGCTTCGTTTTTCATGATGAGGTAGTTTTTTTCAAGGCCACCAGCAAACACACTGAAGCCCAGTGTTTCATAAAATTGTTTTGAGGCGTTGAGATCTTTAACACTTAAACTAATTGAGAATGCGCCCAGTTTCATGTTGGTACAATTTAGAATTTGTGAAAAACTAATTCTTTATTTCGGCAGAAGCCTTAATAGATTGCGGTACTCCATTCGATAGATTATCGGGCTGCACCATAGTCCAATGCTCTACTACCTTGCCGTCTTTAAATCGGGCAATTTCAACATCTGTCTTTTCGAACACGGTGCCTTTTTTTAGACCCATATCATCTGTTTGCATCGTGCCCTCAAAAGTCATCCACACCATTGCATACTCATCATCAGCAAGTTCTTTAATTACTTTTCGTTTCGACATATCAAACATCGAAGCCCATTTTTCATACTCTGCCTTCATTTGAGCAAGACCCTTTAGGTCGCCATCAATGCCAGAATGATCAATGCAATCTTCAGCAACGTACTTCCCCAGATCGGTGAAATTCTTTTCCTTAAAGCACCGGGTAATGCCACGGATGGCCTCCAGGTTATTTTTAGCGACCACTGACATTCCGGGCTCTTCCTTTTTCACGGAGCACGATGAAATGGCCAAACAAGTTACTACGGCAAAGACTACAGTTACTTTTTTCATAGATGATTGGGTTAATCAAATGTAGTATGTAGTTTTTTCATCAGGGCTCATATTCCTTCTAGACTGACAAAATGCTTTCATCATTTAAGTTGAAACAAGGGGTGATGAGTTAGTTACGTTTATGAAGTAATTGCTAAACTTTACAAATGAGGTTCCTGACTTTGGTAATTATTGTCGTTGCTTTCTTGTTTTCTATTCATGGTACCAGCCAAAGTTTGCAGGCGGATTCGACATCAAATCAAAAGTCTATGATTAAGACATTTAGTTACGTTGCAATACCGTGCACTGATTTTGAGCGTGCATTTAAGTTCTATTTCGAAATTACAGGTGGTTTAATTCAACGAAATCCAAGTGTGACATTTCCTATGGCTTATTTTACAGACCGAGAATACAATTACGTTGGTCATCTTTTCCGATTGGAAGGCATGACGCACCCTAGTGGTGGAACAGTTTCGTTCAAGCCATCGAGCGATGGTGTAATTGTTTATTTGGAGCTTGAGAAAGACTTAACTACTACACTTACGAAAATTGAAAAGGCCGGTGGCAAGGTAATTATGCCTAAGACGTTAATTGCGCCAGGTAAAGGCTACTGGGCATTGTTTCTGGATACAGAAGGAAACAAATTAGCCCTTCACTCTGTGGAGTAAAGAGCTCAAATGCCTGAGGAAAGAACTTACTCTTTTCCGAACTTAATAAGCTTTCTAACCACAACTTCGTTGGTAGGCCAATTGATTCTTGTTGCCCGAATCAAACCAACTCCCTTGGCGTATTGATTGTCATTCACAAATGACTGATTGGTGGCTACGTGAGAGACGATGTTTTCTTTCCTATTCAGTATATCCTGATACTTCATACCTCCCAAATCAACTTCAGGTTCTTGTACAACCTGTTTGAGTGGTTATCAAGATTGTTCCATGCTTATTGACCAAACAATTGGCAGAATCGCGAACCAGAAGTCGTTCTGCATATTTAGTTCCTATGGCATGACCCGTTAAAACAAGGTAGCTTTTACCATTGAATTCTTCCTGGCCTAGCACTCTTACGGTATCATAAAATACATTGCTACTTCCATTAACGTTTTCCTCATAAATCCAGTAGTTTCCTTCCGATACGTTGGTGTATTGATTCACAGATGAGGTGGAGTCAAGTGATTCTTCTGTACAGCCGACAAAAACCAGGAAAACGAGCAGAGCAAGTGTGTGTTGTTTGATTTTCATAATAAAAAGGTTTTGGTTTTAATCTGGTTGGATAACGGTAATCGTAAACTGGCAAGTACATTTTCATACTATGTTTGTGACAAACGCATTTCGTCACCGCTAAAATCACTCCGCGGTGATTGTAACTTAGATGAAAATAAAAACGATTATTGAACCCAGATTTCAACGACTGCGTGCCAATTCTTTGGCGAGGTTGTTCACCTGGTTTACGAGAATTTTGCTGGCAATTGGGTTTATCCCTCCGGGGGTGAAAAAAATTGTGGGTGAGCCCTTTACATTATTGGGGCCTGAATCCCAGATTGGTTATTTCTTTGACGCTTTGTATAAGTCCGGGTTTTACTACGAATTTATTGGATGGGGTCAAGTGACTGCAGCGGTGCTGCTTGTAGTACCTAAAACTTGCACTATTGGAGCGTTGATCTATTTACCGATTATAGTTAACATTTACGTGGTGACGGTATCCATGCATTTTGTTGGAACGCCCTATATAACGGGGCTTATGTTACTGGCAAATCTTTACCTGATTGTTTGGGATCTTAATAAGCTGAAGACTTTATTAAATTGATTTCTATTGATTGAATCCAAAATAAAAGTACAGTAAACCGAAGGTGTCTGTGAATCCATGTGCAAAAATACTTAGCCACAGATTTCTTCCGGAGAGGATATACAGGAATCCAAATGTAAGTCCACTAATTCCTGAGTCGATCATGCCCGCAGGGCCTTTATAATAATGGCCAATTCCAAAAATTACGCTTGAGAAAATGACTGCAATAATCATTGAGGTTTGTTTGGAGCCAAAGAGTTGAGATAGGCGTGTTACTATGAAGCCCCGATAGGCAATCTCCTCACCAAACGCGGCCAGTGTCCAAATCAATCCAAAATAAATCAGGAGCAGAGTTGAATTGCCTGTGATTTCATCGAACTGAGAAAGATCAGCAGGGCTGCCAGTAATACTAGTTATAATTGGTTCTGTTACGA
>JBGALL010000081.1:0-7654 GCA_044223895.1 Candidatus Woesebacteria bacterium
AACCATGCAGGTGAATCATTCCCATCTGCGCTATCCATATTCACGATAAGTTCAGATCGCTTGGCATATCCCATGATCGTGCGATTGATACGCAGAGAAAGTTCGGTAACCAAATGCAGCATTAATGCCATGAATCCGACCTTCGGAAGATTTTGACTCAGGCAGGCGACGTTCAGATCGAAGTTCGTCCCATTGTCGAGATACGGTTGCACATAACAGGCTGGAGTGGTATTGAGAGGAATAAATTTCCCCACATAGAGCGCAATAATGGCAACAGCGAAACATAGCAACAAAAGTACCCATGTCTGACGGCGAAGTTGCCTCGCACTTTCAGTTACCGTACTTTGTTCAGGGACACTATAGCTCGTCATAGTATTTCAATCTCCTTAGATTGATAATTGGTTGAGAATTGATTCATTTACTTGCTGAAGGAAATACAAACCGCATGGGCCTTTTGAATCTGAACGTGTATCGATAAACACCATCCACTCCCCATCGATGTCACCTCGTGAGGTTACAAAGGCTGTGCGATCATCATTACGGAACTCCTCACAATGTCCGGCAATGATATGCATTCTGAAAACCCCAATGTCAGCAACATTCCAGCCTTTCTCAGGTAGAATATCTGGGAGTTCGTAATGAACTTCATGGAGTTGCTTACCTTCGTTGAACTGGTGTGCCCAACCGGGGTTAGTTTTATACGCATCTTGTAGTTCTTGATGCACACCTAACCACGTACCCTTGGTGAGCACCAATGGACCGTCATCACTGCTACCGATTTTGAAAATCCATTCAATACCATTTGGTCCCTGAACTTTGTAAGCATCGGCTATACGAGGATTCATTTTAGGAACCCATGCTGTTTCGCCTCTCCGTTGAGTGACCTCTTCCAATTTAATGTGGCAGAGGACTTTGTATGTTGGTTCAGGATTAGGTATCCTTGGCTGTCTTCTGATCGTAGGAAAAACATCAGCACGAACAGCCGGTTGAACAGGTACTTCAAGGTTGGCATACTCCAGTCGTTCTGTAGGAATCTCAACTGTCGTACGTCTTTTGTAGAATCGGTAGGAAAAAAACAACATCACTCCTATGGTGATGAATATTCCTCCCTGACCGAAGACTGAGATAATCTCGGTCATTAGTATTCCCCTCCGTCATACTCGATAGGATCACTATGATAGGTAGAAGGATTATTGTACCCTCCACCAGCATCACCACCATATCCACCCGATGAGTGAGAAGCCTGATCCAACAATTGCTGTTGTCTCCGTCGCTCTGCTGCCTGTCGCTCTTCTTCTTCGCGTTTCTCACGAGCGATGCGATTACTAAATGCATTGGCCAAACGTTGCCCTGTACCATTAGCTTTGGAGTAAGCTTGATCAGCGTAGCTGATCGCCTGACCATAGTCCCTTTCGGAAGCATAGGTATTCGCACTGTTGAGCCACGACACTGCTGTATCGTAGTCATTTGCAGCACTATAGTCTTCGGTTCGATATAACGATACATTCGTCCGCTGGTTATCGATCATTTGCTGGGCGTTGTCTCTATGGCTCGGCCAGTTGGTACGATAGCTTTCTAAAGTCAAGGCACGATCGATGATTGTTTGCGCGTAGCTTTTAGCGTTTGCCAGTGATGTATCTGCATCATCTATAGACTTTTTCGCGTCGTTAAATCGTTGATCTGCGTGAGCTGTTTTGGCTGAGTCAAACGAATTGGCTGCATTCATCATCTCCACTTGGGCATCGGCGACTTTGTTCGAAACATCACTCCAGGTTGTAGTGGCGTGATACGACACAAGCGTTGCTCGCTTATTCACGGCCGAATCAATGATACCTTGGCTATCACTGCGTTTAGTATCGTAGTCATTAATGAGCTGTTGACTCGTGTCGGCTAAAGTAATTTGGTTATTTACTTCAGCGGTCGCTTCAGATGCTTTTTTGCTAGCCGCACGTGCATGTTCATATGCAGCTGGCAGATCTTTTTTATCTCCTTCTACATTGATAACCAGTTCAGATTGGGCACTACTAAGTATCGGTGTTGCTTCAAGATACAAACGCTGGGCTTCTTTGAGAGCCTTATCTAAACTCCACGATCTTGATATAGCTGTACCATCGATCAATGCACGAACAGAAGCAAGATCAGTAACTGCTTGATCTGTTTTTGACTGAGCTTCTGCGGTCGCGGTCTTCTGGTAGTCTAGCGTTTTAGTATTGGAGGTGATTAGCCCAGTAGTAGTTGCGACCAATCCATCAGCGCCATTGATAAGATTCAATTCTCTGGTTGCGGCATCTGGATCTCCAACTCCGCTGGTATCACCATCAACCGGTAATAACGATAGCGCCCGAGCCAATGTATCACTAGCATTCTTACGAGTATCATTCATCTTTTGTACATCAGCTCCCAAAGGAACCATGTAAATTGAAAGATACAGTGGCGATTCATCGGTATACCGTTTTGTTAAGGGTGCTGTCTGCTCACCCAACGGGGCAACACTTTGGGCTGTGGTGTCGTATAACCTTCTGGCGGTATCACGTTTGCCGTTGTTCGTACCGATGGTTATTTCCACAAGGCTAAGCAGTGACTTCACGCTATCCACACGTGAACCTTTAAAGAGGTCTTCGGCCTGACCCAATAATTCAATCTTCCGGTCTAGGCTTTTTTCCTGTTTTCCTAGTTCAAATGACTTAGTCGCTTCAACAAACTGATTTCTGCTTCGCGTTACTAAGCCATCTAAACCCGTTACATATGATGACACAAACCAAGCGGTCTGCTCATCAAGAGTTGATTGAACAGTATCAAGATGATTCTGTTCATCCGTCATTGCCGTCAGGGCTGACGACAATGCTGAGTCTGCGGCAAGTTGTGGGAGTATGAAGCCCAAGAAACCGCAAAACATAGCTGCACAGGATAGTGCAATTAACGTGACAATGAAGTGTTTCCAACTTCGTGTCACCCACTCGTCAATTTGACGAAAGGCAAGTACTGGTCCATCCATCACTTTCTCCTTTACTGGGACGGACATTACCGAAAAAATTGCCTAAAGTCCTTTCTCCTATATTTAGGATAATTTAAAGCACGCAATGGACAGAAATAATTCTGTACACTGTGTGCCTTAAATACCTAAAAAATATATATTTTTGAAATGGTAATGTGCTAAATCCTTTTCAGAGCAGCAAAAAACGCGAATGTCTCCCCTGCTCTGAAGAGGTAGAGAAGATTTTATCAAAAAACATCCCAGAAATATAGACTATAGGTTTTATTGACACCTCTATTGAGGAACGTAGTAATATCATTAAGACTATGGCAGAAATAAATGCATATATTGAAGACGCTTATCCATCAGAAAGTGATCAAGGCACTGCCGATACCTGTTTTCGGGTCTTTCGAAATTTTGTAGCAAAAAATGACCCAGTTCACTATCCTCATGGACCTTTACTAGGGTTAGCTGCAGGTAACGCAGTAGCTGAAACTGCTTTAGCAAAACGATTCGATATCTCTGATATAACCCTGGTTGATAAATCTAAAGGAGATACACCTCCTGAAAATGTTCCCTATATTCAACAAGATCTATTTAGCTATTTAGATACACTTGAGCAATCAAGATATGAAGTTGCAACGGTCTTTGGGTTAGAATGTTTATTTCATAATGAGCCACAGGCATGGGGTAAATTGTGGAAAGGGTTAGAAAAAGCAATTCAGCCTGGCGGATATGTTTTTGTAACTCCAATAGACAGTGATAGATCCAATATTCCTACTGACACATCATTTACTACTGCCTATGCTGACACAGCTTTGATTATTGCTCGTAAAAATTAAGGCCGTCGGAAGAAGTAATAGCGTTTCTGATCTTCTGGTTCAAAAATACTTTCTATTTCTAGATTTAATTCCAATCTTCGCAATTGACCATCAAACCAACTAATAGCATTCAGTGCATTTTTTCGTTGATGGTTTGCATCGCCATTAAAATGTGGCAAAAAATCATCGATGGTTAATCGGGAATTTTCTTTCCCAGTAAAAGCATGTCTCAAAGCCTCAACTCTGGTTGGTTTTTTAGCTATGGAAGCGTTTGGCCAATTCTCCTCTATAACCTCATCAAAGGCTTGATGAATTTCTGCGGATTCAATGGGCATTCTACGGATTTCATCGGCAACTCTCGTATAAATAGTTTCATAAAGTTGTGCAGCTGGTTCTGAATCATGATCCTGAAGGTAGGTTTCTAAAAAATATAATTGTTCTATTGGATTTAACTTTTGGAATTGAAGAATTATATTCGACACTACAGGATCTAAATCGTCTACACTTACCGAGCTTGGGAGTATTTCAGACGTCATACCTTAAGGAGTTGTTTGATTACCTCATCCATATCTTCCGGCATTTCTGCCTCGATATTCATCACTTCTCTAGATACTGGATGAGCAAAAGTAATTTTGTGAGCATGGAGCATAACTCGAGGCACCCAGGTACGATCATCTCTGGCTGTCTTCCGTCCTGCATACAGATAATCACCCAGAATAGGACGATTTAAATATTTTAAATGCACTCGAATTTGATGCGTCCTTCCGGTTTTGGGATAACATTCTACTAACTGGTATGTCTCCTTCCCCTTTTTACTTTTACGTTCATAGGTAGAGAGAACCTGATAATGGGTAATTGATTCTTTCCCACTCGGGACAACGCCAAATTGTTCTTTATTCCAAGGTAAGCGATCTATAGGAGCATTAATCTCCCCTTCTGAGGAAGGCATCTTGTCATGAACAATCGCTAAATAGGTTTTTTGAATCGTATGATTCATGAATTGCTCTTTGAGAGCAAAAAATACCTCTGGATTTTTGGCAATAAGCAGTATTCCTGAAGTTTCTTTATCGATGCGATGGACAATTCCCGAACGCGAAAGAAATTCTTTCTGAATTTGTTCTGGAGAGGAATAGTCGACGGGAGAAGGAGAGGGATTAGAGGGAATAGGAGGATTAGGGGGATTAGAAATATTGGGATATAACTTTTCGATCCAGTCTTGGATTGTTTCCTCTTTTACTGATTGGGCACGATTAACCACCATACCTGGCGGTTTGTTAATAATCAGCATGGAATCGTCTTCGAAGATTATAGGGATTGTCATAATAAGCTAATTATAGCTTATTTCTGACAGTCCATACACTTATCAGCTGTAGGAAATACTTTCAATCGAGCTTCCCCAATCTCTTTACCACAATTGGAACAGAGACCATACGACCCATCCTCGACCAGAGTGCTCGTTGAACAGCGTCTAATTGTGCAGATAATTCTTCAACCACGTTCTACCTGCTCAGGCTCGATTTCTTCATTGGCTTCCGTATCCGTAGCAGCATTATCATTTGCATGTTCAGGATCCTGATACGGGTCCTGAGCTTTCAGTTCCTCCACTCTCATCTGCAGGATTGCTCCTGGGTCAGACTTTTTTTCATTTTCGACGAGTTCGAATGATAATCCGTTCATATACCGCTCCTTTCGTAAATACCATACCAAAACTCTCTGCAAAAATCAGAATCAACAGCCATTGGTTAATACTTATGCCGTACAAGTATAAAGGCGATACTTTCAAAAATTCAAGGGCAAAAAGAAAGGGTGCTAGAATAACTAACACCAGAGTTCCCAACAATCCACTTTGCCATTTCTTCTACCGAACGTTTGCAAGTTCGTTGGCTGTTCCAACGAGCAACAACACTACTAATTCGTATAATTGGACCGATGACGAATACCATCAGCGTGAGGATAATGAACACCCAAGAAAAAGGTGTCGATTAATCACCACCCTGAAAAATATTCACAATGGGATCAACGCCTAAGTGTAAAGCAGCTATAAATCCATCAAACACTTGGGAAAGGCGAATATTTACTCGCTTACTGTACAGAAAATGCAAAAGATGCTACTAACATTCTGGACATATAACCACAACTTCAAGAACCTAAAATGCTCCAATCAACAACAAACTGGGAGCAAATAATTTTGGGATACAAAAATACAAATCCAAGTCTTCAACCAATAGTTGCCGCTTAATGTACTATAAAACGTTAAATCAAAAAATTCGTTCTTCTTATTACCTACAAAAGCTGCAAAAATCTCAGAAAGAAATGAAAACGCACACCAGCTGACAATATACATTAAATTTACCGCATAGATAGTAATTGGACCAATCGATAATAAATAGGAAACATATTATTTAGCTATTCCTGCTTTTAATCGGATAACACCGTATCCTACAATAATAATACCAAGTATCAGAAGAACTTTCCCGATACCAAAGGTATCGGCGATAATTCCCCCACCTACTACCGGAAGAATTCCTACCCCTCCAGCTGCCGACGTTAAAATACCATACACTCTGCCTCGCATCTCACCACCCGCAAAATCTTGTAAGGTTGTATTTGAAGGAACATCCAAAAAGCTATTCGCCAGTCCTAGGAGGAAAAATAAAAACAAGGTCGTAACGATTACCGCCATTTGTGGTAACCCAATCATCGGTTCAATCCATACTAAGAGAGAGATCAACACTAATAAAACTCCTGCACCTAACAATCCGAAAGTAGTAAGCTGTTTGGTGGTAAATCGAGAGCCATAATTCCCTACCCACAAGGCGCCTAAAATGATTCCCAAGACTGCAGGCCCCAAGATAACTACAGAAACATCCGTAACAGCAATGTGCAGTATTCTATCAGCAAATCCTGGACCTAGCGTGCCTAATATAGCCAAAACTATTTGCGTACCAGTTAAAAGAATTAAGGCATCAGCTATCGGAGCAGAACTAAAAGCAAACTTTAAACCACTCCCCAACTCCTGAAAAAAGCGCTTGACTACATAGGAGCCTTTGGTAGCGATTATTTTTCTAATACCTGCAACATCTTCTTTTTGAGCAGGGACCTGGATTACTGACCATACTGCGGTGAGATATAAGCTAATTAAAATAAAAAACGATCCGAAGGCACCCGTTAATTTAAGCGCAGGGCCTGCAAGAATAAACCCTAAGGCGATACTGGTAAAGAATGTAAATGAAAATAGACTATTGGCGGTTAATAAAAATTTCTCAGGAACAAATCGAGGAATTAACGGCGCTTCTGCAGGCAAATAAAACTGACTAACAATAGAATTCAACAACATCACTGTATACACTACTGCGAGATTATCGTGAAAGAATAATAAGGGAATGATAAAAATTGTCCGGCTTAAATTACAAAAGGCTAATATTTTACGTTTATCGACATGATCAACAATAACTCCAGCGAAAAGACCCAGGATAACTGCTGGAATGCCATACGTAATATACAAGGCGGAAACAGCGGTATTGCTTTTGGTAACTTCGTAAATCCTCAGTGCCAGAATTGATAGCAGCATATTGGCGCCAAGCTGTGAACATAACTGGCCTATCCACAAATGGCGAAAAGCAGGAATACTGAGGGCTTTACTTATTGAGGGAATCCCATCGTCGCTTGCCTTTTTTTGCATGAGTTTTAGTATACTATATTTTAAAGATATGATGGCAATTCCCCATGCAATCGTTGGTGTAGCAATAGCCAAGACAGTTCCTGACCCAATTCTGGCCTCAGGATTGATTGTTTTGTCACACTATTTAATGGATTTAATTCCTCACTGGGATTTTGGAACTGACTGGAAAAGTCGAAG
>JBGALL010000082.1:0-6612 GCA_044223895.1 Candidatus Woesebacteria bacterium
CATCGCCTCCCATTTGTATGAAGTGGCTGTGCATCCACAGATCAAATCGGGTGATTTATTGGTCGCTTATTTCAGCGGATTGTCGTTAGATGGCGAAGAGACCGATGCTATCGGTATCTATAAGATTGAGAACCGCTATTCATTCCTCAAACTAGATACGGAACAATTCCAGATGGGCTATGATGATGGCATCAATATCGACAAGATGGATAAGGGTTGTCTCATTTTCAATCTGGCTAAGGAAGAAGGATATCGGGTATGTGTACTGGATAAATCAAGCAAGTCGGTCGATGCCCAATATTGGACAAACTCCTTCCTGAACATCCTCCCTTGTAAAGACGATTTCCATAATACGCGGCAGATACTGTCCATCACCAAGAGTTTTGTCACAGACAAATACACCGAAGAATTTGAAGTCACCAAAACTGATCAGATAGACCTTCTCAATCGCTCTATCGATTATTTCAAGACCCATGAATCCTTTGATAAGAAAGAATTTGAGAAAGATGTGCTTTATCATCCTGAAATCATCAAATCGTTCCGGAAATTCGATAATGAGTACCGCGAACAGCATGATCTGGATATAGAAGATGGATTCGATATCTCATCTCAGGCCGTAAAGAAGCAGGCCCGTTTCTTCAAGAGCGTTTTAAAACTCGATAAGAATTTCCACGTATACATACACGGTAATAAGGATATGATTGAGAGGGGAGTAGAGAAGGATGGGAGGAAATATTATAAGATTTATTATGAGAATGAAGCTTGAGGAAGTTAAAAGTCAAAAGTAAAAAGTGAAAATTCAAAAGAAATGACTTTCTGTTGTGAAAAATTGCAGTTTGAAACGTTTTTACCTTCTACAACTGGTCCAAATATCAGGGTGGTTAAAATGTTGCCTATAAAGGGAATGAAATCAGATCAAGGATTATGTATTGTATATATAACTACAGGATATACGAAATTTAGTTTGTTAACACCCAAAACACCCATTCAGTTTTGTCCCTTTTGTGGAAAGGAATTTAAGGATGTCTTTAAAGGGAATGATTTTTTTAATGAGGAAGAAGGGGTGAGTTTTTAGGAATGATAAGTTAAAAGTCAGAAATGGGCTGCCTTTTTATTGACATGGAATATTTCAATTGGCATTTTATTTATACCTTTTAGGTAGAAATTCCATGGCATGCCTATCCGAAATCGAAATATTGTTCTATTAATAGTTCTGGTTGCTTGTTTAATAGTAGGGGGAATGTCTTTTATCCCATCAAAAGATACCAAGCCAGGACTTTATAGAAAACCTATCCTGAAAGAAGGGAAAATGACACTTAAGGATGCAGCGGGAATTTTGAAAACCATTGAATCAAGTGATTGTGCTTATTACGGTAGAATTGGAATTGCTGGACAAGAATCAATTGTATTTAACTTTTACTGTATTTTGAAAGATGGATTGTCAGACTCAAGCTGGTTAGAATTATCGGATAGTCCAAGTCCGAATGTTAGGCTATACTCGCTCTCGGCTCTGCGGGATAGAAATAGTCCGCTTTTTGCAGAAGTTAAAAAGAAGTTGAGTACTGATACAGCGGTTATTTGTGTTGTATCGGGTTGTACGTCAGAGCGTATTTCAATTAAGCAGTATATTTCATTTGTTTGTAAATAATTATTTTCTGTATTATAAATACTTACTCCATCTGGAACAAGCACCTTACTCCTGGCGAAAGTATGATGAGAGTTAGGATGGGCTACTTGGATCAGGTAGAGAATTTGATTATTAAAACAAACCGTAAAAAAACTAAAACATGTTGAAATTATATTGTCTTGCACTTTTTCTGGATATTTCAACACCAAATAAAGTGAATGATTCATTTTATTTGAGATTAGTTACAAATTCAAAGGATACTATTAACGTATATGCGTCGGACATTATTAATATAGACCTTAGTGCAATGACATTAATGCTGACAGAAAAAAAGGTAAGCGTACTTAGAAATGCAAATTTTGATAAAGGAACCCTTGTGCTTTTTTTGGGGGCTGAGAGATTTAATATTTTTATTCAGGATATTTTTTCTTCTTCATGGAACGAACCCTCAATTTTATCAACGAATGGCAAATTGGTTTTTAGTAAAAATGGACAATTATCCATTAATGGTGCTATTTGGCTTTTGGTGTTTCAGAAATTACAAAAGCAGCTTCAGGCTAGTACAAGTACCTAACTCTTTCAGGGTTGGAGATCCATGTGCAAACTGGTTCAAAGAGATTTTCATAACTCTCAGATCTCTATAAGTACCCTTTGTATATCCTTGAGCAACCACAAATTGAGCGAAACAAACCTGGAACAAGAATAGATGGCAAAATAATAAGAGATTAGTCGTCATGAAAAAATTGAAATTTCTTTCGCTGTTATTTTCTGTTATTATTTTTCTATATATTGGGATAAGCTGGTTTTTGCTTGATGGTAAATTAATTTATACAACTTCTTTTAATGAAAGTACAATAGAGGCTTCAAAAAGAGAACACTTGTTTATTAGTCAAGATTTGAATATTACTTCAGAAGAAGATAGTCTGCAGAAATGGAATGAGTTATTCGATGTATGGACAAATCAGAGGTTCGAAATAAAATACTTTGGTGTTTTATTTCATTGGACTTATACTAAGCCAGAATGGAGGTATTTGAATATAGGGTTCAAAAATGAGAGTTATCCATATACAAATGATTGGTGCATTAGAGATTTATACGATGGATATAGTAGATGCTGCAATAGGATTGGCTGCAAGGTAGGAGATACTGTAATAATTGATTTTTATAAATGTAAGTATGAAAAAAGGTTGGGCAACTTGAAAGTAATAATCAAATAGTAAATGCTCGCTTCATTTGGTCCAATACCCGTATGGTTCAGGTGCAAAATTTATACAATTCAAGCTTGCGCCAGGACCGATTATGATGAGAGTTGGGATGGGCTGATTGAATCATATAGGAATTCTTAAAAGATACACTAAACAACTTTATGGAGAAAAGATCATTTTACATCTTATTTGTTATAATGTAATTATCAATTAGTGCTGGGTATGATTAAACTATTCTTACAGTATATTAGTTTCATATTAATAATTTCAATGTATTGCATAAGTTGTGACTCAGTTAGTAATGTGGATATTGAAAAGGAAATTAAGGATTCAAATGCAAATGAGTCTAAAGAAATTATAAAATCGGTTCAGGCCCAAATGGGAGAGGATTTGGTATTTAATGATGATGGTTTTCAGTTAAGTTCTCCCTCTGATTCAGGGAAGAATTATTTTGTCTTTGGTTATTTTTCAGGAAAGCCAAATGTTTCCAAAGCTGTTATTCTAAAAAAGTTGGCGAATAATTGGTATGGAAAATGTTTTAGTATTAAATGGCCTGATATATTACATGGAGAGAACCCCGAAAATAATGTTTATTTAATAGAAGATTCTTGTATGCCTATTATAGGATGGAATAAACTTTACTCAAAAATAGAGGGGATTGACTTATTAAATTTACCGGATCAGAGGAAACTCAAAAATATAAATTTGAGTACAGGAGGCGATTATGTTAGAATCAGAATGAAAGTGAATGGAAAAATCAGAGATTTTCGATATTTTGATATTTTCCCACTGGCAGATAAATACATTGAGGTAAGAAAGATGAAAGAACTAGTAAGTCTTTTTGAAAATAAACTGGGTTTTGATTTGGCAAATAACTATTAAATTAAGGATATTGGATATGTAAAATTATTTTAATCCCATCTGATATAAGCACCTAACTCTTACGATGCTTTTTTGCTCCTCCTTGCGCCAGCACCAAGTATGAAGAGGGATAGATAGGGATACTTGGACCAGGTTGGGGTGATGAGAGTTGGGATAGGCTGCTTGTACCAGATGGGGCCAGGACCAAGTATTATGAGAATTGGGATGGGGTGCTTGGACCAGATGGGTGAAAAAATATAATCTCTATACAAACAATTGTGTTGATGCTTGTCAGGATGCTATACGAAGAAATAACAGAATAAATCTTCCTCTTGACATTAATCCTAAGCCTAACGCATATTTTAGCGAGCTAAGTGAGTATGTCCATTGGTTTAATCTTCCACCAGCTGAGAAGCAAAGGCTAATTGATAAAGCAGTTAAAAAAGCAAGAGATGAAATGATTAGAGAGCCTAAATACTAAGAAATGAAAAGCAGAAAGAAAATTATAATTGTTTTTACTGCATTATTTACTATTGCAGTATCCTATTTTCTTTTTAATATGAAAGGCTTTGCAGACGGCGTAAAGCATGATGCGAGTCATCCCAAGAGATATGCTCCGCAAAAATTAGCAGATAGTATAACACTTATATTAGGAGATTCAGTAAAGCCCCGTTAATCGGGGCTTTGCTTTTACAACTTGCAGCCTCAAAATGTCCAAGCACGCTTTCTGATCCAAGCAATTCATACTCCAGGTGTCAATCTGGTCCACTCTTGCGCAAGCATGTCCAAAGGGATGTCTGATTATTTTATCTCTCTGAATGAAAACTTTGGACATGCTTGCGCAAGAACCAAGTAAGGCAAGAAATTAGCCGGATAGTGCCCCATTTTTGACTTTTCATTTTATACTTTTGACTTTCCCAAAGAAAATGGGTTACAATCAGAAAGACTGTAACCCATTTTGACTTTTTAATTTTGACTTTAAAATTTTGACTTTTAACTTTTGAATTAGTCCTTAACCACCTGCTTCGCAAACCTCTGCTTACCTGATATAGCTTCCACTAAATACACTCCCCTCGACAAAGAACTCAATTGATCAATAGAGAAAGTGTGATTACCGGCATTTCCAGCAAATGTTTGTTTCTTTATCAGAGCACCGCGACTGTCATACACATTCAATACTACATTCTCAGAAGAAGTAAGCGTCATATTCAGCACCAGTTGCTCACGGAAAGGATTGCTTAATACTTTAAATAAAGCTTTTGCATTCGCTTCTAAAGCTACTGTACGGGAATATCTGGCAGCACCTGATGTGGTGATCATCTTAGTGCGATAGAAATAGGTGATGGGCTGGGCAGAGCGGATAGGATCTTCGAAAGTGAAGGATTCATCGCCAGATTGTCCATTGGCTTTGAAGCTGGCGATGCGAACGAAGTTTACTCCGTCGGTGCTACGCTCCAATTCCATTTTTGTCAACTGGGTTTCTTGTTGTGCTTCCCACTCTAATATGTTTTGTCCGTTGCGGTTGAAACCATTGAAGGTGGTTAATGCACCTGGTACAACAGCTGTATAACGATCGGTACGGAAAACTCCTTTACCGTGTGTTGCTGCCACAATTCTGTTGGAAGCATCGGCTTGCAGATCCATCACCAGGGTGGCATCCCAGAAACCAGTGTTGAAATCGAGCCAGGTGGCACCACGGTCAGGACTTACAAATACACCGAAGTCACAACCCGCATAAAGAATGTTTGGATCTACTGGATCCAACAATACCGCATTGAATGGTACATCGGGTAAGCCAGCACCAATTTCTGTCCAGGATACACCGCCATTACCTGTTGCCCAGATATGAGTGGTTCCAAATCCGCCTACGGCGATGAATACACTATCATCGTTTGTTGGACTGATAGCAAAGTCCATTACAAAACGGTCAGGTAGATTGGAGCGTACGCTGTTATAAGGAACAGTAGCCGGGGTAGTGGTCATAAACACATTCGCCGGTGGATTCACTATTATGAAATCGTTGGTAGTATTTTGTGCAAATGGGGATGTTGACACATAAACTTTACTTGGATTGGTTGGAGATACTGCCAAAGCAATACCTGTCTTATTCCTACGCTCAATATAACTTGTTGCAGTAGAATATGAGTTGTTTGTCCATGTAGCACCACCATCCGTTGAGCGATGAATATTATCACTCGCAGCATATACAAATAAGGGATTTGATTTGCTCACAGCAATAGGTGCCATGAAAGCAGTACGATCATCCGCGCTGAAAGCCCATGATGATAATACAGTAGAAAATCCCCCTGTTATACCTGTAGTGGAGCGGTTAACTTTACGCGCATCGTTGGAAGCGAATACGGTGTTGCCGTTTGGTGAAATAGCAGTTGGACCGCCATCTCCACCGAATGCTGTTGACCAGCTGGTACCATTATAACGCACTACACCATTATCCTGCAATCCACCGATATATAAGTTTGGATTGGTAGGGTGGGTGGAGAATGATGCATAGAATTGTGTAGCTGCTAAGCCAGTATTAGCTGATGCAAAGGATGAACCTCCATTGATGCTTTTATAAATACCACCATCAGAAGCAACGTAAATGATACTGCTATTGCGTGGATCGAATTCTACATCGTGAATATCTGAATGCACATTTGTTCCAATAGATGTTCTTGTTCCTGATCCTGAGGTTGTAGAATTCGATGTATATCGATATAATGGTACACCTCCCATTACAAACTGGTTCAGATTCGATGGGTTAATAGCTATATCATGTGCAAACCAATATTGATACTGACAGTGATGTGAACTGCTCTTTGCAACCCAGCTGCTACCGAAATTGGTACTCAAGTAAATTTCAGTCTGTGTGGATACATCATCTCTTCCGATACTTGCTACCAGACGGGTAGATCCCAC
>JBGALL010000083.1:0-6532 GCA_044223895.1 Candidatus Woesebacteria bacterium
AATATAGCTTAGGGCAAGGATAAAAACTAAGGCCATGGCGAAGACCATCAACAGCGAAGATATCTTTTGAGAGATGTTAATGAATATATGGGGACGATGGTACAGAAAATACATCAAAATAGTATAGATGTACATGATGATATAAAACTGCAATGACCATCCAAAACCACCAAATCCTTTATAAGTAGTTATCAGCGTTGGTTGAAAATGTAATACCACCGATAGTCCGAGTAATAAGATAAAAAGTACCGGAATTTTTTTTATCAGCAAGACAGAAAGGGGAATAAGGAGATATGACCAAAACATTATTGGGAGCATCCACTCTACATTGAGGATCGAGGCTTGGGTTGCTGTACTTATGGGATCGATATTCAGAAAGGTAAGATGGTAAAAAACAGATTGAATAACTGTCCCAAAGCCAGGCCATCCATTAATAAGAATTTTTATGATGAGTCCTAAGAGCAAAACAGAATAATACAGTGGTGCCAGACGAAGCCAACGGCGTTTCATATATGACCAGAGAGAAAATGATTCTTTTTTGTCGATCGAAAGTGTTAGGGTGTATGCAGATATGCAGACAAATAAAATGATGAAGTACGCAGGGAAGGTAATTAATTTCCAGGTGAGATCGGTATAGTCACTAAACTGCATCTTCAGATGGGAGATAATCACCATAATAGCTCCCAAAGCTTTGAGTCCGGTTATAAATTTTGTATCAGGTTTCATAGTATCCCTGAGATAGTAGCAGATTGCTCAAGAAGAATGGAGGAGATGTGGCTACAAAAAAATGAGGCACTGATACATGGAAATTATTGTGTTTGGTTACACAACCACGTATCAGCGCCTATTTTGCACTCACATTCAAACTACGTACCTGTACAAAAATTAACCTCCACGCAATCAATGTAGAAGAATTTCCGCAAAGTAGTAACGATGTCCCTTTTGGATTGAATTTCTATCTGTTATATCGTGTCCAATCTACAACAGCCACAGTATCTCTTACCTTACCCATTATTGATTCAACATTACGTTGCCATGCTTGTATTGATTGTATTGCTTCCGATTCAGGACCTCTCTGGAGCATTTCACGCATTCGTTTTGTGCTTTCATCCATTTCTAGGCGTTGAGTTCTGTCCTGAACTTCCAAATACACAGCTCCGAACCACCAACGTTTCACATCAACCACATAAACTTGGCTTGCAAGCTTAAATGCTTTTGCCACGTCATCTACATGGTGATTCTGGTCACGCAATTTTGTCGCAATGTATGCCAAAGTGTAATTCCGAGAACGCATCTGAATAATGTAATCGGCGACAGATTGGTTTGGATCAGTATAGCTCCATGTGACTTTGATAATGCCCGGTAAAGAAGCTGATTGTGGTGGATGTAAATCTTTGAGTGCGGATACCATACTTGACGTTGGTCTTGACCAATCCTTCTCCATAAGTGTATGAAAATTTAGATAGTATTGGTCTATCTCAACGTTACGTCCAAAGTAGAAAATAACCAGAGTAAGCTGTCTAGGATGTTTACCCGCTAGCATCTCGTCCCAGTTATAACCTTCTATGAACGCCTTGAAAGGGGAAATATTGTTAAATGCCTCTTCCAGATCTTCGATAGCGTGTCCGCCATCCCGTAATTTTGTAACGATTTCACTGACTGGTTTGTTTCGGGCCAACATTTGTCGGATGTACGACAGTACTGCTTCAAGTGTCTCGCTCATTTTTCTCTTCTCTCCTCGTTAAATATGTTAAGCTGCCAAAAGGTATGGGAAGTATAGCAGGAACTAAAGATGTTTACTATAGGATCTAATTGTTAGGCTTGGGTTTTGACAAAAGATTCTGCCGTGGGGATGAGGGTAAGGAGTAATACTAATTGTTGTTCGAGTTTCTGGGTGCGTCGAGCTACCGGTCGTTCAGATGGAATTCGTTGCGGTCTAGGTGCAAGGTATTGAGCCTCTTTTTGTTTTTGTTCTTTGATTACTGTTTCCAACAATTTAGCAACACTTTGAATTGTTTTTAGAAGCTCCTGACCTTTATCTGGATCTCGAGAAATTTCCTCCAATAACTGATCTACTCGTTGCTCTAATAATCCTCTTTGAATTTCCATAGCGATATCTTCCCTGTGATTGGAATTTGGAGGGAGTATATGTGTTTCTTTCGCGGGGGTAGAGGAATCATTGGGTTCTGTCTCTGCGGGAGGTACTAATTCAATTTGTTGGGCTAACGGTCCTGGTTCAGAAGGAAGTGCAGAGGTAACTTGTATATTCCCATCGGCGAGATTTTGTAAGAAATCTCTGCCATCACCTTTGCCTTCAAACACCTGAGTGATGACAATTGCTGGTGAATCGCCAGGGACTGCACTTAGTACATCGGCACTTTCAGAAAGTATCTCAGCAGCTGGTATGGAAGGAATCTCTCCACCGATATCGGACATATACTCTCAGCATAGCTCTTTTTTAATCCAACTTAAAGGTTGCCTGGCCTTTCATTCCTGGATAAAGATGGTCTGTGGAAGTGAGTTTAATAGGGAGGATAAATTTTCCATTTTTCCCAAATGTAGGTAATTTCTGAGTTCCGGTGAATGTATCATCTACTCCACCAAAACTCATCTTCATCATCCGTTCACTGATAAATTGAAATAACTCTTCCTGTGGAACTTCAACATTACACAATAATGAGTCTAAGTCGAGAATAGTCACTGGATTACTTGCTGGAGTGATATAGAGTCCAGCGACTAATCCCTGAGTATCTATAAGTATGCCATTCACGGGAGAAACCATATCTGCTTGATCCATTCTAAATTTGGCACTTTCAATATCTTTTACAGCACTATTAAGCTCTGCTTGTTGGATCTGGCGCATATACTTAATGACGTCGTCGCTATCTGGACCTTTGCCATGTTTCAGAGAAAATAATTCAAAATCTGCCCGTACTTTTTCGTAATCGGCGAGTTGTTTATCCAGATCTACCTGGAGAAGTTTTCTCTCAAGGGTAGCGATAATCTCACCCTTTTTTACACTGTCACCAATGTGCTTGGTTACTGAACTGACACGACCCGCATAGGCGAAACGTATATCGATAAACGAAGCCACAGTTTCACAAGAAAATTCATTCATTGGTTTACAGTAAACCGCAAAGATTAAAAAATAATTAACTGTTACAATAAGAATATGCGGACATTGTTATTTATCTTTACCACCGCATTGTTTACCATCATTCTAACTATCGGTAGTTATATTTTTTTTGATAGCTATCTTCACCTGAAACCTTTTACTACTATCCCTACATCCGAAGGAATCACTGATACCCCCATCCCAAAACCTTTAGAAAAATATTCCATAGAAAATTTGGCAAAACGTACCCCGACTGCTACTGAAATAACTATAGATGAACCGATTGCCACGAATGCCGCCTTCATGAAATATACCTTTCACTATATCAGTGACGGGAAAAAAGTAACTGGCGTAGCCACCGTTCCTATTCGTAATGTCTTATCACCGGTTATTGTGCAATTTCGTGGATACGTCGATCCTAACAAATATTTCCCCGGCGAAGGCACCCAGCGAAGTGCTGAAGTTTTTGCCAAAAATGGTTTCATCAGTTTAGCTCCAGATTTTTTCGGATATGGTGGTTCAGATAGTGGTGCACATGATCCGTTTGAAAATAGATTTCAAACCTATACTGCTGCACTAGACTTAATTGCCGCTATACCAACCATTCCCTTTGCTGATCCCAAGCGGGTAGGAATCTGGGGGCATAGTAATGGGGGACATATTGCCCTGACTGTTGCTGAAATACTTGAAACCAAGATGCCGGTGTCAGTGTGGGCGCCAGTCACTAAATATTTTCCTTATTCCATTCTCTATTACATGGATGAAGCGTCAGATGGTGGCAAAGTATTGCGGCGAGAACTATCCAAATTTGAAGCGCTCTATGACAGCAATCAATTTGCACTAGAATATTATCTGGATAGATTTTCCGGACCTATTCAACTACATCAAGGTAGTGCCGATGCAGCGGTCCCCAAACTTTGGAACGATGAATTTGTCGTTAAACTAAAAAAATTAGATAAAGATATAACCTATTTTGAATATCCCAGTGCAGATCATAATCTCCAACCAAGTTGGTCAACCGTAGTAGAAAGAGATGTGGAATTTTTTAAGAAAACGCTGAATAAATAAAGCTATTCTAATTTCTTGACTACGATAGCCATGAATAAGGGGATCTCTCCTCGAGCACGGTTTTCCATCTTACCGAATTTTCCTTCGCTTTCTTTATCAGAACTCCATTCTTCGATATGAGAAGTGAGTAACCCAACAGCAGATAAGCCATTAATATAGGCACTCAGTGGTTCGTGAAAGGACCAAGTGATTGGTGAGCGTTGTCCTTGTCCTGGCATCATAGTGATGGGGATTTTTAGAGGAGAGAGATAGCGGTTTACTTTTCGATACTGAAGCTTATTTTGTTCATCTGTACCCCAACTCGTCTGACGGGGTATGCGAAAGCTGGGGTGATTAATCACAATAATTCCCACGCCGTGGATTGCTAAATGTCGGGACATATTATCGAATACTCCCTGATAATGTTCGACATTTTGGAGGGCTAATACACAAGTGACTCGACTAAAAGTTTTAGTTTTTAATTGAGGGAGGTTTTCAAGTTTTTTGGTAATGTCTCCTACAACATATGTATGTTGAGAGTTTTTGTCTTGTCTCTCAGCATCATCTATTAATCCTTTTGATATATCAACACCGGTATAGATACTATTTTTAGAAATAGCTCTTCCTAAGACACCACTCCCACAGGCTAAATCCAAGACTGAATCAGAAGATTTTAAATTGAGAAGGCGAGTGACTCCAGGAATTACCACATGTTGATGGTAATAATGACCCCTATCTTTGGTAATATCTTTGTACCACTTTTGTACGGGTTGCCAGGAGGTAGATTGTTTGCGTTTAGGATACATCCTTTCATTATATACATTCTTCTTATTCAGAATCAGGGGGGATAATGTCGCTAACTTCTGTTCCTGTAGACGTAAACACTATACGTACGCCATCAGCAGTATGAACATAATATCCATCTCTAATACTTTGAAATGATATTGGTTCACCTTTATATTTGGCTCGCATCAACATAACTAAATCTCCATGAGTCACGACGAGGACTTCTTGACCTGGATGTTGATTCACAATATCAGTTACAGCATCATGTACACGTTCTAATAGATCTGGAATGGACTCACCACCATTGGCAATATCCTCAGGACGAAAAAAGTTAAAGTTATCATCAAAAAATTCAGAGCGCGGTCGACCTTCACGGGGAGTTTTCACTTCTATTAATCTATTATCCGATTGTATAAATATGCCCTCAAAACGTTCTTGGATGAGCATGCTGGTCTCAAGTGTCCGTTCCATTGGACTGGTATAGATGGCAACGATATTGGGATAATTCTGTTGTAAATATTCTGCCAAGGCCATTACCTCGTGACAGCCATATTCGCTTAAATGAAATCCAGGTTGCCGCCCGTAAAATATTTCATTTGGGTTTTCTACGTTTCCGTGACGAACAATATTTACTACTGTAGCTTGAGCTTCTTTTGATGTCATATACGCAGTTTATACTGTATACCTTTTCTACGGATAAACTAGAGACGTTTTATCGATAAATTCGATGACAGTGTTCACAAACAGCAATATATTTATCAGCTGCTCCGACGTCAATTTTAAACTTTTTGCTCCCTTTTTTCTTCTCAGTATGACGGGCAAGTGAACCACATTTTTGACAGACAGAAAATAATTCCAGAGATTCATCAGCTAAACCCACTAAATCTGCAGTAGCCCCAAAAGGACGACGTAAATAATCATAGAGAAGTCCAGCTGCGATGACATGGAGTTTTAGTTTCTTTAATTGTTTGATGACCGTAATAATTTTTTCTTTATCAAAAAACTGAACTTCATCAATGATTACTTTATCTGGCTTATCAGCAAGTATTTTCTGTATGATTTCTTCTGGAGATTCACCATTAATAATGATGGCTTTGGATGTCCTATGGTCATGACTGTGAATTTCACTCACAGTACTATAACGAACATCTATCGCTGGTTTGACAGTTAGTACGCGATAGCCCATTCGTTCAAACACGTCGACCATTGCCACTAATTTGGTTGTTTTCCCGGAGAACATTGGTCCGGCGATGACTGTTAATTTCCCCTTGGAAGATTTCTTCATTCCTACCAATGTAATAAAGGTACTAATAATATTCAAGTTCTAATCCTTCTATTTCTTCTTAGGGTTGTATTTCTTAGAGACGGCAATCACTCTTACCAGCGGCGCTTGGTAAGAGTGAGGAAGGGGATCATTAGTTTACTGTTTGTTCAGAAGTATCTTCTGGAGTATCTTGTTGGACGCCGGAAGAAGAATCTTCCAGTTGTTCACGTGCTTGAATTTCTCGCCAGATTTTTAGTATTGGCGTTCGAGTTGTTTGTTCGTTCCAAGAATTGTTATATATGTTCATATGTTTTCACCTC
>JBGALL010000084.1:0-6382 GCA_044223895.1 Candidatus Woesebacteria bacterium
GATGTTTCGATCCCAACCGATACAAAATTCCCTACGACTAGACAATTTTTTATATATCCCTACAGCAAATAATGATCCAATGCCCATGTGGGGGATAACAGATCCAGAATCATATCTTTCGGAATACAGAGAACGAATGCATGAATTACCAAAAACAAGTTGGTCACGTCTGGCAGAATTTATCACCAGTTTGAAAATGGGAAACAATCCGCATTTTGAGATACAGAATTACAATCCGGCTATCCAACAGGAACCTATACGTCTTGGAGGAGGGTATTGGCCAGATGGGTGTGCTGGGATAACCAAATCAGCTCTAGAATATTGCGGTATACCCATCCAACCTCGAGAAGAGTTGTTGTATACACCAGGGAATAGGAGAAGTTAAGACTACATGGAATAACTATCTTCGAGTACAGATCTTACGTCGATCACATCGTGATACCACAAACGAGCTATTGTATCCACACTCCCATCCGCCAGACCCACATTATCTCACGACTAGATATTTTTTTTGCAAGTAAAACATCAAATATTATTAAGATTATAAAAGTTATATTAAATTTTCTTACATGTGTATATTGTTTAATTCATAAACTTTGTCTAAACTTAAACCATGAAACAAGATAAAGATAAACAGATGATTAGAAAAAATGATATGGAACCTGCGGGTAATAAAACTTTTGATGAAGTAATTGATTCTATTCGTTCTGCGAAAAAGAAAATTGAAGAAATAGAAACCGAGAATGTTAAAAAAACGAATAAGAATGACTCAAATTTATCCCTCATTTGATCCATCTCTTAAAAAGAATTTAGGTGAGTTTATTGTTCCCGATACTTCTGTTCTTCAACTATGTTTTACAGATGAAATTTTTTTTAGATTTTTTCTGCAATTTACTGAACATTCTACTATACTAATAGACCCAACTGCTAAATTAGAGTTTCTTCGTGGAGCTTATCAAGAACACTTATTCACCGAACGTTCTACTTTTATTGAATATAATGGGTTTTTAAAAATGATGGATCATAATCAAATTCATAATCTTACATACAAAAAAGCATTGGATATAGCACGAATATATGCTCATGTTGGAAATCCAAGAATACCTCTTGGTGATTTGTTAATCCTTGCAAGAATGTCAGTATATTCTGTGCCTTGCACATTTTTTACACTTGATAAAGAAGACTTTGGTACATTACTCTTTGATCGATTGGGCATAGTAACATTAGTTAGACAAAATAAAGTTAGAGCTGATTATTTTACCAACATGCAGATATTAACAGTCAATAAAACTAAATTCGATACTTGCCTCAGGAAATTACCTCAGTAATCTGAACCATTACAAGCTAATTCGTGATAAAATACGTTCATGTCACTCAAAATTGGAATTGTTGGTCTCCCAAATGCAGGTAAATCTACCTTGTTTAATGCCTTGCTGAAAAAGCAGCAGGCTTTGGCAGCCAATTATCCCTTCGCCACTATCGAACCAAATATCGGTATCGTCCCTGTACCCGATGAACGCCTAGATAAACTCGCCGATTTTGTCTAAAAAACAGAAGGCAAACGACCGCCACTCAGTAACGCTACCGTAGAATTCGTCGACATTGCTGGACTCGTTGCCGGAGCCTCTACCGGCGAAGGACTGGGAAATAAATTCCTTTCCCACATTCGAGAAGTAGACCTGATCTGTCATGTCACCCGCTACTTCGAAGATGCCGACGTCATCCACGTCGCCGGAGATGTAAATCCAGAACGAGACAAAGGAATCATCGAAACCGAACTAGTTCTAGCAGATCTTCAAACCCTCACCAAACAAACCGAAACCAGAGGAACCAAAGACAAGCGACTCATCCGTAAATGGGAACTAGTGCAAATCCTTATAGCCGCACTCAATGATGGTAAATCAGCCCGAGAAGTCATCCTCGAAACCGACGATGAAGATAGAGACGCAGTACGAGATTTAAATCTCCTCACCATGAAACCAGTCATCTTTGTACGAAATGTCTCTGAGTCACAAGCATCTGTCATCCTGAACAACGTGAAGGATGACAAGCAAAAGAATCAAGATGACGAATATCAATCTCAAGATGATACAGTGCTCATATCTGCCAAAATAGAATCTGAGCTAGCTCTACTATCACCCGAAGAGCAAAAAGAATATCTTTCATCCCTCGGATGGGATCAATCAGGATAAGATCGACTGATCAAAACAGCCTACAAAAAAATAGTACTCATATCCTACTTAACCTGTGGGATCATCGAAGCCAAAGCCTGGACCATCAAACGCGGTACAAAAGCCCCTCAAGCAGCTGGGACTATTCACACAGATTTTGAGAAAAAATTTATTAAAGCCGACATCGTCGCTTATCAAGATTTTGTAACCTTGGGCGGATGGGTAGGTGCCAGACAAAACGGCAAAGCCAGGATGGAAGGCAAAGAATACGAAATGCATGACGGCGATGTAGTAGAATTTAAGATAGGAAGTTAGTTCCTATGAAAACCGTTTTAAAGATTCTCTTCCAAATATTTTTTGGCGTTGGATTGGCCTTTATTTTATTTTTTTCATTTTCATTCATTGAGAATAAACTACAGCTTCTTGTTACCAAACAATGTCTCCGTTCTAATCAACGAAGTGATATGATCTTTTGCCCTGTGAGAATGAGTACAAGATTAGAACCTGCAGTATTAACAATTCAATTAGTACACGGCGGAGTAGAAGATTGTACTTGTGGAAACCCGACGTATATTCATCTTGATGTTTTAACTGGTTTCTTCTTAGTATATCTCTTTGGTTTAAGAGCGGTAATGAAGCGATTTGGTCAATAATTAACCATGGCGTTATATTTCAAATCCTGATTTTTGCGAGCAATCCAATCACGACTAGTATTTATTAGATCCCCATGTTCATCAAAAACCCGAATATATTCATACATCATCCCAGTATTGTCAGAATCTACATCTGTAAAGACTAAATCCGCTTCGGTACTGGCCTCTTTCGCTTCGACGATAAATGCATACTCTTTTTTCGGATCGATAATTACTGGCTTTTCAAAAGTAAAATTAAAACCTTTTTTGGCAAAAATATTTTTGGCACTGATCGTAGCTTCCGCTATTTGTTCTCCTGCATCGACAGTTAAGCCTTTCATTTCATAAAAACGTAAAAGCAGATTGCCACCACTGGCAGAGTTAGCAAATAATTGTAGACTCACCAAAGAGACTGGAGAGGAACTATTGGGTTTAAAACTCTGAGCAACTTTTTGAGATTCGCCAGAAATAAAGGTAACTGGAAATTCTGTCGAAGAGAATTGTACTTTCGAATCACCGAGGACACTCCCTGATTTACTGGCTAACGAAGTTTGTAACAACGTTTTTTCCTGAAAAGCAGCAGCATACTGTGATTTGGCTTGGGTAAGATCGTTTTGGGCATTTAATAATTGATCACGCAGAGAACGATTAGAAACGGTGAAGTAATACACCATGGAGACAAAACCCACAACAATAGCTAGAATAAATCCAATCCCAACTTTTATCGATACAGGAGTAACTGTCACTGGGATCACATCAGAAATAGTTTCGGTAGATGGTAATGATGGGGAGAGAATAACTCCCTGCATTGGTAGCTCTTCCATCCACTAAGTATACAGTAATAACCTATAATTTTCCACTCGGGGAGGCTTCTTTTAGTTCAGAACTCTTGGTAGCTTCGGTTTGGATATAGTCCTGTATCCCTTTCCAATTATATTCTCCAGTCTTGGAAGTCAGCACATATTGACCTCGGCCATTATACCCCTGATTCAAAACATTCTCATCAGACAGGGCAATAGCTACAATTTTGTAGGTCCGTAAATCCTGAGCAAAGGGGAGTAACGAGGTTAGAAACCCTGCATCCACATCTGTTTTTAGATCTTTACCCAAAGACAAAAAGAAAGGAATAGCTTTTGGTAAAAATCCTACTTGGAATATTTTTTCCTTCGCTGCCTGAATAATTGCTCGTTGTCGTTGCGAACGAGAAAAATCTCCTCTAGTTTCCGCACTATGACGTGAACGAGCAACTTTTAGAGCCGTTTCTCCATCCAAATGTTGTGTCCCTTTAGAAACATGTAAATGTTCGTAGCGACAGGTAAACAGGCTTTCTAAATCATCACCTTTATAGGTAGCCGAAAGGGTAGCAATATCTTGTTCACTAAATCCACAGGATTCATTTTCTTTCCCGCGGATAGGATAACGATAATCATCAAAACTTTGATCAAAACTTACATCTACACCACCTAAGGTATTGATCGCTTTGACAAATCCATCAAAACTTAAAGCTACATAATAATCAATGGGATATCCAGTTACATCACCAATAAGCTTTTTTGCTAATGCACCGGGATTGGTTGAACCTTTATATTGACTTGGTTTGTTAGGATAGTTTTTATCATCAATACCAATAGCAAAGGCAGCATTAATTTTATCTTCCCACATTTGGGTATCCGACACCGGGATAGATACTGCCAAATCACGAGGAATGGTTATCATCAGTACCTGTTTTTTTTCGGGTTGGACCACGGCTTCTATCAACGTATCAGTCAAATACCCGCCATCATGATCTGGTCCACCATATCCCAAGAGAAGTATAGAGACAGGTTTGGGACCTGGAGTCGGTGTCGGCGTAGGAGTAATTTTTACTAAAGGATTGCTAACAACCTTGATAGTTTGAGGATGGAACTTAACATACACAAAAGCTGCCAGTAATCCGAATACCAACCCAAACACCGGTAAAATCCACGAACGAGCTACTGCACGTTTCCGTTTGACAGGCTTTTTTGGAGCTGGTTCTGCCTTACGATACTGGACTTTCATTAGCAAATCGTACCACGTTTTCACAGCCGAGCAAAAGATTTAGTATAATAGGGAACATTGCCGCGGTGGTGAAACTGGTATACACGTAGGCCCTAGGAGCCTATGTCGCAAGACGTGGAGGTTCGAGTCCTCTCCGCGGCACATACATCACAACCTCCTGCCTCTACCAAATACCATGGCTGAAAGACCTAGATCATTCGAACATAATCCCGACGATATCCGCAAAATTGAGGCTCAACGCGCCTTAATTGATTTTATGTCCGCCAAAATCCAAGGAAATAGCTCCGATAAACAAGCGCAGATATTTACTAATAAATTAGATGAATTAATGAGTATTATTGATCAACAAGAACAGACCATAGTGGGATTAGAAAAAGAGTTGGAGTTATTTACTCGCAAGAAGGTTCGCTATTCGATAACTGGTGATCCCAATACTCCCTATATCTTTGATATAGACAAAAAAGGAATTACTCATCCAAATAAGTCTGTTTGGAAATTAACTCCCCTTATGTTTAGAGTTCTTTCTATCCTTATCCAACACGCACCGAATGAAATTGAACATGAAATTTTCATACAGAAAATATGGGGGACAGATATCCTTGATCATCCAGAGAAAAGGTCACTGCTTTGGGTAAATATGTCCCGATTACGAACCTTTCTTGAAGGAGTTGACCCACAGTTGAAAAACTATCTCCAGAACAGTTCTGGTTTTGCCTATGGGTGGACAGGTACTGTAGAAATAATTGAGGAGGACAATGACAGCACAAAGTGAACAAGGACGAACAATCAATCATGAGTATCATTATCAGCTGGGGAGCCAATACCAACAGCTATTAAACCTCGTTGGCCAGGCTAGTACTCCAAACGATATCGTTGATCTACTCCCAACCGCCGATAGATTTGCACAATCGTTTGGCGAATATCAAAAAATTCCCGAAGTAGATCGTCCCAGAGGGACCGTAAAAGGAAAAGTCAGTAGTTTATTTCTGGAAGGAATCACTCTCGAATTTGTTAAGAAGCGAAATTTGTTTGCCGAACGGTTAGCCGGCTATCAAGAGTTCGCTGCTGACTTTGGCAGAGAACATGCCAGTCCAATACTTTGGGAGGTAATAAATATTAGATCCACAAATAAAGCAGATTTAGTACGTGCCTTTCCACAGGCTGATAACGAAACGATAACCAAACTGAATTCCGATCTATTCAGCGCCTATAACGAAGCAGGATCACTCTTAAGTTTTCTGGAACGAGAGAATCCTAGCAATTTCCAGACCGAACCCAATCGGGATAAAAAGGAATTTAACTATAAACGAGCACACAGGAATATCGGGTATTTATACGATCTCGATGGACAGATAATCTCTTGGTTCGAACATCATGTTGGACATGGATCAGAACGGGTATCCTATCATCAATATCAAGACGATAGAATAACCAGAATTGGCTTAACTGGTACTTTCCAAAAATTTGATGGTACTGTTCATTCATGTCCAGCCAGAAGCATCCATCTGACACCGTTCTTTAACCAATTCGCTCAGATGG
>JBGALL010000085.1:0-6339 GCA_044223895.1 Candidatus Woesebacteria bacterium
TATAAAAAAATTAATTTTGGTCGCTCCAGCAAAAATTCCTGAAACACCAGATGATACCAGAAAAGATTTATATAATTTTCAGTTGCCAACTGATCCAATAGCTATTGCTGATGAAATTGTTTTGTTTAGCTCCAATGACTTTCCTCATCACCTCAAATCAAAAGAACTCTACATACAGTCACTACATCCACGAGTTGTCCAATTAGAAAAAAAAGGACATTTTTTATATTACCAAATGAATACCAACCACTTTCCAGAATTGTTAGAAGAAATTATTGGAGAAAAGTAATCGTTAGTGCATGAACTGATAGATAATCATTTTAATAAAATATAACCTATATGGTAAAATATAAGGTTATATATGAAAGAGGTTCCTAGTTTAACTATTGAAACGAGTGGAAATAATCCTTTAAGAACTAACTGCTTTTTACAGGTACTCGATACGTGGCATTCCTTTCCGGAGCGGTTGAAAGAGAATTTGAATAGGATTCACTATCCCCATACGGAAATTATTCTTAGACATTGCGAAAAAGTACGCTTACAGCAGATTATCTCCACTGGGACAGATAGAGATAATAATTCGAAGGTATGGGATTTCCCGGAAGATGTCGATCACAGTTTTGATGCAACATTAAATCCGGCTTCTATTACCTATGCCCGGACGATTGATTTAACTTGTGATCCAATTAGGTCGGTGTGGCTCCATGGTAAACCTTGGTCCAATGATTCCATTCGTTATTTATTCGACTTTGATGCAACCAAAATTGTTAGCGTTTACGACCCAACATATGTACAAAGAACCTCTGAAAATGAATATTCCTTTCTTGCTCATCCTAAACAGGCATTAATTGGACTCTTCACCATATAGTTCCCTCAAAATCTGAATACTCACTGAATTTATCCAGAAGTTTATATTTGACGAGTTGGAAAATATTCTTTAGTCTAGTAGTTAGTGAATTCTGCTCGGTTATGAATCAAAAATTTTCGTTTCTTGCTGTTTTTATCATTGTCCTATTATTTATCGGTGGTATATTCGTCATTTCTTTGACTTCTCGTGGAGCTCAACAAAATCAGCAACAGCAATCAAATGCGGCTGGGGGTCCCATAACTATCTCCTATACCCAAGGAGTTATACAAAACAATACTATCCCCGTTTCTGTACAGGCTACGACTACTACTGGTATCGGGTTTGCAGAAGTAAATCTTAGTTTTGATACTACGAGGATTCAGCTTGCCCAAGAAATTACTATTAGTAATGTCCTTACCTATATAGATTCCAAAACAACGATGGCAGAAGCGAATACTACCGGAAAAATTAAAATACTATTAGGATTATCACCAGATAATTTAGCTAGTCCACCAATGGGGACTTTTTTACTAGCTACATTGCCAATGAAATTCGTTACTCAGCCACCCAGCCCTGGAACAATTGGCATAGACACAGCGCTGACCTATTTTAGTGATTTGGACTCAAATGTTGTTGCCTTTGTTGGTTCAAATTATACCTTGGTACCCCCACCTACATCGACACCATTGCCTACCAATACTGCCACACCAACCAATAGTCCTACGCCAACGAGAACGCCAACGCCAACCTCGACAAACACCCCTACACCGACTCGGACACCGACACCTACACCCACCAATACTCCTACGCCAACGAGAACACCAACTCCTGTTCCAACGAATACACCAACACCAACCCGGACACCAACGCCGATACCAACCAACACCCCATTCCCGACAAATACGGCAACACCGACAAGAACTCCTACTCCAACCAATCCACCACCGACCAATACGTCTACTCCTACCTCAGTACCAACTGTTACCGATACACCAACACGTAAAATTGGTGATGCGAATGGTGATGGTCAGGTAAATGGAGCAGATTATATAAGTTGGTTACTCAATTACGGAACAAACACAACCCAAGGATCGATTCAGGGAGATTTTAGTGGTGATGGAATGGTCAACGGTAAAGATTATATTCTCTGGCTCAATAATTACGGGAAGTAAAAAAGTATTGATAACAATCTACCGATAGTCACCAAAAAATATTTGGCGAAAAAGTCTTAGCCACCAAGGGCGTTTTTTGACATGATTCCCATAGATTGGTTTTTCCCAAACTGATACAATAAGCCACTCTTTACGTTCGTTTTGTTTGGCGACTACCTCTATTTTTCGATTGCCAAAGGTTTTATAGTAAATCCACCCACCTTGGGTCTCAGCGTACCGAGATTCATCAGCACTTTGGAAGGCTACAAAAGCATCTCTCTGGCTAATCCCTCGTTCTTCTAACCGTTGTAACGCGTGATTTGTCCAAATAACACCACCGTAATTTTGGTTCATATAAATAAATTCCTTGCGAGAGGAGACTATTTTTTCGTATAATACGAGTCTAGATAGTTATTATAGACTATCTGGTTAATAATTTTGACCGTTTAGCTCAGTTGGTAGAGCATTGCGTTTACATCGCAAGTGTCGGGGGTTCGAGTCCCTCAACGGTCACTACCCCCGTATCTCCATCTCTTCAGAAATTATTATACTTACAAGAATTATGAAACTTAGTCTATTCATTATTTCAGCCATTGTTATAGCAGCAATAATCATATTTGGAGCTTTGATATGGTATATAGGAAATAAATCCAGGCTAGATACGAAAGTTAGATCAGATGTTAGTCCCCCATCCACATTACAATCCCTGTGTTCTTGCGAGAGTTGATCATGCAGTCTCCCTCTATAAAGAAGGTTTTGCCTCCAAAATTCTGATGTCCGGGGGGACTGATAAGGAAACAAATGCAAATGAGGCTGAAACAATGAAAAAAATGGCTATGGAGTCAGGAGTTCCTGAAACAGATATATTATTGGAAAAAGAATCAACCTCAACCTATGAAAACCTTTTGCTCTCCCAAAAAATTATTAGCAACGCCCATCTGTCGTCGGTTATCATAGTTACCGAACCTTATCATAATGCCAGAGCTGATCTAGTGGCTGCAAAATTAGGATATAAATACGCTCTTTCACCAACAATGACGAGTCCATGTTGGAATGATAAAAATTTGTTTGCGAATTGGAATTTTTTAAAACGGGAAGCCTTGGCATTAATTGCCTATAAACTCATCCATAAAATTTAATACTAGCTCCGCTCTTCCTTTACTCACCATTCACGATACCGTAAGCTGATAGTATTCGTTATGAATAGACTATGGTTTTATTGCATCATTGTGTTGGGATTTATTTTCCCTCTTCAGATTGTTGCCGCAGCCGATTGGTCTCAAGACGGTGGAAATGCGCAACGAACAGGTTATACTTCCGAAGAACCGGTTGAGCCTTGGAGCTTTCAATGGTCTTTTAATGGTGCTGACTCGTCTGGTGGGACTGGCAATCATTTCTACAATGCCCCATCAGAAGCCAGAACCATTGTCGGTAGAGGAAACCTATTTATTCCCGCTGGATCAAAAGGGATATATGCAATTTCTTTAGCATCAGGTTCTCAAGTTTGGACTTATAACCCATTGGGCGTTAAATTTAATGCTGCACCAGTGTTGGATAGTATTGGTTTTGTGTATGTTGGTGGGAGTAATGGATTCATCTATAAATTAAATGCAGCGACTGGTCAGTTGAGCGCGAGTTACAATGCCAGTAGTCCAGTAAATAAAGCCTTACTTTTGGTAGATACGAAATTATTTGCAGTTAGCGATGATGGGAAGTTGCATAGTATTAATACAACCACAATGACAGCTAATTGGATCTATATAGCAGGCTCTACTGTGGCTACTCTTCCTTCTTATTCTGCAACAGCAAATGTAGTAATTTATGCTACTGATGATTTATACGTACATGCGGTAAATGGAACCGATGGATCACGTAAATGGCGAGTTAAGCCTACACCAAATAATCCTGGAGATCCTACTATCACTAGTTCACTCACTGCGAGTGGTTCACCTTACGGAACACAATTTGAAAGAGGATTTCCCGTTATAGCCGAAAAAAGTGGCATCGTACTTCTCCGCATGCAACTTCCCCATCAAGCCTTGTACGAGGGGCCTAATAGTGGACGTTTTGGAATAACGAATGCAGAAAATAAAACCTGGCTTGCCCAAAATACACAATATAAAAATCTTTTTGCTTTGAATCTAAATACTGGAGCTGAACAATTTGTTGCAGGCGTTGGGTATGGTAGTACTGAAGATTTTAATACCGGAAGTTCACAAGCCTATGGGGTAATGGGCACACAACCAGTAGTCAAAGATTTGGGTGATGGAAAAGAAGTTGCTTATATCCCGTTTCGAAGTGGTCAAACAACGCCGACTGTTGATTATCGTTGGTCTGGACATATGGGAGAAATGGTTCTAGATAATACAACAGTTTCGGGATTATCTGCTGGAGACCTGCGATTTATCAAAATGAATAATTACAGCAACGCTGGGGGGAATAGTCCTACACATATCATTGATGAACAAACTCCTTTAATGGTTGCCGGAAACTCCTTGTTATATGCGCATTGGGCTGCTAGTACAAGTGTAAAAATAACGGATCGAAGTAGTTCTTTAGGACTAACCTACACGAATCCAATTAATACATCATTTCATCCCCCTATTTATCGGGCGATAAAAACCGTTTCTTGTAAAGATGTAAACACTCGTTGGTCAGGAAGTTGTTCTTCTCTGAATTTTGTTACTGACGGAGGGAGAGGATTAGGAGGGCCTGGTTGGTGGGAGTATTGGAATGTTGCGGATCCTCCGGGGTGGAGAGCTGATTTGTCACTCAATGATTCTGGCGGAAATACCGGAGCGGGCACCTCGTATAGTTCTGGGTTTCTTCCACGGTATACCTATGTTTCTTCTGGTTACATAATTGTAGAAGGAAATGGTGGCGATATTATGGTGCTGAAACACAGTGGTACTGTGGGAACCAACCCAACCTCAATTCCCACTGTGCTAGCGCAACCTCTAGTCGGAGATGGAAATAATGATGGTCATGTAAATGGAGCAGATTATGTTATTTGGTTAACTCACTATTCTCAACATTTGACTGGTGGGGCTAGTATAGGAGATTATAATAAAAGTGGTGTTGTGGATGGGGCTGATTATATTTTATGGCTAAGTCATTACGGAACATAATCTGGATATTTATTGGAGTGGGTTTTCTCCTGATTCTTCCCTATCCTGTCTGGGCTGTAACTACAGTCACTAGTTATACTACAAATGCAGCTTCTGTGCCAAAGTTTGCCAAATTTGAATCTACCTTTCAGATTTCAAGAACCTTTCCTGCAGGTTCATTTTTGCCGTATTATTTTTATGATTCATCTGATACTCCATCACAATATCCCGGTAGGAATTCTCCTTATGGTGTAGACGGAATAAGCATTGACGCCATTTTTACTGCTCCATCTGGAAATACTTTAAAAGTTCCCGCATTTTACTTTCAGGATTATCAGCGTTCGGGGGACACAATGACTCCTACCTCTAATTATTCTTGGAAAATAAGATTTGCACCTGAGGAAGTTGGTCAATATTCCTATTACCTTAGTGTCCAAGATAAAGATGGAACAAGTAGATATCCTGCCACTGGTTCATTATCGTTTCAGTCGACTACCTCATCACTCAAGGGTTTTATACGGGTTTCGCCGAGAGATTCGCGTTTCTTTGAATTTGAAAATGGAGAAAGTTTCATCCCGAATGGTTCTGGAAGACAATGGTGGCGTCCCGGGAGAACTACCTCGTATGAAAGTTCCTTTACAGATTTTAAAAATAATAATATAAATTTTACCCGAATTTGGGATCAAAATGATGGATATGGATTAACTGTTGAAGGTCATTTTGACGGCTATAAATATCCCGATGATGCAAGTCTTGGAGGCAAAGATGATGTTGCCAGAGCATTACCAAAAGGGACGCAAATGAATCAACGGGGAAACTATGAAGAGGACATAATCTTAAATGCAGCTGAACAGAACGGTATTTATATTCAATTATGTTCTCACGGTGATCCATACTGGATCTGGGATGCTTCTATATATGCCGAAGGTTGGAACCCTTCTCCAGTCTCATATGATAATCAGTTTCACATTAATTACTGGAAGAGAAACTTTCGCTATCGGGTAGCCCGATGGGGATATTCAACGGCTCTTCTGGGATGGGAAACTTGGAATGAACATGGGCACATCCCTTCTAATACAGATGTCTATCGCTTTTATCAAACATATAGCACCTACATGCAGCAAACTGATCCCTATCATCATTTACGGACAACTTCTCAAGGTTCACAGTCATGGAGTCCAGGGTTTTGGTCATCGTCTGCAATGGATTATGCAAACTATCACGACTACATGAT
>JBGALL010000086.1:0-6378 GCA_044223895.1 Candidatus Woesebacteria bacterium
TAATTGACCTTCTTGTGCTTGAGCAGCTAAAACGTTGGATTGATGTCTCATTGATCCTGATTCACTACTCTCAGTTTGATCAAAGTCATATTGCTGTTGAGAAGTCTGATCGGTTAGTTGCTCTTCGGGTTTACCTCCCAAAATGAAAAAGTATGAAAGTAGCAAGGAAGCTGCGCCAATAATTAACAATAGCACCGTTAGTCCAAGGAAATGAGATCGTAAGAAGGATTTTTTTTCTTCTTTCACAGCCTCTTGCCATTTAGGGACTGGTATAGCATTGGTAAGCGAAGATGCTGGGAACAATTCCACAGCTGGAGGTAATGAATTAGATTGAACCAGAGGTTCAGGAGGATGTTGAGGAATAAAAGCAGGCTTCACTGGAGCTGCAGATTCTCCAGGAAAAACAAAATTTGGTTTTACAAAAGGACCGAACTGCTTTATCGCAGCTTTGTATTGTCGCAATGAGCTTTCAGGGACACCACTCGTCTTGAGATAAGATAAGAAATTTTCGATCAACTGATCATCGAAGGCTTCAGGAGTAAATTCTTTTCCCGTGGTTTGGTTGGTATACGCAAAAAGCCGCTCTATATTGGCAGCATAATTTCGGACGGAACTTTTGCTCAGTCCTTTTGTTCTCAGAAAACTGGAAAAATCGGAAATGTACGTATTCACGTGATGATTTCTAAATAGTTTCTAACATACCAACGGATTTCTGCAGTAATCCGTTAGGAAATATATCCTTTATCCAGTTAAAAGGATTTTTTGAGCTCAGTCAAGCACGAATAAACATTGCTAGAACAATCCAAATACCATTTTTCAAAAAGACTCTAATAATTGCTATTTACTTGTAAATTTTGGATGCTGTTAATAGCTTGTTTTGACAAGCTGTTAATCATTTTCAAGAAAACATAAAAAATTAACTTTAAAATATTTATTTCTGGATTTGCTTTGTAAAAGCTATTCAAGCTCACCCTTGGCTTTGTAGAGAGATTCAATTTATGGAATCAACGAGAACTACATTTGTAATATAGGTTTTTGAAAAAAACACCAACAGAGCGTATTAACAGCATTTTAGCTAAGAAATACTTGTCAAATTTTCCATGACTATAAGTTTTTATTTACAAAGAGAGAAATAAAATTTCGAAAAGCCTACTATATTAATGGAGAAATCAGCGGAGATGAATCAAAGATTGGTAAATATTTGAACCTTATTAGAGTGGGCATAAATAACACTAAAAGGAAAATTATATTCTTTTTTTTCCTTTCCTATCCTTATAGTTATGGGGTGATTTTCAACAACCGATATAAAATTAGAATGGAATGGTAAAATATCAAAGGGCCCTTGAGAATTGGTCGAAGAAACACTATCGGCTTCTCCTTCCCATAGTGTGCTATCGGCTGCTTTTACTGAGATGGTTAATTTCATATTATAAGTTTATAATTAATTTATCTTTTTTGTTGTTTTAAATTCTTAAAAAATGTATAAAATCGCAAATGGAAATATTTCACAAAGACTTATAGAAGTTTGTTAATAAAAAAAGGATTTTTGTCGCTTACAGTATGGATGCCTCTTTCAGACTTCCAATATTAAAAAACTTCTCATCTGGCACTTGATCGACATTTCCGCCAATTATCTTTTTGATGTCCTCAATCGTCTCTTTCCGATCTACAGAGGCTCCTTTTCTGCCAGTTTGTGCTTCTGCGGTTACGAATGGTTGAGTGAGATAGTTTAATAACTTTTTAGCTCGATGATATACCAATTGATTATAAGCAGATAGCTCGGATTCACCTACAATAGCCACGATACGAGTTAAACTTTTGTGCTGGTTTAGCACTTCTCTGGCCTGAGTTGCTACTTCATAGTGATCTTTACCAACGATATCTGGATTTAAGGTCTTTGATGCAGACAATAACGGATCTACGGCTGGATAAAATCCCCGAGAAGCAATGGTACGAGAGAGAATAATAGCACCATCTAGACGAGATAAAATTGTAGCGACACCAGCATCAGATAATTCATCAGAAGGCACGTAAACCGTCTGACACGAGGTAATGGATCCATTTTCCGTAGAGATAAGTCTATTTTCTATTTTAGCCACATCAGACTCCAAAGTAGCCTGATATCCCAACTCTGATGGAATGGTACCCAATAAGGCTGCAACTTCAGAACCGGCTTGTACGTAACGATAAACATTGTCAGCAAAAAGTAATACGTCTTTCTTTTCATTATCACGGAAATATTCTGCAATAGTCGCCGCTGCTGCGATGACCCGGTAACGAATAACAGCGTTTTCGTTCATTTGGCCAAAGACCATGGCTGCTCGCTCCATGACTTTTGATTCTTCTAACTGTTTCCATAGTTCATGCCCTTCACGAATACGCTCGCCTACTCCAGCAAAAACAGCATAGCCATTATGTTTAAAGGTAATATTCCGCATTAATTCAGTCATGAGAACTGTTTTTCCTACACCAGCTCCCCCCACAAAACCAATCTTACTTCCATTCAAAAATGGGGTAAAAAAATCTAATACTTTGATACCTGTTTCAACGATTTCTTCTGAAATAGGAGAATTCCTAGCTAAATTTTCTGTGGGAAAAATTGGTAAACGAGTTCCATCTCCTACTGTTCCTTTATTATCTTGAGGATCACCAAACAAATTCATGACTCGCCCTAAGACTGATTTTCCTATAGGGATAGTCAGTGGGGCGCCCGTTGTCGTCACCGGCATGTGCCGTTTTAAATCACTTTTTTTCGTTAATAAAAGACAAAACAGAATATTGCCTTCACCATATTTATAGACTTCTAAACGCATGTGTTCGTTCTCTGGGGAAGTTAAAATTTCCGATACTAGAGGAATATTATTACTGTCATCGTATTCAACTTCTACAATTTGCCCTCGTACAGCCACTATACGCCCGGAGAAGCCAGATTTCTTTGGCAATGTGGCTGCTTCATCAACAGCTGCATCAGTAGGAATTTCTTCTACTCCTTCAGGAGATTGTTCGACAGTTTTTTCTTCGACAGTAAATTTTGCTCTTCTAGTATGAGGTTTTGTATGTTCAGCAGACACAACTGGGGTCTCTTCGATTGGTGGTGCTGGTGGTGGTATCTGGGCAGAATCATCCATAAAACCAGTCTACAGACTTATACAACAAGTGACAAGTATGAACTCTATCCTGTAAAAATACTTATTTGTTTCACCGTCAAATTTAGACCTATAATATTGACTTGCGAGATGTTTTGTCAGATACTTTAGGATCGTTTATGACTACATTTTGCGTAGTTGATCAAAGGATTTTGTACCTTAAAAGACTTACTTCTACTTTATTCAAAGTGTGAGGCAAATAGATCATTCAGTGATCTGTTTGTCTCACACTTTCGTGAGAACTAGCTGCCAATTGAGGCTAGATACTGTTTCGAGGAATCGGTCATGAAACGCGTACTCTTTATTTTCGGTTTGGTAGCGATGGTGCTCGGCCTTTTGCTGGGGGTGTATTTCTCATTGAGGATGATTCCTCCAACTTCAACTCCTGACCAGATAAGCTTCTTTGACCAACTTGGTATTGACAACGTCGACGCCTTAAGCTGCACCTTTAAGGTCAGTATCGAACCAGTTTTTGAGGGGCTTCCCGAAAGCACCTATCCGTCACTCTATCTGTATACAGATGACCAGAGCATTGAAGCTCAGGATGTGGAGGACGGACAGGTCATACGGATATCATCCAAACAGACGAGTCTATACGTTGCGATGTATGGGGAAATTACCAAAAATGATACTCCCATTATGTCGGGCATATACAACGGCTTCGTCAACATGAACACCTGTCTTATTGATTGGTGGACAACCGGGAAACCATTACAGTAAGCACTCTACGGAGTAAGTCGCCAGGCGAAAATTTGTCGTAAGACGAGTCTATGCCTTCTTTTGCAGGTATCTCATTTCCTTTGGAAATGAAAAATATATAGATACCGATACCTGCTTTCCTTTTTTATTCAAAAATCTAGTTGGATAACGAAGGAAAACAATTATTTCTTCCATAGACTCATTCCTGAGAAGGTATCAAGTAGTTGTCGGTTAATAAATGATCTCATAACCTTAAGATACTCAGAATGTTTTTCTTTCATCATCTCCTGAGCTCTTTCACTCGCTTCATTCATAGACACCATACGAGCAGCAGTACGGGATAGATCTGATTCCAAGACAACCCGTTTAAATAACACGCCACGAATTTGCCGTTCAAAAAATTCTAATATTTTATCTACTTCCGGCTCAAATAAAATATAGGTATCTGCTTCTTCAGTAACTTGGCCATCCATCTCCTGTACCTGAGTAATATCAATCATCCCGACATCTTGTCGCATGAGACTCATAAAATGAGGATAAAAGACTTGGACACTAGTATAGTGGTGCATTTCTTCAAGAAGCTTGACCACTTCTGCTTGAGTTGGATCATCTTTTTCAAAATGCATTAATTTAAATCCATCAGATTGACCAGATACCGTTAAATATTCTTTCCCAGTAGTTCCTATAACCAAGAGATCAGCATGAGTTCTATCACGTTCTTTTAAGATATATTCCATAATCCGGCGGTGAATATTTCCATAAAAATGTTGATTGGCAGTAAAGGCAACTAACAAGGTTTTAGCAGCTGGAGGCTTATCAGGTATAAGCCCCTGTTTGATAGCAACCAACTTAACCAAGTGATAAACGTGAGACAACTCGGCATAAAATAGCTGGTTCATTTCAAAGGCTTCTCGAATTCCGCGGATACGCATAGCAGCAGTATCAGTAAACGAAGTAGCGATCATGTGCAACGTTTGTAAGTCAGTTAAATCGTCTTTAATATCATCAAGTACAGACATAGAAGATTATTTTTTACCAAACATACTAAATATGGCTCGTTTCTTTTTTGGCTCTTCCGCAGGAGGTGATGCGGTAACTGTTGTAGATTCAGTGGTTGGAGAAGCATCTGTTGGTTTAGCAGAGGGATCTTGCGTAGTGCTTAGCGGGGTTACCTGTTTTTCCTCAATAGCTTCCTTTACTTTGCTAACAGTCGATTGAGTAGAAGTTGATGCTTCAGCTTTTGGAGCAGCTGGCTCTTCTTTTTTAGTTTCTTTGCTTTCTTTATTCTCATCAGAGTCCTGAACTTTTACGTAGACAATACCCTTCTCTACTTCATCTTTCGCTTCTTCTAAAACTTTTATTAAATCAGCAAATTTATAATCTTTTATTTTAGCAGCCAAAGAAGCAAAAGTGCTATTGTTTTTTATAAATTCCAAAATATCCATTTTCTTCTGATGAACAAAGGTAATATCTTTATCATCGAAATATCCAGCGAATATTAACCCCAAAAATAGGATTTGAAACGGTGCATCAATAAAAACACCAGTTGGTTGGGAGATTAATTCTTGCATTACTTTTCCTCGCTTTAGCGTTCTCTTTGTTTCATCTGCTAAATCAGATCCGAAACGAGAGAATCTTTCAAGCTCAGCATATTCAGTTAGCAAAGCAGTGCTTTTATCTGCTAATACTTTGTGGATTAACATTTGAGTTTGCTTACCGACACGAGTAACAGATTTAGATACATCTGCCGCAGGATATTTTCCTTCAGCATGAAGAGAAGACATAAACAACGTATGCCCATCGGTCATAGACATAACGTTTGTAGGCACCAAATTAGTCATGTTTTCCATATCCGTTTCTACTACAGGAAGCATGGTTATGTTTCCGCCACCATATTCTGCTAAGAAATTCCCTGCACGCTCAACCATTTGAGAATGTTCATAAAAGATACCGGCAGGATATGATTCTCGGCCAGGCACACGTCCAGCCAAAAGATTAATTTCTCGAAGGTATTTTGCATGTGTACCGAGATCATCAAGAATAATTAACACGGTTTTCCCTTTTTTTGCATAATGTTCTGAGAGTGAACAGGCTACTAACGGTGCTATGGCTACCATAGGAGCGGCTTCACTCGAGGTTGCGGCCAAGATTACCGTGTAACTATCGGCTCCTGCCTTGCGAATTTTATCCTGTAGTCTTCTAACATCGATCTCACTTTTCCCTATAGAACAGTACACACAGATTATATCCCTATCTTTCTGGTTCAAAATAACATCTATAAGATAGAGGTCTTTTCCCGAACGGGCGTCTCCAAAGATAAGTTCTCGTTGACCTTGCCCGACTGGAATAAGTGTGTCAATTAAAATTATTCCCGTATAGAATTGATTATGGACATGTTCTCGTTCATTTATACCAGGAGCTATAGTATCGAGGTCTATAGGATCTCCACCCGGTGAAAAGGCCGATTCATTATCCACAGGATTACCAATAGGATTTATTATTCGTCCAAAAAGAGACACGTGTGTAGGTAATG
>JBGALL010000087.1:0-6260 GCA_044223895.1 Candidatus Woesebacteria bacterium
AATTACCATAATTTACTTAAGTTTTTTTAACTGTTGTTCAGCTAAGTCACCGATCTTTGGCAATTTATACATTTCACCTTGAAATGCTTTCCACATAAGAACGATCCAAAGAATAAATGCTGCAAAACTTAAAACTAATCCGACGAGCCATCCCAACAATGGGATAAACCCTAAGGCAATATTAATAACGAATATTGCTCCAAATAAGATTGTTGATTGCATGGCATGGAAACGGACGAATTTACTTTCTTTTTCGACGAGAAGAAATATGATACCGGTAATGAATCCCAGAAGATAGGAGGCGGCTCCCATCAAGTTTTCATTTCCTTTTGTTGATGCTGCGGCCATACACTCACCTCCCTCGCCTGCCATAGCGTTTGCGAAGGCAGGCTATTATTAGCCTTTTCGTAATCTATTGGCAGTAGAAATATAATATTTATATCAATAATAAATATTATTTATTTTATAATTCCGAAGGAGGTTTTTCCTCCTTCGTAGAACCATGTACGTGAATCGTACTAAGGTAGAATTCGATGTCTATTTCACACAATACTAGGTAGTTATCCTACAGTCAATAATGAAATCGTTATGGGATTTTTTCGAATTCATTCCTATGATACTATCAGCAGATGAAACTGAAAGATACGGTGATCGTTATCACTGGTGCTAGTTCTGGTTTAGGAAAAACGCTGGCTCTTTTATTAGCGAAAGAAGGTGCCAAGCTGGCGCTAGTTGCCCGCTCTCAAAAGAATTTACAACAGCTAAAAAAAGAGATTATTCAGAGTGGTGGAATTGCTGAATTGTTTGTCTGCGATATCCAAGATGTTGCACAGGTAAAAAAGACTATCAAAGCGGTAATTCAAACCTTTCAAACCATTGATATCCTTATAAATAATGCTGGTATCTGGACTGATAATTCTCTCGAAGAAAAACACCCTGAACGACGGAAAATAGCTTTTGATACGAATGCCTTAGGAAGTATTCAGTGCACCTATGAGGTCCTTCCCCTATTTAAGAAAAACAATGCAGGGTATATTTTTAATGTTATTTCTACCGCCGGTGCATCAGATACGCCCGCAGGCGATAATAGTTTTTGGTTAACCTATGGGGCTACGAAATGGGCATTGACTGGCTTTACCAAAGATCTTCGCACCTCATTACAAAAGACATCTATAAAGGTAAGTAGCTTCTTTCCAGGTGGGTTTGAAAGTAATTTATACGAGAGTGCCGCTATCGACCAGTCTCATAATCAACCTTGGATGATGAAAACAGCAGATATTGCCGAAATCATTCTCTTTGCTCTGACTCGCCCGTCAGATGTATTAATGGAGAAAATCGTTGTCACCAAAGTATTTTAACAGATTCAGAACCCTTCTTACGCAAGTCTTACATCACTATTGACAGCTTTCCAGGAATCTCGTATTACTATAAACGTATATGAGCTACTGTGTGACATTAGTTACCAGGAATGCCGTTGAAGTAAACGGCAGGCTCTTGACCCCCTCTCGGTAGGGGGTCTTTTTTTTTAGGTGGTCAGTTAACGAGTGAATTCATATTCACGAGTTTACTGCCACCTATCCATCGAAGCAGATGCTGAGATGGACACAGTTAGTTGGTGAGTGAATTCATATTCACGAGTTTACTGCCACCTATCCATCGAAGCAGATGCTGAGATGGACACAGTAGAAAAGAGCCTGGATAAGATCCAAGCAAATGTTTTGAAGCTAAAAGGCAGATTTAGCTGGTAATATCCTGACAAAAACTTGACAAACCTCCTAGTAGGAGTATAATAAGACCGTTTTTACCTTACTATAGGTTATATATTAAATCTTATGAATAAAGCTGAAATTGGAGTTGGACTTTTAATTGCTACCGGAGCTGCTATAAATGGCGGCGTACAGGCGAACGTAGATCAATCTGCACGAGAAAACCTCAGTATGAGAGGCAGTAATTCGCTTCACCTTGCGGATTACGCAGCCCCATCTGTTGAAGATTTATTAGCCCAGACATCCCCAGAACAAGGAATTAGTCTTTTTCCAGAAGGTACAGAGATTGTAACCTCGACAGGACAGGTAGAATACCTGCCTCAATTTGATGCCCTGAAATCAAAATCTTACTGGAACCAAATTAGCGTCAGTGTAAATTTTGCTGTAGAGAATTTTCAATCTTACCTTAATCAAAATCCTAGACTAAAGATTGAAAAGTATCGAGTGGTTATTCCTGGAGTAGTAAGTACTGATGGAAAAACTATAGAACCAACACCAACCCCCGATGATTCAGACACAAAAACCAGTGTTTTTATTTCCTTTGATGGTGGTGGAATGTTGTTTCTTCCCGATAATACCGCGGATGTTGGGTGGCAGGCATTAGTTTCTGATAATGGAAGTTTAAAAGAAGCAGCTCCTACTGCTGATTACGTTGCTCCGACTGGTGATGGATTGATTGCCTTTACCGGCATCATGACCGGGGATCCTATCGAAGTAGCCTTTGGTACTCCCAACGCTGGCAGAATAGAATGGAAGTCAGTATCGCCTGTAGTTGAAGTTGTCCCAGATTCTACGGTTGCAGAACAGATCACGAGAGATGAATTAAAGGAAATTGGAGATAAGTACATTTCTGGAATTAAATTTCAATTTGAAGGAAGAGAGTGGCAATTTGTGACCGATTCAGATTTGCCGAAACGGTTAAATGCCCAGGGAACAGATTTGAATGTATGGACCTCTCAAATGAAAGATGCTATTTATGCACTAGATATGGGTGGCTATGGCAATACGAAGTATACAAAGGCAGTAGTAATTTTAGAACATGATGAAGCAGCCTTTGCAACAGCTCCTGCAGCCATGGCCTCAGAAGGATTTGCTACTTTGACTACTGAATTTGATGATGAAACCGGCACAATCACAGAACGAATTCCCTATACCAAGGCAACTATTGATATGTTAAATATATTTGATGGAGACACGCAAAAAGCAATTATTAATGAAATATATTTGTACCAGCTGATGTTTGGGAGATCAACCATGGGAGCGAGAGATCGTACCTGGGATCTATTTTTTAAAAAAATGGGTCTCTCCGCAAGTCCCCCTCTATACCAAATTGAGCAAAAATTTACCGGGCTTGCAGTCAGGTAATTGAATTTATTCAGATAAGTGCGTACCATAGATTATTAGATCTATGGCATTTTTTCCGCCCAATAATAAGAAGATTTTTTTTGGCATAATTGTATTGCTTGTTCTTCCCCTCCTTGCCTTATTTTTACTTCAAGTTCGTGAGCCAATTACATATAACCTTACAAAATTCATTAATCAAAAACAGAACGGCTCCAAATCAGGCAAAGTAAACTACACACAATTTTATTTTGTATCTGAGTTAAAAGAATATAAAATTGCTGAGAATTCAGTTAACACCTATTTTTTAACTGATTCCTTACAGAAACTGGGGTTATTACCTCTTATTAATTTACCCTATATTCTCGCCTCTACCACGAAAATTCCCCGCGTCTCACCAGAAACTATTATTATAAAGTTCTTGCCGATTGAACAGTATGCCAAAGATCTTAGTTCTAACCCCGACCTAAAGTCACGATTGTTACAAAACGTAGTCGATGAAAATAATAATTCCCAGGTTATGTATGTAGCAGGAGAAGCCAAATCTAAGGGAAGGGAAATAACTATACCAATATATATAAATACCAACACGGTAAAAGCCTTTCCTGATCCGGATCAACTTATTAGTGGATATGCGTTGTTATCTCTGTTTTATACTTTTCATATTCCTCCACTTTCACCTACCAACTCCGATCCAGCCATGGTTTATGTAGAAAAAATGGGAACAGTACGCGATAGACTCTTTCGATTAGAGAGGAAAAACTCATCGTATATATTCTTAGATAATAAACTTTCAGAGATTTGGAATGTACTTTTCCCAAAAGTCCTGGCAGCCTGTGGTGGAACCGGCCAATGCGGTACCAATACCACTGTCTATAAATGTGATTCTGCAGCAGGAGCTCCTTATGCGGGTAGCACCTGTTTCCCAGCATCAGGAGGTAGTCCTTGTCCAGGATTTTGTAATGCTTCGACTGTCTGTACAGCTAATGGAACAAGTGTGCTTTGTGCCCCAGATTGGGCAGGAGCTATGTGCATTGCTGGTTGTCTTTCTTGTACAGTAAGTAGTGCCTGTACCGGTACTCCCAGTGCACCAACTTGGTGCGACAATTCTACCGACAGCCAATGCATTGATAAAGCAATAGGCACTGCTTGTACAAATGACTCTACAGGATTACCAGGAAGCTGTGGAGGTGTATGGAATGGAATTAATACGCAATGTACTTGTAATTCAGCATCTGGCCCCACTCCTACTCCAGGTGCCGGAACTGTTGCCTGTAATGGCGGGTGTACACTCAGTTCACAATGTTCCGGCGGTAGAACCTGTTCAGGTGGCGTTTGTCGGAATTCAAGTTGTCCAGCAATTGCCAGCTGTACGTGCGCAGCCCCACCAACGAGCACTCCACTCCCTCCTGCAACCAACACACCAGTTCCCCCAACAGTTCCTGCTGGTTGTACGCTAGGACCATGGACAAGTGCAAGTTGTGGGGGTGGTGGTTGTCCTGCTAATCAAATGCTACAAACCAGAACTGCATCCCCTGGAGGATGTGGATCGACGACACAATGTGTCGCTAGTGTCGCCTGTCCTACGCTGACACCTGTACCATCAAATACCCCATTACCGCCTACACCGACCAATACTCCTATAATTCCTCCACCCGCACCGCTAGTTGATTTAAAAGTTAACGGTAGTGATACTCCACCAGCGATTACATCGGGTAGTACGGTTACTGCCACCTGGACAACTGCCAATGCCACCACCTGTACAGCCCAATCATCACCGGCAACCAATGGTTGGACGACGGGATCCAGTAAGGCAACAGCAAATTCGGGAACTCAGACACAATCTGGTGTCGGGGGTATTTCGGCAAACACGACCTTAACTCTTAACTGTACTGGACCTGGAGGATCAGCAAGTAATAGCGTATTAGTTCAGGTTGTACCTCCACAACAACCACCTATTGTCAGCTTATTAGTCAATGGTACTTCAGGACCATTAACAGTAAATTCAGGTGATCTTGTTACCGCAACCTGGAATGTTGTAGATGCCACCAGTTGTACATCTTCTGCTACGACTGCAACTGGTAACTGGGCAAACGGAAGTTCCAAAACTGCTACTGATGGATCACATAGTCAAACAAATGTCGGAACCATTACTACCAACCGGACATTAACTATTACCTGTACAAATCCTGGTGGAAGTAGTTCTGATTCTGTAGATGTAGCTATAGCTGCTGGGAATGCAGTAACAGTTGATCTAAAAGTGAATGGTGGTGACGGGCCGGTAACTATTCCTACAGGAAATAATGTCAGTGTTACCTGGACAGCAACGAATGCAACGGGAGCCTGTACAGCCACAGCAAGTGTGGCTACTACTGGATGGAGTGGAAGTAAAAACCAGACAGGAGGAAGCAATCCAAGTGTGGGACCATGTTCTTCAAACAGAACCTTAACTCTTACCTGTCCTGGTGCTGGGGGAACAACCTCAAGTGATAGTGTTGACGTTGTTATGGCTGTTGCTCCGACGGCAACTCCTCCGCCTGACCCAGTTGTCGATTTAAAAGTAAATGGATTGGACTCTACCACGGTAGTCACCAATACAAATATAACTACGACTTGGGATGTTACCTATGCTACCAGCTGTCAGGCATCAGCAACTGTTGGTACTGGAAATTGGGTGAATGGTAGTGCGAAAAATGCAGCCACGGGACAATCACAAACTGGCGTTGGTCCAATAAGTTCTTCACGAACACTGTCACTTTCATGTCAAAATAGTGTAGGAAAAACTACTGTTGATAATGTTCCATTAGCCGTTGCGACTGCCACACCCACTCCTGCCGCTGGACAATGTAGTGCTCCCCCACCTAGAGATCCACCAGTTACTGATTGTGCCACCAGTGCTGCAGATACGGTAAATATTTCCTGGCAATGGAATACAGTCGCTCTAGCAAATCAATATCAATTTTCTGTACTTAATAGTAGTGGTACCACAGTATTTGGACCAATTATGGTGGCCGGTGGAAGTTGTGTCTCGGGGACCTGTACTCAAAATACAACCTTGCAAGCAGGTTCGTATCGTTCAAGAATTATTGCTTCCAGTAGTACAGCTGCCTGTAGTGCCTCAACACCTGCATTCTCAAATTTAATAGATGTGCC
>JBGALL010000088.1:0-6110 GCA_044223895.1 Candidatus Woesebacteria bacterium
GACGTTTCTGAAGATGTTTTGTCCTACGCTTTACTTTGGGCCGGGAAGTGGTGGGCATAAACTATAAATAACGAATTACTTTCTAATAGAATCTAGTAAAATAGCACTACTGTCAAGTGACATAAATCACCTATTAATTTCAGGAATTGTTCTAATAATACAATATTATGGTACCTGAATACGAAACTAGATCTGAAAATGAACTAGTATTACTCCAACATGCAACCGACCAGACAGTTCAGGGAATTCTTGAACAATTAAGACGATGCAATTCGGTTGAAATATTTCTTGAAACTCTGATTGATGAGCTTTTAATCTTAAAAGAATCTGGTTTGGCTGTAGATCATATGAGCACTATTGCAGCCAGTGTTGCTCAAAAACTAGATGTATTGGATATCATGTCGGAAAAAATAGATTCTACAGACACATTACAGATTCAGCTCAGTAAGAGACTTCCCTCAATACTCGTTAAATTACATGAAGAAGAATTAGAATAATTATTGAGTTTTTTTTAGAAACTGATTCATAATTTCATATAATACAATTCCTGATGAAACCATCACATTTAAAGAAATATTTATACCCCACATTGGCAATTCAACGATAGTATCTACAACATCAAGCACTTCTTTGGAAACACCACTGGTCTCGTTACCAACGATGATGGCTACAGGGAAATCAAATCTAACGGCTTGAAACGGCACACTTCGAAAATCTTGTTCTACAGCAACGATCTTCGTATCTGGTTTTGACACTCTGATACTATTCACTGCTTCTAAGGCACTGGTTTTGTATTCCCAATCGACCCACTGCCAGGTGTTAATTGAAGCCTTTTTGATTCGAGAATTCGGTGGAGTTAACGTCTCTCCACACAAGAATACTTTTTCCACGGCACAGGCATCTGCCAGACGAAATATCGATCCAACATTATAAGTGTCTAAAACATTATCTAAAATAATTGATACTGGATTTTTTGGAATGGATTTCGCGAGTTCAGGATCAACTTCGCTAGTCCGTAATTCTTTGGCATTAAGTCTTTGCATAATAGTATGCTAATAATTATATCATTTGAGCTAGATATTTTCTTTTATTTAGTATTAAATGGATCGTATGGTGCTTGCTAAAATACTGCAAAGAAAAAATCTGAAGATAGTATCTTTTATCAGTATTTTGGTTCTAGTGTTACTAATCCCAACACTGTTAGTTATTCTATTACGACCAAATAAATCGCTAGCAGCCTGGTTTAATGATAGTTGGTTATATAGAAAGTCTCTCACCTTCACTCATAATGCAGCTCTCACTAACCAAAAAGTTAAATTCGATATTGATACGGCTACCTTGATTACCAATGGTCAGATGCAATCTGATTGTGGTGATTCTCGCTTCACTGATAGTAATGGGAATCTACTCCCTTACTATCTAGATCCTAGTGCTGGTGGAGCTAATGTCTGTAATCAAAATAGTACTGACTATTATGTCCTCATCCCTGTCGTCAATAATAATATCCCTACTGTCATATACCATTACTATGGAAACCCGACTGCTCCAAATGGAACAACTACTAGCCAGCTACCGTACCCTACTCTTTCCCCTTCTGGTGGTGCTGCTACTCTTGGTTCTGAAGAACAAGGTCCAGGACCCATATTAAATTGGAAACTTGACGACAAGAGTGGATCAACCGCCTATGACAGTTCAGCTACCCAAAATAATGGATCCGTATTAAACAATGCTACCTTTACGGGCGATGACAATTGTATCAGTAGTGGATGCGCCTACTTTCCGGGAGGAACGTCCAGTTCTGGGGATGCTATATCTACTTCTAGTCTCACCTCTTTGAGCAAGCAAACAACGGGGACTATCTCATTTTGGGCAAAACCTGTCGCAGCAAATTCAGATCAGGCAATGTTTAGTTTATTCCGAACAGCTGATACAACGGGTACTGGAATTAACATCTATTATGATAATAGTACGAGTGGTGGATCTAATATATATGCAGAGGCATTTAAGGATGGTGGCGCTCAGAAATGGGTATTTAGTGTATCAACATCAACATTAAATGCTATTACTGAAACAAATAAATGGCATTTCTACACCCTTACCCATAATGGGACAACTCCCGCATTCTATATTGACGGTAAATCTGTACCAATTAGTTTTTCTATTTCGACTGATAAAACAGTCTGGTTTAAAGCTGTATTAACAGATGCAACCAGTAAAGCAGATAATTTAAGAATAGGAAATATCTATCCAAATAATACAGTTGCGACACCCTATACAGGTTATATCGATGAATTGAAAATTTATCCGTATGTCAGATCGGCAAGCCAGATTAGTGCAGATTATATAGCACGTGGTGGCAATAAAGGTATTGCGGCTAGTTTTGGTGGTTCTCAACAACAACTTCTATCCGATGGACTGATTGGCTACTGGAAATTAGACGGTGCACTGACAGACTCAAGTGGCAACGCCGCCACATTGACTGCAAATGGCGGTACCTACGCTGGTGGCAAATACGGGAGAGGTATGTCACTCACCTCAGGATCTGCAGAATTTTTATATACCTCCGATTCTGCTAGCTTATCTATCACAGGTGATCTCACAATAAGTACGTGGATTAAACCGAGTGCGGTTACGACATCAACGCGATTCCCTATTGCTGGTAAATCAGATAGCTCTGGAATTAGTTATCTCTTAGAGCAGTATGGTAGCGAGTTACGAATGTATGTTGGCTCGAGTTCTAATTATGTGACTTCTTCTGGTGCAAATCTGGCTATTGATACCTGGTACAACATTATCGCTGTATTTTCTGCAAAAGATAGATCGATAGCTTTATACCTGAATGGTCAGGCTCTCAACACAACTGTCTCGGGTACAATTCCCTCTTCAATAAGCGATGGGTCAGATAACTTTAATATCGGTACTGACATAAGTTCTGGAACTACCTTAAACCTTCAAGTAGCTTCCTCCAATGATGATGGCGCCGATGTCGCTTCTGAAACAAATACCTTTCATACCCTAGGAAATTGTGATGATGGCTGGACAGGTACAGGAGTATTAACAACGGGCGGAAAGTGTCCCAGTGCCAGTGCCATCACTGCTGGATACCGTTTTACCAATGTAACTGTTCCACAGGGTAATACTATTTATTCAGCTTCATTTGATTTATATAACAAATATGGCGGTGGCTATAATACTGATGTTAAAAATCGAATCTATGGTTCTAAACTATCAAATTTAGCTATTTTTAGTGGTACAAATGTACCCAGGAATGTTACCAAAACCACTGCCTATGCTGATTGGAATTCTACCGGGGTTTCCACCACAGCAAACACGTGGTTTTCTCAAACAGCAAATCCTCCCCCTGCAGTCACCAGCATTATTCAAGAGATTGTAAATCAAGGAAGCTGGAGCTCTGGCAATGCCTTGGGATTAATTTTTGCCGACAATGGTAGTACTAATGATTGGTGGTTTGAAGTGAATCCTTATGATGGGACACCTGCCAATGCAGCTAAATTAGTTATTAGTTATGGTTCTGTGACTGCAAATTATTATTCGGGAACCATAGATGAAGTTAAAGTATATAGTAAAGTAGTATCTCCTCTGGATATCTCCAAAATGTATAATACCTCCCCTGGGCCGGTAGGATATTGGCAATTTGATGAAGCCTCGACTACGACTGCTAACGATAGCAGTGGAAATGGACTTAATCTCAGCTATAGTGGAAACTACAAAAAATCAATTGGGAAGATTGGGAATGCCATTGAATTTCTCGATAGAGTTGATAATTTTGCAGGACTAGCTGATGATGATTCGCTCGATATTTATGCAAACCAGAGTTTTACTGTAGGAGCGTGGATATATTCGTCCGCTGCTAATGATGCGAGTGAATTAGCGGTCATAGCTTCGAAACTGGCCTGCTGTGGCGCAGCAGGGTGGTCTCTATACAGGGACCATACAACCAATCTTGGCTATTTTGTGATGACCGATGGCACCCATTCGATAAGTTATTCTACAACTGCAGTTATCCCCCGAGAACGATGGACCCATATAGAAGCAGTGCTAGATCAACGCAACCAGGTTAGGTTATACCTAAATGGGATCCTCGATAGTACCCAAAACGCTTCACTATCAACGGTAAATGGTGTAGAAAATTCAACCAATTTAGGTATTGGTGTTGCTGATCCTCCATCCGGAAACTACAACGAATTCCAAGGCAAAATTGATGATGTAAGAATCTATAATTATGCCCGAACACCTTCTCAGGTAATTGAAGATTTTAATGGTAGTCATCCAATTGGAGGTAGTCCTATTGGTTCGCAATTTATTTATACAAAATTTGATGAACAAAGTGGAACAACATTAAATAATTCTGGATTTGGTGGTTCTACGTATAATGGCACTAGTACTGGAACTACCTGGTTAGAAAATACTCGCTGTAAGATAAATGGCTGCTTAAATTTTGATACAACAACAGATACAGTTTCTTTTGGAGATCTATCGTTTATCGACAACATTGCTTCTATATCTGCTTCTTTTTGGGTGAATCCACAAGCACTTTCGACTAACAAAATGATTTTTTCCAAGGCAAATAACTCTACCCAGCGTGTATTCCAATTAAAAACGAATGATGCTGCCTGTACATCAGGATCTTGCGAACTTAAAGTCATGATCTCTTCTGGGTTGGCATCTGATACTTCGAACTACTGTGTGACAAGTGGTTTTGGATTACAAGTAAACACCTGGCAATACATTTCCTTTGTATATGATGGATTTCAATCGGCAACTAACAGAATAAAAATGTATAAAAACGGTAAACCAATTACTTGTACGGTTACCGGAACCATCCCAAACACCATGACTTCTGGAACAACCTCTTTACTGAAACTTGGTCAAGGCGATGATTCTACCCCAACATCACTTCTAATGTTTATGGACGAATTTAAATTATATACTGCGGCACTACCCCAAGAATCTATATTAATTGATTACAATCAAGGCGCCGCGATAAACTTTAACACGGGTGCATCCCCAGAAGCTTCTCAGTCGGCAGATGGTGCTGGTGCTGCACCAATTGGTTATTGGAAACTCGATGAAAATACGGGTGCGACTTCAAGAGATAGTAGTGGGAATGGGCTGACTGCGACCTTTGTTTCCAAAACAGCCTGGACGATTGGTAAATTTGGACCGGGAGTTAAAATGAACGGAACCAGTGATTACATGACGGTGGGTGATACGGCAATTCTAAAACCTACCACAGCCATCTCCCAGTCCGCTTGGTTTTTAACCAATCGGCTCAATGCGACTGACCAATTTATCATCGATAAAGAAAATGCTGTAAATGCAGGATATGGTATCTACATTGGTACTGATAATTTTGTCCATTCTTTCTGCGCACCAAATTCTACCTACTCAAATTTATCATCTAACTACACTCCATCCCCTAATACCTGGTATCACGTCGAGTCGACCTGTGATGGATCGAGCCACAAAATATATATTAATGGTATCCTGAAAAACTCTACCAGTGTCAGCGGAAGTCTTAATCATAGTGCTGATGGAATATATATAGGTTCTAACTTAGCTTCTGGTGGATTTTGGAATGGAAAACTTGATGAAATCAAACTATATAACTATACACGATCCCAATCTCAAGTTGCTTATGATTACAATCGTGGAGGACCTGTAGGCTGGTGGAAATTTGATGAATGCCAAGGAACAACACTGTATGATTCTGCGGGGAATACTAACACTGGAACAATAAATATTGGAGCATCTGGTAGTAACACAAGTACTGGTGCATGCAATTCAGGAACATCCACAGAAGCTTGGCAAAATGGAACCACAGGAAAATTCAACGGCTCTTTAGATTTTGATGGAACTGATGATTATGTAACCTTACCTGCCTCAACAAGTTTATTTCCAAATAACACTAATTGGAGTGTTGGTATATGGTACAAATCTAATGATACCAGTGTATCAGCTGATAAGCGCATTTTTGTTGCTCGAAGGGCATCTACTAATAGTGCAATTTCTATATTAGAAGGTAATGATAATCCTGATGATTTGATTCTTATTTATTATGATAATACTACCTTTCAATCTCTTAGTTT
>JBGALL010000089.1:0-6262 GCA_044223895.1 Candidatus Woesebacteria bacterium
TTTGAATTGATGATCGTCTGCACTCAACTCCAGGGAGATTTTGTTGAGAGAATAAGGGCACAGGGAGTAAAAGTAGTAGTAGTGGGTAAGCTTAAGTCTACATTTGATTTGGAAACTCATGCGAAAGTACGTGCAGTTATTGAAGATTTTCAGCCTCATATCATTCATGGTGCAGTTTTTGAAGGCGTGACAATGGCTGCAGTTAACGGTTATATTAAAAGAGTCCCTGTTATTATCCTAGAGGAAACATCGGATCCTATAAATCGATCATGGAGAGGAAACTTACTAATGAAGATGCTATGTAAAGTGGCAGATAAGGTGGTCGGTGTTTCACCGGCTACGGTTGCCTATTTAAAAACTAGAATCAGACTTCCTGAAAGTAAAGTATTGTTAATTAACAATGGAGTGGAAATTCCAGAAAGTGTCAAAGCTAGTCAGACTTTGAGCTTGAAAGCTAGCTTGGGCATTGCGTCAGATGAAATAGTGATTGGCAGCGTTGTTCGAATGATTAATGATAGTAATAAACGACTGTCTGATTTGATTCGTGCCTTCGCGTTGCTCGTTTCAAAAGGAGTTATGGCCAAGTTATTATTGGTGGGAGACGGCAGAGAACGAATCAACTATGAAAAATTGACGGAAGAGTTGGAGATTAAAGATAAGGTGATTTTTGTAGGGTTTCACAGTAGCGCCAATAGATTCTATACTGTAATGGATATATTTTCTTTGGTATCTGCCAATGAATCTTTTGGACTGGTATTAGCAGAAGCAATGCTACATCGTTTGCCAGTTGTGGCAACCAGAGTAGGCGGGATGAAATATATTGTTGAAGATAATCAGACTGGCTACCTGGTAGAAAAATATGATATTGAAGATATCTCCAAAAAATTAAAAATGCTTTGCGATAGTTCTGAGCTGAGAGTGAAGATGGGTCAAAATGGATACGAGAGGGCGCTTCAAAATTATACCGAGGATAGGTATGTTAGAGAAGTAGAAAATCTTTATTTAGACAGTATTAGTAAAAAAGCAGTTACGCTCAATAATGGTTAATCAGAGTTTAATGGGTGAAAAGATATATTTGCCGGGATTGAATGGATTTCTTGCCATAGCTTCATTAGCAGTGATTTTTTCTCACATTAGCCTTGGTATGGATAAATTTGGTTTTGCAAAAACTTCCTGGATTAGGTCGGCAAATTTTGAGTAATATTTTTTACACTTAGCGGCTTTTTGATAACGTACCTTCTTCTTATAGAAAAAGGAGAGAAGCAAATGGTTAATATCAAAAAATTTTATGTTAGAAGAATTCTTAGAATATGGCCTCTGTATTTTCTATATCTGTTAATAGTTGTATTTTATATTGGTGTCGAACAATCAGATAGTAAATTGCTTTATTATTTTTTCTTTATCCCTAATGTGTCATTTGTTATCGGGATGGCCATTCCTTTATTAGGCCACTATTGGTCATTAGGTGTGGAGGAACAGTTCTACATATTTTGGCCATGGATAGTACAAAAATCGAGACAACTAAGTTTGTTTTTAATTGCTTTTATTATTCTATTTCTTCTTCTCAAGATCTCTATGAAGTTTTTTAAAGGAGCTGAGACGATTAGTGCATTTCTTCACTACACGCGCTTTGGATGTATGGCGATAGGGGCTTTGGCTGCTCATCAACTTCTTTTTGGAAGGAAGAAATTGACCTTTATTTATCATCCTGTAGTAGAATTTTTTTCGTGGCTGTGTTTAATGGTTGTTTTGGTTAATCGATTTCATGTTTTTTCAATTATTGATCACGAAATTATAAGCATAATCTCTGCTATACTTATTTTGAATCAAGTAGCTAATCCAAGAGTCCTTTTCTCGCTTGATAGAAAGATTTTTAACTACTTAGGAAGAATTTCATTTGGCTTATATGTTTACAACCCTTTGGTGATTGTGATTAGTTCAATGTTGGTTCATGCATCGTTAAACAGAGAATCATGGATTTCATACGCTGTCGTTTATGCAGCCATAACATGTTTTGTGATAATTGTGGCGCACCTGTCGTTTTACTATTTCGAACAGCCTTTTTTGAAGTGGAAAGACCGCTTTTCGGTTATCAAAAGCAGTAATCAGCATTAGGGTAGGGAATAATTTTTGAAATAGATGTTGAACAGTCAGCGAAAAAAAATACTATTCATTGCATGGGACGGACCATTTGTGAATTATCTAGAAGGGTTGTTTATCCCTATATTTCGTGGCTTGCAGGATGAAGTTGAAATTCATCTTATCCAGTTTTCCTGGAATGATAGACAGCGTGCGGAGCGATTAAGTTCAATTTGTAATAAATATAACATTAAGTACACTCATTGTGCGGTGTGGACACGCCCTATTTGCGTCCGTTCTTAAATATCTATCTCTGTGGAAGGAGAATATTTATTAATTCTTATATAAGAATTAATAAAATTGATATCGTTATTCCTAGAAGTACGATGCCAGCGAAGATGATGCTTATGAGTCGTGTATTGGGAAAATCTTTTAAACTCGTTTTTGATGCTGATGGATTACCAATTGAAGAGCGAGTGGAATTTGCTGAATTAAGGATAAACAGCTTGAGGTATCGGTTGCTTAAGAGAACGGAACGACAGATATTTGAGTATTCGGATCGAATAATCACACGTTCAATTAGGGCAATAGATTATCTAAGTCGTCAGCATAAGATTGATAAGTCTAAATTTGAAGTTGTGTCCAACGGTCGTGATGAGAATATCTTTAAACCGTTGGAAGATCATGAAGCGAGGTTGCTAAGAGCGGAACTTGGTATTCCTGACGATGCTCTTGTTTTATGCTATAGTGGATCGCTTGGACCACAATATGGAGTAGAACAGATGATGTTTATTTATCAGAAAGTAAAACAAAAGATAAGAGACGTCTACTTTCTGATTTTGGGTAATAATTCACAATATCTAAGTAAATTTAATATCGCCACAGATCATAACATTGTGGTTAAGACCGTTCCACAATTAGACGTGCCCAGATATTTATCCATAGCCGATGTGGCTTTTGCAATTCGAAAATCTTCACCAGCTATGATGGGAGTTGCTCCAATAAAATTGGGTGAATACCTCTTGGTTGGCTTACCTGTTATAGCTTCAAAAGGAATAGGTGATTCTGAGCTTATTTTGAAAGGACAAACCTGTGTTCATCTGATGGAAAACTATTCAGATGACAATTTAAGTGCTTCAGTAGATTGGATTTTGAATATTGTGGATTCCAAAGATTTACAATTGTTAAAAGAAAGATGCCGTGAACTTGGATTGAGCCAATATGGATTGAAAAAATCAGTTGAAGAATATCGAAACGTTCTTAAATCCCGATCCAAATAGCTAGACTCAATCAGTCCTTCTCCCAGGATGTTATATTAATATTATGAGAGTACTATTCTTTACCAAATACACACGTAAGGGCGCCAGTAGTCGATTAAGAACATATCAATATATTGACTTCCTTGAAGCAAATGGAATTCAATGTTATCTATCTCCATTTTTTGATGATGAATATTTGTCAGAAGTTTACTCATCCAAGACACATAATAAAGTCAAAGCATTGGAGAGTTTTGTAAAGAGACTAGTTAAATTATTTTCTGTACGAAAGTATGATCTGGTAGTAATTGAGAAGGAGCTTTTCCCCTATTTTCCGGCATTGCCAGAAAGAATATTACGATGGACTGGCACTAAATATATAGTGGACTATGATGATGCGATTTGGCATAATTATGACGTTAGCCAAAATCCCATTATTCGTTTCTTTCTAAGAAATAAAATTACCTGGGTTATGAGATCCTCTTATCAGGTCATAGCTGGTAATAAGTATATAAAGGAGAAAGCAATTAAGAGCGGAGCCAAGAAAATTCAAATTATTCCTACGGTAGTTGATCTGGAGAAATATAAGGTCAGGCAATACAATTTGGAAAAGGAGGAGTTTGTAATTGGCTGGATAGGCTCCCCAATTACAGCCAAGTACCTGCCTTTTCTGAAGCCATTGATTGAAAATTTAAGCAATGAATTCAGAATTCGTTTAAAACTGATTGGAGCAACCCATTCTATCGGACTGAGTGAGATTGAAGAAATGATTCCATGGGAAGAAGCTCGGGAAGTGGAATTTATTCGGAGCTTTGATGTTGGAATAATGCCTTTGGAGGATAATATTTGGGAACGTGGAAAATGCGGGTACAAACTTATTCAATACATGGGATGTGGAGTGCCTGTGATTGGAACTCCCATAGGAGTAAACAAAGAATTGATAAGACCCAAGTGGAATGGCTTTCAGGCTTCAACACCGGATGAATGGGAGCAGGCTTTGAGATATTTGATATTAAATCGAGCAGAGGGAGTTGCGATGGGTATAAATGGTAGAAAGCTAGTTGAAGAGAATTATTCTCTTCAGGTTTACCGATCAAACTGGTTGGATAATTTGCTGCAAAAGAGTTGATATGCAAAATCGTTTTTTTTACTCCCTTCAGATATATAGAGGCGTTGCGGCAGTAATGATTGTATTTCATCATTTGTGGAGTAATTTGAATTACTACTATAAACTGGACTTTACTCTTATAGATTCAGTGGCTGTTTATTGCAAATTTGGAGTTGATTTCTTTTTTGTTCTATCAGGATTTATAATATGTTATTCTAACTATGAGTTTGCAGGTGAAACCTCGAAAATAATCCCATACTGGAAAAATAGAGTCTACCGGATTTATATTCCTTATTTGCCCATAGGTATCTTCATGTTAGTAATGTATCAATTATTACCTGGCTTATCAGGAAATGAAAGAGATATTAATATTTTAAAATCTATTTTCCTTGTTCCTGTTGAAGGTAAAACAGCTTTATCAGTTGCTTAACACTGTATACGAGATTGTTTTTTTACTCGGTATTTATACTTTGGTTTATTTCTAGACGATTATTTATACTGTTTACTGTACTCTGGATATTGCTAATTGTTTATTTAAATTCAATATATCCAGGTGTTCGCGGTTTTTGGAATTTTATAGGTTCGTATTATAATATTGAATTTGTTATGGGGCTGAGTACAGCACTCATATTTAAAAATGTGACTTATAGCAAGAAGGTGTTAGCAGTAATGTTAATTGTGTTTGTTGCAATGTTCTTGATATTAAACCCGACTGATCCTTTTTTTGCTCATATATTGGCAGGTGTTCTGTGTGCTATCATAATATTATTATCGGTTGAGTCTTTTTTAGACCACTTATTGGACTCAAATATTTTCATGATTATAGGTAATGCCTCTTATTCTATATATCTTATTCATAACCCGATGCTATCTGCGTTATTTAAAGTTTCTTCTAAATTTGAGATACATTACATTCTCTTTTGTGTTCTGGCTTTCAGTGTATGTGTTATTGTAGGTGTGTTTTATTCAAGGATTTTTGAAGGAGTGTTGTTAAAAAAAGTAAAGAATTATTTTTGAAACTTTATCATGATAAATGGTAATCTTTGATTTTGTTATAATTCCACTGGTGATTTTTCTAGGTCATTTGATCATTGATCAGACGATTAAGCGCTTTGCTCTTTTTAGTTACAAACAAATCCTCACACAATTATTCTATTATCATATTCTGTTTTCTATTCTCTTTAGCTGGTACGTACTGACTTATGGAGGGGACGCAATTGGCTATTGGAAGCTTACTCGCCTTTATCAATTCATGCCTTCTGGATCAATATGGGAATTGCATCAAAGTGGAACACCCTTCGTTCATCTGGTTGTTTATCCCTTTGCTAAAGTATTACAACTTTCCTATTGGGGTGGCAGTGTTGTTTTTTCCCTATTTGGATTCTGTGGATTTGTGTTTTTGTTTCTTACTATTCTCAGGACAATTAAAACAAGAGTGGAAATATTTGGCATATCAATTTTTCCCCTTATTTTATTTCTACCCAATATGCATTTCTGGTCGGGAGGAATCGGTAAAGATTCAATTATTTTCTTTGCTCTTGCGATGTTTATTTTTTCGTTAACCAAACCTGCGAAAAATATTCCGGGTCTTGTTATAGGAATTTATCTTGCCTATATGATTAGGCCCCACATCGCATTATTAATGGTGATCGGAATGATTTTCGCACTTGCTACGAGTACATCGGGATTATCTGTTTTTTGGAGACTCGTGTTATTGGTGTTTTCGGTTTACGTGTTCGTGTTGATATCTCCCAGCGTTTTTCAATTTATTGGTATTGAGGAGAATGTCGACAGCCTGGATGAATTATCACAAATAAGG
>JBGALL010000090.1:0-6011 GCA_044223895.1 Candidatus Woesebacteria bacterium
TTCGTAATCATTTGCGATTTATCGTTTCCCAGCGGGTAAATACCATTACTGCACAACCATAATATTATGAAACAATCCCAATCAAATCGCGGCATTATCAGTCTGACCGTTGTTATTTTCATGATGGTGATCATGGTTCTTATCCTGGCGTTGTTACAATCACGAATTTTATTGGGTATTCAACGTACCAAAGGTGCAGCAGATAGTATTCTCAGCACCTACAATGCAGAATCAGAAATCTATGATACCTTGGCTCGTTTCCAGAAAGGCGCACCAATAGCCAATAAACCAGAAGAGACATTGAATGATGGCACCAAATTGCGAGTCGATACAGAAAATCTCGCAAATGAACAAGAGATCACTATCACCGCCAAACTCCCCTACGCCACTACAAAATTGACTATGTCACGGGCTTCTTCCTCTACTACATCCTTTAATGGAGTTGATTTAGTGTTATCACTGGACTGTACGGGAAGTATGAGTAGTTGTGCAGATCCAGAAGTAGCAGCCCAACATCCGTTTGATAATAATTACTGTCTCAACTCATCAAACCCGGCTGAAACTACTCGATTTCAAGAACTTCGCAAAGCAACTGTAGCCTTTTTGGAAGGTCTTAAAGGGATCACTGAAGTTCCCGTACGAGTTGGTATTAGTGTCTTTTCTGGAGACTCGGATTGGGCGCGTACCTCGGCAGGCACATCCCAACCTGGTGTCGAAATCCGTCCAGATAATAACTTATCAATTGATGACCTCATTAAGACAATAAATACCGATTTTAATGCCAAAAAACCATCTTCGAGTACTGGCGGATGCAAAGTCATTCCCGAAGAAGGAACCAGTCATGCATCGAGTTTACAGTTTATGCAAAATTATTTAACAACGAGTAAATTAACAACCATCAAACAAGTAGAAGTTATGGTAACCGATGGCTTGCCGACGACAGCGATACCAGCTCCTATGTGTGGCAACGAATATCAATATTTTATTCCCACACATACTACGATTCGTTGTGATTCGGGAGTACCATTTATCCCCCACCTCGATCCGTTTAGCTTCTGGAGGTGTGAACAAAATGGAACTGGGTATACAGTAGGTACCGTTGGAAATGTTCCGACAGAATTAACTGCCTGTATGATTACTGGGAATGATCGTACCTGGGGTGATAATCGAACCGGACAACGAGATCCAAATCTAGATGCCTATGTGATTATTACTTCCAAGCAAGATGACAACGATCCGTTTAAATTGATTATGACCAAACAACCAGGAGTGTTTTATTACGATACGGATAATGCTCAAGACTTAACGACAATTCTCAAAAATGATGTGATAAAAAATATTACTAAAACTGTCAATGAATTTAAGATCCGCAGAGTTGCCCCTTAATATTCAAATTGATGTAATAGAGATTGGACATCATCTTTCACTTGCTGTGTAACGATAACTTCTACTAATCCTTCGTTCGGCTGACCATAATAGATTCGGGTTTGCTCAGGAACCAAAAGAATAGTTGGTAACACCAATAAATCATCTTCTCCTTTTACCACCAAAACTGAGGGCTCACTCGTTTGTATCCAGGCCTTCAATGCTTCTAAAGCTTGCTGGGAGATAAATCCTGGTCCACTGGCTATATGGTTTATATGAATTGTTTCTGGGAAAGAAAATTCGGCTAAAGGTTTATAGGGTTTTCTCCTGGCATGAAGGTCGATAATGGTCAGATCAGGAATAATCCCTCTTGATAAGACGACATCCGTGGTTACATCACCAACCGTGATGATGAGCTGGTTGGGAATACGGGACTGAATATCTTCAGGCAAAATGAGGTTGCCGAGTGGACGTTTGAGTAAGACTCGTAACCTTTCAGGAAGATATAGATTTCCCTGTGGATCTATTTCCCCTCCCCGAATTCGGGTAGATGAGATGGGAGCACCATCTACTGCAGATACAATGGTAACCTCGATTAAATGCAAAGGGGCTATTCCTTTGGCCTGACGTTTAACATTTATCTCTTGACCTGTCTTTTTGTTTTGTTCTGTTATCACCAAACTATCATAATCTCCAGAGATAGCCGGTTCGTAGGGATCTTCAATAGATATCACATTTATAGGAGTCTGCGTGTGTTGAGATCGAATCCAGCTAAGCACACCTTCTTTGCGAACGAGAAAGGAATAGACTGGTTTATCCCCGGTCAAAATACTCGGTTTATAGTGGTGAATAAAGGCATCACTGGTGATGCCAATGGTTACCTTTTTCCCTTCCTCCAGAGCTTTTCTGAGCACAGTTTCATGGCCTTTATGAAGTCGATCAAACGTACCGGCGACAAAAACATGAGAGTGCATAGTATTATTTTAACTTTGGAAGTTTTACAACTAATTCCCCACCTAATATTTTCCCTTGTTCATCAGTTATATTGGTAGGATATATATCTCCTTTATAGACATCTTGGATAACTTTTCTGTGAGATGATAATCCAACTCTTGTGCTTCGGGTATTTTTATTTTTCCATCCACCTAATCCAGGAACAAATCCCTGGTCTAATAAATCCTGTGAATATCCATTTCCAAAATCACGAAATCCAAAATAAACAAACGAATCATCTTCAAATCTTCGGACCTCTAACTTTGGAGTCGTCGTTTGAGATGTATCTTCAGTATCTAGATAGGCTTTTTCAACATTTTGAACAATTGTTTCACAGAATAATTGAATAAAATTTTCATCCCATTCTACTGCTTTTCTAGCGGCGTTTTCATACATAGATTCATCCAATATTAGTTCTACTTTATTTATTAATCCGCGTGAGAGGGCTGAATTCATATGACTTCTTACAATATCTAAAGTCATAGGATGTTTTAGATGCTTTTCGGTAAGGATTTTTTTACTCGCTTCTAAAACTGTTCGAACGGGTTCATAATCCCCTTTCATAAACTCAAGAATACGTTCCACTTGCTCTGGTCTTTCTTGCCTTGCTTTCTCCAACAAAGCATAGCTTTCCAACGGAGTGACAGCCGTACCCAACTCGTGAGAGCTGATCCTTAGCTTAACTAGTAATAAATCAATGTCAGTTTCTGCTAGAGAAACCGAAGTCTTTTTACTTTGAGTAGTTTTAGTAGTGAATTTATCTATGTCTTTTATTTGCCTGATATTTGAATTTAATATATTCGTTTGTGTCTCTATTGATTGCCTCATATATTCACGTAATGAATCTAGAGTCTGAGTTTCATGGAGTTCCCCATTGAAAAGAAATTTATATTGATCATCTTCTTGAGTACATTGCCAACTATCAGGATTTGACTTTGTTAAGAATGCAGCTGTTTTTTCAAATTGCTTTAGAGAAAGTTCCGAAGGTGTGTAAACTGCAGTTTCCAAAGAAATTCCTGCTCGGATCGTTTCATACAATGCTAATATATTTTTTTCATGTTGACTGAATCTCTGAAACGTATCATCAGAAGATTTTTCTGTTAGATCAAATTCTACACAGACTCCATCCTCTATGGCTGTAATACCAGACACAATGGAATTTATACAACTGACTGTATACTTTCCTTCTTTTGACATTTTCTTCCCAGCAACAAATTCGGGAAATTGATATTCCGATGCCTGTTTTTCAACCAGATGAGATGTGTCACTATCACCAATTTCAGACATATGTTAGGTTTATGAAGTATTACGAGGTATATGTTCTACTATAGACATAAATTCTGGAATATCAAAAGGTTTTATTATGTGAGCGTATACCCCTAAATCTTTTAATTGTGTTTCTAAATAGATATCATCATCTACTGTACAAGTAATAAAAGGAATATTACTAAAGGGACTTTTGTTGGTTTTGACATAATCCAAAAATTCTAGAATCTGTTCTCTATCATTACTATCAAGATCAAATACGATTACATCGGGAATTGATGGCGGTTCTTGTTGTGTCAGTTCATCGATATGAGATAAAAAATTCCCATCGGCATTTGGTAGATATAACGGCAAAGACATACTCAAGATATCTTTAAATTGAGATTTTTCTTCGACGAAAGTAATATTTTGACGTTCTTTAACCATATATTAGACGTTCACAACTCCTGACCAGTCTTCCCAAAACTTTTTCAGTCCTGCATCGGTTAAGTCGTGATGAATGTCATATTCATTCCAGTTTTTATCTAATGTTATCTCTCTATAAGGAATCTCTGTTAAACCAGGAACATCGTAGAGAAAATCCTGACCAGGTGTAGAGAAATTATCCTTTTCCCATTCACTGAATAATTTATAAGGAATGGTCATTACATTACTCTTCAACCACAAGGCATAGTGTAAATGTTTCAGTGAGCGCGTACTAGCAGCCAAAACATTTACATGGCCGTCTCCCATTTTATACATTTCTACAATATTCGCAACTATATCCATCCCATTTTCGTTGCGATCATCGAGTCGCCCCACGAACGGTGATACATAGCATTCATGATTGTGATATTTGGTAGCCGCATAGACTGCTGCTGCCTGCTCCTGAGAGAAGACCAAGGTAATATTTACTGGTCCTTCCTGACAGAAGGTTTCTACGGCTTTTAAGCCTTCACTGGTACAAGGAAATTTAATAACAGCTCCTGGAATCCACTGCAGTCTATCTCGAGCCTGAGATAACATTTCTTCAGCTGTAAGTGTTTCTGGATTTCCAATCACCTGAATAGATACAGGTCCAGGAATAGAACTACGCATTTCGGTAACTATGCGCTTATATTCTGCAAAGGCTTGTTCGGTAGTAATTTTATTTCCCTCGCCCTGCTTTTTTGCTAAATTCTTGGCAATAAGACTAGGATTTGTCGTCTGACCATCAAGTCCCGAAAAACCATGGGCTTTTAATAGTTCATCAGCTTGTTTGGTTTCTTGTGGGTCTCCACCATCTATGTAAACTGCAGTATTTTGAATCATGAGCCTCCGTTTCTTCCCTTTACCATATCAAACTTCCCACTATGCTACAATCCTGTTACCACCAAACTCAAGAGAGACAAGAGAAAGGCATGAGAAATGAAATTTCGGTGGAATCTTTTTGATCTGTTAGTGGGGATGTGTTTATTGTTTTCGGTGCAAATACCGCCAATACAACACCTCTCAGATCAATCAACAATGGCAGCAACGCCAGTACCAATCAGCTTAGATCAGACGCTACGCTTTTCACAGGCAATTGATATTTCCGACATCGGATGTAACGGTTTTGAAGATGTCACGGGATTACCGGTGTACTACGAAGGTAGTGGGTTTATCGCAATCGGTCATGAACGCGACCAACTTGTGGTTACCGCCTTAGGAGATGGTAATAAACAGGCAATCCAGGCAAAATTAGCCATCCCAAATCCACCAATAACGACAATTGTCGAATCAACAACCTTTGAAAAACCAATTACACTGGAGATTCGTGTCTGCTTGAATCGTCTCGTCTATACACTGTCAAAATAATCTAACCGCAAAGGCGGTAATTACTTAAACCCCAAAGTGATTACCGCCGTATTTTTTTAACAGCTTCTACCATAGCTTTTCTATCTATCTCCTCGTACGCCAGGAGTTCTTCTGGTTTGGCAGACCGAGGAGTTTTGCGAACGGCTAAATGAACAAATGGTACTGTGAGGGATGATCCCAGACCAGATAATACAGCCTCCCCCAATCCCCCTTCGGGGTAATGATCTTCGGCAACAACAATTCCTTTTGTTTCTGTTACCGCTTTCTTCAATGTTTCTACATCAATAGGTTTTACCGAATAACAATCAATAACTCGTATTCCAATCTGTTCCTGTGCCAGTAATTTCTGTGCTTCTAGAGCCTCATGCAGGGTTATTCCAGCTGCAATAATAGTAGCTACCGGTGTAAGAGATGATTCGAAGGTATGAGATCCTCCAATATGAAATTCATCTTTAGATGTATACAATGTTGGGGTCGCTTCCCGAGTAGTACGAATATACCGGATACCCTGTGTGGCAATTAATGCTTTCATTAAGGCATGAGTCTGATACGGGTCAGACGGATAAACGACA
>JBGALL010000091.1:0-5924 GCA_044223895.1 Candidatus Woesebacteria bacterium
AATACCGGCTTTCTTCTTCCGAAATATTCATCTGTTGGCAGATCCGGGCCCTTTCCTTTTCTATCCAGGCAGGATCAAAGGCATCAGCCTGTAATTTCACTTTCAGCAGATCGCGTTCTACCAACCGGCGACAAAGCTCGCTCAATATCTTATCAGGGTGATAGATCCAGTTCTTGATAGCTGATAACACATCGTAATCATCCAACTGACAGTATTTCTCCAGATGTTCTTCAATCTTCAGTTGTCCTGAAAACTGCAAAAAGAAATCCAGGGTTATGGATGAAGAGCTGACCGTTTCTCCTCTTTCAAGCAGTTCACGGGCTCTTTCAATAATCCGAACCAACATCTTCTCGGCACATACCACTGTTTTATGCAGGTACACCTGCCAGTACATCAGCCTTCTGCTCACCAGGAATTTCTCGGTGGAATAGATGCCTTTTTCTTCAACCATCAATTCCCCATCATCAACAGTTAGCATCTTAATAATACGGTCGTAGCCGATCACTCCTTCCGATACCCCGGTGAAAAAACTATCTCGGCTCAGGTAATCCATCCGGTCCACATCAAGTTGTCCCGATACCAGTTGATGAAGGAATGGCTTGTGGTAATTATTCGTGAAAATGTCGATGGCCATGGTAAGCTGTCCGCCCAGTTCCTCATTCAGCACTTTCATAATTAGTATGGAAATGGCTTCATGATGCACATTCCTTACCAGTACATTTTCGAGGGCATGGGAGAAGGGTCCATGGCCTACATCATGTAATAGGATGGCTATTTTGGCGGAAAGTTCTTCTTCTGGGGTGATCTCAAATCCTTTGCTCTTTAACTCGGTCAGTGCCTGTCCCATAAGGTGATAGGCCCCCAAAGAGTGATGCAGTCGGCTATGTACAGCACCCGGATAAACCAGATGGGCGAAAGCCATTTGGTGGATGCGGCGCAGGCGTTGATACCAGGGGTGCGAAATCACCTGGAACAACAACGGATGGTCGATGGTGATGAAACCATGGACAGGGTCGTTGATGATTTTGCGGACTTTACTGGCCATACGCTGCTTGCTGTTTTGTTAAAATATAGCCTGCAAATTTACAAAGGCGTTGGGGATTAAAAAGATTTATTAGTTTGGCGGTGAATCGACGACCTTCAAACTTCAAATTATCAAATGGCATTAGCAAAAATACTCTGGGTAGACGACGAAATTGAAAGCTTACAGTCACAAAAGCTCTTTTTGGAAGGCAAGGGATATGAGGTACAGACCTTTACCAATGGGTTCGATGCCATTGACTTTATAAAGGAGAACCTGGTGGATGTGGTGCTGCTCGACGAGACCATGCCCGGGATCACCGGTCTCGAAACCCTCGCCAAGATGAAAGAAGTGAATCAGTCGCTTCCCATCGTACTCATCACCAAGAATGAAACAGAGAACCTGATGGATGAAGCCATCGGCTCTCAGATCAGCGATTACCTTATTAAACCGGTAAATCCTAACCAGGTTTTATTAAGTCTGAAAAAGATCATCGATAACAAAAGACTGGTAGCTGAAAAGACCACTACCGCTTACCAGCAGCAGTTCCGCAATCTCTTCATGGCCCTGAACAGCAATCCCGATTACAACGAGTGGATGGAGATCTATAAGAAACTGGTGTACTGGGAACTGGAGATGGAGAAGAGTGATAGTCCGGAGATGCGCGAAGTATTACAATCTCAGAAAAGCGAAGCTAATACCGAGTTCTTCAAATTCGTTAGTAAGAATTATGCAAAATGGGTAAACCCGAAAAGTTCGGAAGCACCGGTGATGAGTCATAATCTTTTCCAGTTTAAAGTACTGCCGCATGTGGAGAAGGGGATACCTACATTTTTCGTACTTCTTGATAATCTTCGGTTCGACCAGTGGAAAGCCATCCAGCCCATCTTCGCTGAATCTTTCAGAATACTGGAAGAAGATACGTTCTATAGTATTCTTCCTACCGCTACACAATATGCGCGTAATGCCATCTTTGCTGGAATGTTACCGATAGATATAGAAAAACAATTCCCTCAGATGTGGAAGAACGATGAGGATGAAGGGGGAAAAAATCTGCATGAAGAAGATTTCTTCAAAGCAATGCTGAAGCGTTTGCGTAAGGAAGACCTTAAATATTCCTATACAAAGATCGTCAACAACCAGGCGGGACAGGAATTAGTGAACAATATGCATAACCTGCTGAGTAATGACATAAATGTGATCGTTTACAATTTTGTGGATATGCTGAGTCATGCCCGTACCGAGATGGAAGTATTGAAAGAATTGGCAGGTGATGAGATAAGTTATCGTTCCGTGACGAGAAGTTGGTTCGAACATTCCCCATTACATCAGGCATTGAAGAAAATTACGGATAAGAAATTCAATCTTATCCTCGCCACCGATCATGGAAGCGTACGGGTAAAAACGCCTGCGCGGGTGATAGGTGATAAACAAACGACTACTAACCTTCGCTATAAACATGGCCGCAATCTGAATTATGAGGCGAAAGATGTTCTGGCTTTTCGTGATCCGAAAGAAGCGGGATTGCCGGTGCCATCGGTAAACTCATCCTTCATCTTTGCGAGGGAAGACCGGTTCCTCTGTTATCCCAATAATTACAATTACTATGTGAACTATTACCGGAACACTTTCCAGCACGGAGGTGTGAGTTTAGAGGAAATGATTGTACCGGTGATAAAGATGACGAATAAGTAAGCAGCGGTCTTATTGAATACGAATACTTTGTGGATAATATGAGTAGTAGTGCGCTATAGGATGGCCTGAATTTGTTTTAAATTTGCGGCAAAAGAAGTAAGGAACTGTATGAAATATACTCAAACTACTCTTGACAAGGCTGAAAAGGTACTCGACGAAGCGGGCTATATCGTTCGTTTTGAGCGGGGTACTTTCCAAAGTGGTTATTGTATACTGGAGCAAAAGAAGGTGGTGGTCCTGAACAAATTCCTCCAATTGGAAGGCCGCATCAACACCCTTTTCGATATCATCCCCCAACTCACCATCAATCCCGACCTCCTGACCCCCGATGCCCGCAAAACCTATGATGAGGTGATGCTGAAGTACGCGGAAGAGTAGGAGTGGTAGGTTTTTCCTAAGAAAGTAAAAAGTCAAAAATCAAAAGTCAAAAACAGACTTGATGCATTATTTTGTGTTGAGGTGGAAATCCGTCGCAGTGAGATTTCTGACCATGATGTAAAGGATGATGGGATGCACAGGATAGTCTTTGAATTAATACTACCAATAAATAATTAAACTCTCCCCGTCACCCCTCCACCGCGGCAGATAAGTCGATAATCGAATACCAGGTCCCAATATACTTGTGTGCTATGGGAGAATTCCGTCGCAGTGTCTCCCGCACTGTATCTCATAACATAAGTATGCTCGAAGGGGACACTGCGATATGGTTAGAACACAGACCATGATGAAAAGGAATATGTGATACACAGGATGTTTCTCCGAAACTTGTTTGTCTTTAACAGGATTAAAAGATTAAAGGAAATACAGGATAAACAGCCAATACAAACTGGGATTTATTTGATTTTTGGGATTAGATGTGATTTACTTCGTTTACGGCTGAGGTGCGTGTCTTCACGCACCTCATTATTCCATTACAGTGTCTCACCCACACCGCGAACCTGAAAGAACTCCAAGACATTCTTTTTCAATGAGTAGAAATCCTAAGAACTAGAAATTCGGGGTTACAGTATTGATTCGAGGCTACACTTCAGCGTTGGATTATGGTAAATGAAGGAGTTGTATATTCTTGGATTCATATTTTGCCCTTAAATAAGAATTGATAGCAGGAAAAGTAGATAGTTTTTGAGTGGTTCTTGAAATGACTTATTTTCATAAGTAAAGAGGAGATTTGACAGGCCCAAATAATTTCTATGAATAGAATTCTGACTCTTCCAACATGGCAGGTTTTTTTGTTATTTATTTTACCGGCATTTATTCCCACATCTAATATTGTTGGACTTCTTCTGACTTTAGTTTGTATGATGGTTGCTGCATTTTGCGTCTATTTTCTTGGGAATAGCTTATTCCAAAAATTGCCAGCAACGCACGATTTAAAAATCAATCGCTTCCATTTTAGTTTAGTATTCCCATTGTTTTATCTGGTTATCGTTTATATTGTTTTTGACGGTGGTTATGAAATAAATCAAGATAATTTCAAGGATTACGGATGGATGGCCTGGGTTATTATACCGCTTCATCTGTTTGCTATGTATTGTATCTTTTATACTATTTGGTTTATAGCAAAATGCATTGCAACTGTAGAAAATAAGAAAAAAGTTGTCTTTGAGAATTATGCTGGTTACTTTTTCCTTTTATGGTTTTTCCCAATTGGTATTTGGATTGTGCATCCAAAAGTTCGCAAAATATTTTCGGAGACTGAAAAAGGTATTGAAATAGAATGAGTTTGGATTAGATGGTGTTCAATTATGAAATAATCCGCTTTTTTTCTGGCAATTATTTAATGTAACTACACTAAAAAGCCTTCATATAGCCAATGACAGATGAGCATTCAATCCCGGATTTTTCTGGTGATGATTTCGCCAACGACAAAGAGGTTCTTGCAGCCAGAGCAGCAGCAAAGGCGCGAGAAATACTGATAGATGATTCTTTGGAAAAGATCAGGAAAGAATTTGATCTGAAAGAAGCGTCACATATCAATTTTAAAGGCTTTCATATGTTCAAAAGCCTGGGTGCTGCCATTACCTATTCTATGAAAGCTCCATATAAGGATGCTGAATTACGTGTTTCTATAGCAGCTTATACAAGCGTTTTTCAAATAGGAAGGTCTTCGGCTTCAGTTACGGATTTGTATTTCTTTGGGCATCTTACTTTGAGGGAAAATTACCCCAGTACCTATATTCATAAAGAAACTATAAAGGAGAAATTTGAAGATATTTTTTTGAAGCGAGATGTGGATTTCCCTCAATACAAGGAATTCTCAAGAAAATTCCAGGTACTGACAGAAGATAAGTTCAGGCTTGAAAATATCTTGCAAACTATTAATTTGGACGAGTTCAGTAAGTTTTCGGAAATGGAGCTAGAATTTTTAAAGAATACGGTGCTTTTTAGAAGTTCCAGGAAACCAGTATCAATAAAAGAAGCAACGGTGTTTTGTGAATTGGCAAAATTGCTGTTAAGAAGCTTTGGTTGAAAAAGCAATTAATTCGCTAGCTTGTGTGGGAATAAGTTGAAAATTAGCATCCCGATTTTTTATAGACTATTCTCGCCTTTAATTTTAATTGCTAAATAAATCACATCAGTTTTGGTATATTAATTTTCAAGATCACTTTAATTATGTCAGAAATAGTAATACGATATTGGCTTATACTTGATCCTGACAATAGATACGGCCCTAAAAATATTGGTGTAAGTGGTTTCTCTGTTCCTCATGCAAGGTCTTTGGTCAAAGAAGCTATTACAAGATTAGGTTGGATTATTATTTCTGAAGAGAACATTGATAAATCAGAAATCATCGAAAATATTGATGTAAGAAAATTAGATCAAAATCATGTTATACCAAATATGGGAGTAGTATCTCGCCTTGGAGTTTGGTTTCCAAATCAAAATTATGTATAAAGAATGCATTATTCTGCATCAACATGTATTAGTTACTTTAATTATGATTTCTGTAGGTGTATGTTCAATAATAGCCCTTTAATAAAATTATCTTTGCCACTTCTAAATTCTAGATCATGAGAAATATACTTCTCATTTGTTTTCTTGTAATTACTCTGGCCGTTTATTTTGGTTGTAAGTCCAGGCAAATATCTAGTGACTATATTCTTACAGAAAATGAAAGGTTTGTTTGTGATAGTTTACATATAGACCCTGCCATCATTAAAAGTATCAGGATATATAATTCGAATAAAATTGAGCGATTTCATTACTC
>JBGALL010000092.1:0-5866 GCA_044223895.1 Candidatus Woesebacteria bacterium
GGAGTTTTCCCCTCACCCACTCCATAGAGATAATCTGGGTGGATAAATTATTTAACACCAATATTTACCATCCATTCAATACCAAATTTATCAGTTAACATTCCAAAAGTATCTCCCCATGGAGATGCAGCTAAGGGTACGGTAATGGTTGCACCTTGTGAGAGCTTGGTCCAATACTCCGTCAATGTAGCTTCATCGGAATGTCCCCCACTCAGCGACATTTCGACACTGGCACCTGGCTTGTATTCCATATGAGAAGGGGTATCAGATGCCATAAGAGTCATTTCCGGACCTATTATTAGCATGGCGTGCATCACATTATCAGCTTCTGGTCCATCTTGACCCATTCCTTGTTTAAATGTGCTTATGGTTAACTCGCCACCAAACACAGATTTATAAAATTCCATCGCCTCTCTAGCGGTATTTTTAAAATGCATATAAGGATTTAATTTTGGCATAGGATTCACCCCTTTCAAAAAAGATTATATCCAATAGGATATAATTTTGACACCGTAGATTAAAGATTTTTCTGATATTCCACAAGATCGCAACGCGGACTAACCACGCCTAGCAATATACAATTAGATTTTGGGATAAATAAGCATTTCCTATCTGTTGTATACTCTTGATATGTCAGATTTTGAGACCTCAGGTATAGTCCCTCATGAGATATCTGCCAAAGAAAGCATTACTTTATTAGATGAGGTAGTAGATAAATATAGGCATCTGAGTATATCTTGGTATCCCCATAAAGATTTACTTCATGAATTAGCAAAATCTGCGGGCTATCAACTGACGATTACTCGAAATAATAATTTTCAACTTGACTCTCAAAAAGGAATAACCACAGAATACGCTGGCGGTTCTTCGGCTCTACATTTAATAAGTTCGTTGGTCGTTGACCGGATATCCTATACGGGTGAGTTATGTGCTACTCAAGCAATCAGGACGGATTATCCTGAAATTAACTTAGTAACTGTTGATCCATATTTAGTGATAGGAGCTCATTTACAGCATATGGGAGTACAGTCGAGTGAAAACTCTGATGTCTATGGATATAATTCTCTCGCTCAACGGGTCCGAATGACCAGAAAAATTCTCGAACATCAAATGCCCTCAGTTGCCAATGAATTGCAGATTCTGGATCTCGGTGGATCCTCAGGATGCATATATATTGATAAGCAAAAACAATATATCTATAAGGTATATGCTCCAACAGATTATACTATTGAATCAGAGGACGAAATTGAGATGGGAAATTTTTCAAATACTGAACATGCCCTTTCGCTCATGAAAAAGGATATCCAACAAACAGCGTTTATTGGCCGTTTAGGAATAGGACCCAAAGAATTTGATTCCGCTCCACCACGAGAAGAAAACGGTTACGTAATACCTGCAGTTGTGCGTATGGAATACGTCGATATTGGTTATTTATATGACATCCCCCATGACCAGTTTGTAACTGAAGCTCATAAAATGTCCGAGATTTTAGCAACTCATCACTTACGACCGGCTGGAGCCTTAGAAATTCACTGGGATAAACGGAAAAACCGACTCCAATGTGTAGATCTGGTTGAAATGGAACCAGGAACATTATCCGCAGAAGAACTGTTTGAAGAAATATACGGACAGTACGAAGATTCAGTCAATAGAAAAGCTCGCTATAAAATAATTGATTAAAGGAGTGATTCTCGAATTGCTGAACAATCCGATCAAGATCAAGTGGCTTTCCAATAATTTCAAAAGCGGCAATATCTCCTACCAATGTAATTTTCTTTCACTCCTCTATGATCAATCATTTTGATGAGGATCGTGTGAGAAGATTTATCGCTGAAGTAATGAGGCCGTAAAACGTAATTTCATTATCCATTCAGTTTCAGGCTTCACCAAGATGGGATGTGTGGTTAAGGCATTATTATAGCCGCAGACAGGTTCTACACAGATGTAATTGTAGTCACTCGATGAGACAGGTTGACTCCAAATAACAATATCAGATACTACCTGATTCCCTGGTGTACAGTCTTCAATTGAGATAGCTCTATCTGGCATCTTGATCGTTATCTTTTTTGTATAGGGAAACGGAGTATCTGGTGGAGCACTATCCCAGTCTATATTATTGGCTTCAAATCCAGAAATACCGTCGATCGATACTAATTTTTTTATGTTTTGAGGCACACTCCAGTAGGGATGAAGACCAGGAGCAATAGGGAGTGATCTTTGATCGGTGTTTAAAACCCTCAGGGTATATAGGAGATCGCCATTTTCTTCTAAGATTATATTTACTACAGTGGAAAATTTATACGGATACTGATCTTGGTCATCCTGACTAATATCTTCCTGAGTCAAACGTAAGGATACACTATTGGAACTTTTTTCAATAATATGCCATTCCAAATCCCTGGCAAATCCATGTTTCTTCATTCCCTCGGCAAAACCAAATTGAGGGAATAGAAGTGGAATTCCTGTTCTATTTTGAGTTGATCCTTGATAGAGTAGCTCTACAAACTCTGTAGTTTCCGAAGATTTTATTGACCACGTTCCAATGTGGCACCCATAAGTAACTCCAGATATTTTCCCTCTTAATGAAATTAAGTCAAATGTGTCCATAGAGGATATTTCGTTATGATGGTTTGTTCTCGAGTGAAGGTTTTTGTTGAAGCTGCCACTTGTTTCCATCAGGATCACTAAAATAAGCATGCCAAGCTCCCCAATCCATTTTTTGAACATCACTTACCACTACACCATTCTTAGTAAGTTCATCATGGGCTGCATGGATATCTTCAACCACAAGTAAAAGGCTATCGATCGACCCTGGTTTTGCCTGTGTAATCCCTATACCGATGGCTATTGAACAAGCAGATCCTACAGGGGTTAATTGGATATATCTCTTGTCACCAATATTCCAATCACCATCCAGATGAAATCCAACTTTATCAGCATAAAATTCTTTTGCTTTTTCTACATCTGACACCGGAACTGAAACAACTTCGAGTAGCATTTTCATATATATCTAGTATAGCAGAAAGTAATTATTCCCTAGAAGTTAGTGAACTATTCTGCTGGGAACCGCTTTTATAATTTTTTGTTTCTTCGACTAATGCTTGAAGATAAGAATCATACGTAGATTTGGCATATAAGTCTTCTAGTATCTGTAAACTTTGTTGGATTTTTTTCGGTTTACCTAGTTTAATATAACGGTTTATATCGTCTACGAAACCTTCCATCATTGGAGGGATAAATGTCTGAGTTATACTATCAAGACTACTTAATAGTCCTTCGACATTTTCATCCTCTAACCAATCTCTGTTGGTTTTTTCTCCTAAGGATACCTTTCCATCTTTTAAAAAAACTATTTCAATTAGTGTTGGGAAATCATGATTCGCTCTACTACCGATACCCCTTCCCATTTCCATTTTTATGGCATTTTCATCTTGATGGAAGGTTAATTTATACGATTCTGCCGATTGACCAAAAAAATCAACTTCTCCTGTTTCTATACGGACCATAAAATCAGTAATGTTACCTTTTAATTGGTCATCGCCATAACTAAATACTCTTCCTATTTGAACTTCACAAGTAGTTGCCAGTTTAAATTTACTGTGTTCTTTTTCATAGAATCGTGAAACTAAAGATTTTCCTGAAGCCGTATTTTCTTGTCTACGAGAAATTGGAACTTTATTAAGATTGTTAAAGACATTCTCTAAGACTGTATATAGTGGTTCTGTTTCTCTTTGTTCACTTTCTCCAAGATGTTGGGATTGAGGAATTTCTAAGTCAGAGTTTTGTTCACTCATATACATACCATTATACTCTTTCTAGTACCCGTTCTATATCATGCAGAAGCGCTTCGCGTGGTACAAACTCAGAAACTAGTTTTCATTCTACCTTCACATCAATTGTATCAGTTTGAGTACCTTAGTTAGATTGACAGTAAAGAATATTGATGAGCATACTAAAAGGTGGCTTTATTAAAAATGTATGCGAAGATTTCATAAATTGCGTGGCCATATACGCCATGGACGTAAAGTATTCAATGAGCACAAATTCCTCAACAGATTAACGTTAATTCTAAGTTATCTGCTTTTCTTCTACATGTTGTTCCGATTTGCTATCAATACGAACGTACTTTTTTCTAAATCAGGCTTCTCAGCATTAATTCCCACACCAACACCGAGCGCAGAACAAATTAGTATACACATGCAGTCCAACGAAATACTTGTCAAAGTAAAAAAGAATTCTCGTACGAAAGTCAGGACGGGAACATCTGGATCACGAGGAATTAAATCACTCGATACTATTACTCAAAACAGAAAAGCCAAACGATTTGAGAGAGTGATCGTTGATAACAGAGGTTCAACTGACAGTAATATTTTTTCCTGGTATGTTCTTACCTTTGATGAACCTGCCGAAAAACTTACCGCCTTTTATGATAAAAAAACCAAACGAGTTACTGGTAATACCAAGCTAAAAGAAATTGAAACAACCATTGATCAGATTCGTCAGGACAGTGACATCGAAACTGCTGAACCTAATTATATTGTAACTGCCGATGCCGTTGATTCTCCTTATACCCCCAATGACCCATATTTTTCATCTCGAGGAAGTTGGTATCAAACCTTCGATGATCAATGGGGAGTAAAAAAAATTAAAACTCCATACGTCTGGCAATCCGCAGGTTCTTTACCAATTGTAGTAGCCAGTATCGACAGTGGTGTAGATCGAAATCATCCTGATCTAGTCAATAAAATGTGGGTTAATACCAAGGAGATTCCAAACAATAGTATTGATGATGATAAAAATGGTTATGTCGATGATTACTATGGCTGGGACTATGCCAATAACGACAATGATCCGCTTGATGACTTTGGTCACGGTACCATGACAGCAGGAATTATCGCTGGAGAGTTAAACAATGGCCTTGGAATAGCAGGCGTCGCACCATCTGCAAGAATTATGTCGCTAAAGTTTTTCGATAGTAGAGGATCTGGAACAATAGATAAAGCTGCCCAAGCTATTAAGTATGCTGCGGATAACGGCGCCCGAATTTCTAACAATAGCTGGGGATGCGGAGGAACAGTCAGTTGTATTACGACATTTATGCAAGATACTTTTGATTATGCATATAATAAGGGCCAAACAATCGTAGCTTCAGCCGGCAATAGTGCCCTCGGGTATACTTCGTTGATTTTGCCAGCAGGTTCAGAAAAAGTTATCACCGTTGGGGCTTCAACATCAAATGATAGTATTGCACCATATTCCAATTTTGGAGCCAAGATCGATGTGGTCGCTCCTGGAACGGATATTTTGTCAACAAAATCCGCTACTGATGCATTGTGTACCAACGCCGTTGTCGTAGGGAACAAATATTGCGTAGCTTCGGGAACTTCTTTTGCAGCTCCCCATGTTGCTGGTGTACTAGCCTTGTTATTGTCGATTAATCCCTCCCTTCAACCAGAACAATTACGACAGATTATCCGTACATCTGCCCAAGATTTAGGCGCTCCTGGTAGAGATGTGGTGTATGGATATGGACTTCTCAATGCTCAGGCAGCAGTCGCTCTGGTTCAAAATCCTCCTCCTTTCTCATTAATTACCAATCTTCGGACACATCAAACAGTAACAGCTTCCCAACTGACAATCATGGGAACAGCCAATGGTACAAATATGAAAGAATATAGAATTGAAGTTGGCAGACAAGCAGGAGATTGGAAAGTCGATTCATCTGATGATTATGGTTTATATCCTCAATCTTTTACTGTAGTAAAAACTGCTACGTCACCAGTTACAAGTGGAACCTTAGGAACAATCGATATGAATCAATTTGGCAACGGGCTCTATACCATTCGATTAGTAGTCAAAGATCAGG
>JBGALL010000006.1:0-41477 GCA_044223895.1 Candidatus Woesebacteria bacterium
GAAATATTAGAAGCAGGTCTTATTGTTGCAACTATTATAACTATTCTCAAAAAACTTGGATACCAACATTCCATCAGAACTGTGGTGATAGCAACAGTATGTGCAGTAGCTTCTAGCGTTTTACTGCTTATTATTGGAAGTATAACGGGATTAGAGGTCCATGAATTATTTGAAGCACATGAAGCTTTATTCGAAGGCATAGTAATGATGTTGTCCGCTGTATTTATAACCTGGGCTGTTTTTTTCTTACATAAAACTTTTGCACAACATAAGTTAACGTTACTTCAACAGGTCAAATCGACTATTGAAGCAAATGAACAAAAGGGGATTTTTTTATTAGTATTTAGCGCAGTTTTTCGAGAAGGATTAGAAATTGTTTTGTTTCTTTCGACCATATTTTTTTCTAGTCAACCAGCATTTATAGCGGTCGGATTTGTAGGTGGGACGTTATGTGCGGGCCTTGTTGCTTATTTTCTTTTTTCGGCAACTATACGCTTACCTATTTATCAAACATTTAGAATAACCAGTGTCTTACTAATATTTTTTGCGTCTGGTTTGTTGGCACAGGGATTTCATGAATTAACCGAAGCTGGAGTTTTTCATGAGTTTGTAAATATACCTATCTTTAACTTGTTCTTTTTGCCGAAAGAATCGTCCTTTATAGGCTCTCTTATTCACTCATTATTCGGTCTTTCCAAAAGTATGAACAGTGTAGAATTGTTACTATGGAGTGGGTACGGATTTGTAATGTGGAATATGGTATTACGAAGAAAACCATTAATCTAATAGCTTTTTTATCTTTCCGCTTTTTGTCCGTTTACGGCATAATAGCCCAATGCTTGTAACACCAAATTTAACGTTTCGGCAGGTCCATTTGAATAGGTATTTATTACTAAATCGTAATATTTTGGATCCCAAAAATCAGATACACCATACATTCGGTTCCATTTGGTTATATTTGCATCTTCGCGTTCTTTAAGGCGTTTTTTTGTCTCCTCAACACTTAGGTTATCGCGATTAACAATTCTATCAATACGAAGTGAATCATCACACATTAATAATACTTTCAAAACGTGTGGTAGACCTCTCATATTCCATCCGGCTATCCAAGATTCTACCGCCACATGGATTTTGGGATCAGACAACTTTTTCCGCATAGCAGCATCTATCTGATGATCGATATCATCACTATAGTCTGTTGCTTTGTGGTGACTTTTATCGTTTGGATTATGATTCCCGTTTTCAATAGCAAATTTTCGTGCCCAATCTCCGCCAGAAAATGTTTCCCAACCTAAGGAAGTAACTATAGGGTTGAGGTTTTTAAGAAGCGTTGAACGTCCAGCGCCTGGAGGACCAGAAATAGCGATACTCGAATATTTCATTTACTAATTATAGCCTCATCTTGACAATCGTCAAGAAGTATCCGATAATTATCTATGGCGATCCAATATCTTCCTCTTAATTGGAATACCTATAATACTTACACGCTAAATCTAGCTGCCACACTTCTCGCGCATGATCCTACGGTTAATGAAATTGTTGCTATTTCTCGTGGAGGATTAGCTTTTGGACACATCCTTTCCGACTTGTTACGGGTTCCCATATGGACAATTGCTATTCAAAGCTATACGGATATTCAAACTCAGGGAGAAATTAATATCACGGCAAAACTTCAAACCTCAATTGAAGGGAAACACATCCTCTTGGTAGATGATGTTTCTGATTCCGGTAAAACACTCCAAAGAGCGGTAGAATATCTCTCTGAATTAAATCCCCAAAAAATTACCACTATGACCATGTATTACAAACCTCATTCAATCTTTCGACCTGATTATTTTGCTAAACAAACAAGTAAATGGATTCTCTTTCCCTATGAAAATACCGAGATGATTATGTTGATAACAAATAAAATGAAAAAAGAAGGGAAAAAGAAACAAGAGATACAAGCCTACTTAGAAAAACTCAATTTTGAACCTAAAAAAATAGCGTTCACTTGGAAATATCATACTAAAAAAATTTAAAATTATGCCAAAACCTGAACTCGTTGAGCGTTTTACCCCCTCTCAACGAGAGGCTGCGCTTTTGTATTTGTTTCATAGGACTTGGGAAGATGTTCCTCAAAAAGATTACGACGGAAGACTCATCAATGATCAATATATACATATGGTAAGACTTAAACCTGGGCAACGAACCGCCATACTACACAACGATTACCAATATACAGTTTTTTCCCCTATGGAGACGCATGGTTTATTTATTGTCAGCCAACCTGTAACTCGCACAGATCAACTTTCGCCAACACGAATTTTTAATGAAATTATTGAAACCAACGCAAAGTTTATTCTTCAAAAACCAGGTTCTATCCACCAGTTTGAACGTGTTACAGAATCGAGTCTATCAGAAATTCTGGCAGCAAATATACATAAAGCAAATATTCTATATGATAGAACAGGAGGTAACATATGATTCTGATCATTGATTTTGGATCTCAAACAGCCCACTTGATTGGACGACGACTGAGACAATTAGGAGTACAAAGTGAATATAGTTATCCAGAAGAAGCCTTAGCGAAAATAAAAGAGATTAACCCTACAGGGATTATTTTTTCGGGAGGTCCTGCTTCTGTCTATGAAGAAGGGGCACCAACCATAGATAAAAAAATATTTTCGCTCAAAATACCTATTTTGGGTATCTGCTATGGATGGCAACTGATGGCACATTTAATAGGCGGCGAAGTAAAAAGTGCTATGCATGAATATGGGCCCGAATTACTTACGGTTGTAAAGAAAGAAAGCATCTTAGTACTTTCAGAAGATACCTATAAAGTAATTGTGTCTCATGGGGATTCAGTAACAAAACTTCCTCCAGGGTTTCATGTTGTTGGTTCATCAACTAACGTCCCTTTTACTGCGGTCGTAAATGACAGTCAAAAATTATATGGAGTCCAGTTTCACCCTGAGGCTAATCATACCGAATGCGGGATGGATGTCCTCAAAAATTTCGTAACCACTATATGTCATGAATCTCTTCAACCATTAGAGTTAAACCCACAAAAGATTATTGATGAAATCAAAAAAACTGTCGGCGATAAAAAAGTAATTATGGCAGTATCTGGAGGAGTAGATTCCAGTGTGGCTGCTTATTTTATTGGAAAAGCTATTGGAAAAAACCTCATTCCAGTCTATGTAGAATCAGGTCTTATGCGTCCAGAGACAGATAAACGTGTGGAGTATATTTTTTCTAAACTTATTCAGGCTGATTTAAATATTGTTCATGCAAAAGAGCGATATTTACAAGCATTAAAAGGTATCACCGATCCAGAAACTAAGCGCAAAACAATCGGTAAATTGTATGTTGATGTATTTCAAGAAATTGCAGATAGATATCCAGATGCAGCGTTTCTTGGACAAGGAACTATTTATTCTGATGTAATTGAAAGCAAAGGAAGTAACCATGCATCTCATATTAAGTCTCATCATAATGTAGGAGGTTTGCCCAAAGAACTTAAGTTACGGCTAATCGAACCTCTTCGCACATTTTATAAAGATGAAGTCCGTGAGTTAGGACGTAAAGCGGGCTTACCTGAAGATGTTGTTATGCAACAACCATTTCCTGGTCCTGGTTTTGGAGTACGCATTCGAGGAGAGATTACTGAACAACGATTAAATCAAGTAATCCAGGCTGATGCTATTGTTCTTGAAGAGATAAAAAAAGCTGGATTATACGAATCAGTCTTTCAATGCTTTGCAGTAATGACTGGAGCATACTCTACTGCGGTAAAAGGTGATGGCCGAGTTTTTGCAGAAGTGGTTGGAATCAGAGCCTATGAATCAAATGATATTATGACTTCACAATGGGCTCATATTCCCTATCAAGTATTAGGGAAAATATCTAGTAGAATTGTAAATGAAGTACCAAACGTATCCAGAGTTGTCTATGATATAACGACCAAACCACCCGCAACCATGGAATGGGAGTAGGTTCGTTCAGTAAGAATTGGAGGATATATGGCAGATTTATCTTTTTTACATAACACAGGTTTAACAGAACTTCATACCCATCTCGGATTTTCTGTGTCTCCCACAATGTTGTGGGAAATGGCTCATAATCAAGGGCTACGTCTACCTACTAAAAATTATTGGGAGTTTGAAAAGATGGTAACAATTTATGAAAACAAAGATTATGAAGAATATCTACAACTGTATGACTTAACAGAAAAGATTCAATCTTCTCCCGAAGCCTTATTTATGGCTGCTGAACACGCAGTATCTGTTGCCTATCGAAAAAATAATATCACTACATTGGAAATTCGTTTCAATCCTATCTTACGAAGTAGAAACGGTGAAAGAGATCTTGACCATTTGATTATTTTTGCCCTCCAAGGTATGGAACGGGCAATGTTGAAATATCCCGTTCGAGCAGGAATTATTTTGATGATGGATCGGAGATTCAACCAAGAAGAAAATGGCGCCATTGTAAAAAAGGCAATCAAATATCATTCTCGAGGTGTGGTTGGCATTGACCTTGCTGGCCCAATCAAATTAAATGAGAATTCACAATCATTCCGACCGAAAGATATTGCTCATCTGGTTTCCGAAGCTCGGCAGGCTGGCTTACATGTGACTGTCCATACGGGAGAAGCTACCAATGTTGATGAAATGTGGGAAGTTATTCATGAATTAAAACCTGAACGGATAGGTCATGGTATTGCTTGTGTTGATGATCCTTCGTTGATGGAATATTTGAGAGAACACAATATTGTCTTGGAAACGTGCCCCACATCAAATTTACATACTAAATTAGTTCGTGATTTTGATCATATGAGAAGTAATTATCAAAAAATGAAGGATTACAAGGTTCCATTTACAATCAACACTGATGGTCCGGAAATGCAGAGAACATCACTCCGAAAGGAATTCGAAAAATTATTAGATAACAATGTGCTTAGTTCAGAAGATATTTTAAAAGCTAACGAAATTGCAACCAAGGTAAGTTTTATTAAATAAAGGAGAATATATGATTAATAAATTAACAAATGTGCCAGAGTATTTAACCTATGATGATGTCTTACTACTCCCTTCTTATTCATCGTTTCGTCGAGATGAAATATCGCTATCATCAAAACTTTCAAAAAATATCACACTAGAAGCTCCCTTTGTATCAGCCCCGATGGATACAGTTACTGAAAGCACTTTAGCTATTGCCTTAGCAAAAATAGGAGGAATTGGAATTATTCATAGGAATCTAACCGTTTCGGATCAAGTTTCAGAAGTAAAAAAAGTAGTTGAGAAAAACCTAAAGATTGGAGCTGCTATTGGAGCAAATAAAGGATTTGAAGAGCGTGCGGAAGCCCTGGTAGATGCAGGTGTGTCAATTATATGTATTGATTCTGCTCACGGGTATGCTGATTTTATTATTGAAGCTATTAAATATATAAAAAGACGGTTCCCTACCGTAGATATCATGGCTGGTAATGTTGCAACCTATGATGGAGCTAAAGGATTAGTAGAAGCAGGAGCAGATAGTATACGTGTCGGTATGGGACCAGGAGCTATTTGTACAACTCGCATAGTTTCTGGAATGGGAGTTCCGCAATTAACAGCAATCGCTGAATGTGTGAAAGCAGCAGAGACTTCGGGCATCCCAGTGATTGCTGATGGTGGCATAAAATATTCAGGAGATATGGTAAAAGCTTTTGCTGTTGGAGCTTCAAGTGTCATGATGGGGCGGATGTTTGCAGCCTGTGAGGAATCTCCAGGTGAAAAGATATCGTTGACTCCAGAACATGTTCCCGCCCGATTTAAGGATATTTTAAAAGAAAAAAAAGATGCATATATATTTAAGACATATAGAGGGATGGGATCTATCGGGGCAATGGAAAAAGGTACGCAGATAAAATCCGAAGATGAGTTTCATGGGAAAAGTTATAAAGATAAAGTCTTAGTAGCTGAAGGTGTTGAGGGACTCGTTCCTGTTACTGGCACCGTAAAAGATGTTATTGATCAAATGATCGGTGGCATTAAGTCCGGAATGTACTATGTGGGTTGTAAATCTTTTCAAGAATTATACGAAAAGGCACAATTTATTAAAATAACCCAGGCTTCTCTTACCGAAAGCCACCCCCACGATTTAGTTATAACCAATCCTGGGAAAAATTATACTACCTAGTTCGTTGATGATTTTTAATTACACCGTCCCACAAATTTACCATAATCAGGAGAAGTCTTCGGAGATTCATATATCGTGGAGTAACTTCCGGAAGAGCAGACATTACATGAAGGATCTTTCCACGAATAACAATATTTCCCTTGGGTGAGTTTTGGATTACAAGTATTATCGAGATAACACGCCAAAGAACTACAACAAGAACCATTAACTCCACATGTCTGATTGAGTGATCTACACGCTATTGCAGTAATCGTTGGTGTATTTGAACAATTTCCCCAGAACGACCATGTATATGCACTATATTGGTATATATACATTTTAATATTGCTCCCTGGATACATGAAGTCACAATATTTGCTTCATAACTATAACATGAACCTCCTATCACCCTACTACTTGAAGGTAGAGGTGTCGGTGAATTGTAAACTATTTTTGTACAAACCCCATTTAGACATGCAGAACCACCACAACACGTCTGTATCGAATCACAAGCACTAGGTAGGTATAGGCACTACTTCGAATATCAGAATTGTTTTTGTAGAGAAATATACGATAACGGTAACAGTTACCCCATGGATAATTAAAAAACGCAGAGGAATAATAGAAGTTTTTGTACTTTTTCTGACAGCCATGCATTTAGCATGGTCTATATACAGGAGTACTGTCGAGTCAATGGTTAGCTAGGGTTATTCAGCACAATAGATCTCAATCTACTCATAGCTTCTAATGAATAGCGTACCCCCTGCACACCTAACCCTGAAGCTTTAACTCCCATAAAGGGAAAATGATCAGGACCTCGTTGAGGAGAACCGTTTATTTGAACTGTACCTACATTTAATTGTTTTGCAAACATCAAACCTCTTCCTTCGTCTTGCGTAAAGATACTTGCTTGTAAGCCGAAATCCGATTCATTACAAATAATTATGGCTTCTTCCGGATTTTTCACCTCAATAAAGGAAACAACTGGTCCAAAGGTTTCTTCCTTGACTACCTTCATTTTGTGAGAGACTTTCTGCAAAATAGTCGGCTCTATATATCCGTTGGTACGTTTACCACCAACGACAATCTCCGCTCCTGATTGAACCGCTTCATTAATAATTGATTCTATTTCCTCAGCAGATTTTGTTGAGATGACAGGCCCCACCAATTTGGTCTGTTCATTGCTAGGATTACCCATGGAAATAGATTCCTTCATTTCTTGGATTACCTTAGGAAGTAGCATCGAAATAGTTTCCTGAGTACCTAATACATATTTAATACCAGTACATCTCTGACCTGCGTAAGAGAAGCCTCCTTTAACAATTTCTTTGGCAGATATCTGTAAATCAGCATCCGGAAGAACAATAACGGGGTTGTTTCCCCCACATTCAAGTAGAAGGGTTTTCATGCCTGCTTTCTTTGAAAGTGATTGACCAACGCCAGTACTTCCAGTAAAAGCTATCATCGAGATATCCGGGTGCATTACCAAATAATCACCGATCTCTCTTCCTTCACCAGTAATGCAACTGATAATTCCTTCGGGAACGCCGGCTTTTATGAATACCTGAGTTAAAAATAACCCCGAAATACTTCCTTGGGTTGGTGGTTTTACCACTACTGCATTTCCCATCAGTAAACCGGGAGCTATTTTTGAAGCAACCAAATTAATGGGGTAATTAAATGGACCAATCGCCAAGACTATTCCATGCGCTACTCTTTCAACACTTGCAGTTATTCCTGATTTGTATCCCGGAAAGGCATCACTTTCTACAGAATATCCTCGTAAACTTTGTACTTCTGTAGCACAATAATCAATCAGGTCAGCTGTTCTCAATGTTTCTGCTTTAGATTCATGGCGAGATTTCCCAATTTCGGCAATCAACAATTCTGTAAATATTGATTCGTTTTCTCTAAGGATAGCGGCTGCTTTTTTTACAATATCTATCCTGACATGCAACGGCGTTCGTTCCCACTCTCCTTGAGCTTTTTTTGAAGTCTGAATAATTTGATCAACTTCATTTGTTGTTACAGCTTGGACATTCCCTACCACAGATTGATCATGAGGGGAAATAATGGGGATCAATTTTCCTGACGTACTCGTAGTCCACAAGGACCCATTGAAATAACGATATTTTTTTTGTTCTTTTTGTTCGAATAATTGATCAAATAAATCGGCATTCATAAGGTCAGTAAACTAAATTTTTTATAATACATGCGGTCATATTATCCTTGCTTCCAAAACGTTCAGCTTCACCAATAATTTGTTTGCAAGATTGATTACAACTTTCCATGGTATCTAGTGTTTTACTTAAAATTTTTTGCAAATTTTCGGTAGATATGTAATCCGCTACACCATCAGATGCTAATAGAAACAGATCATTTGCAAGCAATTGATCTGTATAGAAAAATTCTTTTGGAGCTGTTTTTTGGATACCGATTGCCTTAGTATGATATCCGTCTTCATTTCTATCTTTAGGAGTTAAGATATATAGCTTTTTCTCGCGAAGTACATAGGCTGGAGAATCGCCAATACTGTATATATAAAATTGTTTTTCGCCAAATACAATTATTGTCAGGGTACTTCCTATTCCTTTAGTAGAACCTAATTGTTGGCCTTTCTTAAAAACTGTCCAATTCACTGAGCGCATTATCCTTCCACCTAATAACTTTTTATCTTTCCAATACGCAAACCGTTGTTTTGCCAGTTGAATAGACCATAAGGCAGAATCAGCAGTTAATTTACCAGCAATATCACCGTAAGGAAGCCCGCTCATTCCATCAGCTAATACGAAGGTATTATCATTATCCGTGAGGAAAAAATCTTGTTGTTCAGAACGTTCCCCTAATGCCTGATACGAAGCAATACATAAAGAATGAGAAAGGATGGTATGTTTAATTCCTAACGGATCAGGAAGCCTCATATCGTTTTGCTACGATATCCCAATTTACAACATTCCACCAGGCTTTAATATAATCTGGACGGAGGTTTTGATATTTCAAATAATAGGCATGTTCCCATACATCTAATCCTAGGACCACCTGTTTACCATCCATTACTGGATTATCTTGATTGGGAGTATCAACAATTTTTACACTTCCATCTGATTCTTTCACTAACCAGACCCAACCACTCCCGAAACGTCCTACACCCTTTGCTGTGAAATGCTCTTTAAAAGTATTAAAATCTCCGCACTCTTTCTTCAGTGCTTCTAAAAGTTTGCCCGTCGGTTCTTTAGATCCTCCTGGAGTCATCAAATCCCAAAACAAGGTATGATTATAATGCCCTCCTCCGTTATTTCGAACTTTTGTTCGGATATCCTCAGGGACTTGAGATAAATTTTTCAATACATCCTCAATAGGTTTATCTAACCACTCGTCTTTACCACCAAGTGCATCGTTAAGATTTTTTACATACGCAGCATGATGTTTATCATGATGAATCTGCATGGTTTTTTCATCAATATATGGTTCGAGTGCGTTGTAGGCGTAAGGTAAATCTGGAAGAGTAAACATAGTAGCCTCCTTGTGAATACACGTACTTTATAGAACTTTTGTAAGAATGGCAAGGTGAACAATGACTTAAGCAGTATTTCCGTAAGCGGTAGAAACTTGTTGCGCACCATCGGTTATAATCCGTATAACTTCATTTTGATCATTAGCCATATATTTACGTAATTCAGAAATATTTCTTACCCCTATGTCAGCCAGCATCTTTGATGCATCACTTAAAAGTTCGTTGATCCAAAATGCCATAGACCCTCCAGCTTTCCGTTCATCATACATAAATCCTGGTTTTCCTTCAGTATAAATTCTTCCAGCTAAATTAGTTCGCTTTTTTCTTATTTCTTCGTCCACCGATTCAATAATAGCTGTTTCTGAACTCGCACTACCAGGATATGGTTGTACATATTTTTCCTTTTTCAATTCTCTAACATAGATATCACCAGCAGGACTTTCAATTGTGCCATGAACAATTCTGTTGTTATAAAGTACTCCATCTATTCCTAAAATAAGGGCTGAACTGATATTTGTTCCAATTCCACCTTCTATTAAAATAGTGGTGTTATTGTAGTCTGCATCAGTTACCACTTCATAGGCTTCTTCAACTGTCGTTATTGCCATATGATTCTCACCAGAAGTACATTGACGACCTCCCCCATGCCCATAAATTAAGGCATCAACTCGAATATCTTCACTCATTAACTTTTTCGCTAATGCCTTATCTGAGATTTGACCAGCGAAAATTTCAATATCATCTCCAAATTCTTCACGCAACAAACGTGCGGTTTCAACCATACGAGGATCAGTTCCAATCGTATAAATTCTGAATAGTTTTATACCACCTTCGTGATATAAACGACGAGCTTCCTCTAACGTTTGTTGAGGATTTTCAACACCGAGCGAAGCTCCTATATTTCTGAATGCTCGTTCTTTCCATACGGTTGGTATTTCTATGTCTTTTATCGTTTGTTGTGCCTCTTGAGCCAACTTTATTTGCAAATCAATATCACCGGCATATCGACTGTTTCGAGGAATAAACGATACCATATGTCCAAGGGCAGACATTACTAATTCATCTTTGCTACCGGTTGTAACAGGCATTGATCCACCACCAATCGGTCTACGATAGTATTTACCTATTTTATTTAACAAGTAGTCAGAAACGTCTGGACGTCTACTGGTTAATTGGTCAGCAGACTTTTTCCTATAGGCAACCTCATCCCAGGAAATAGTTTTTGTTGCCTGCCATTGAGAAAGCAGTTTATCTTTAAGTGATTTGGGAGCAAACCTTCCCATACCGAAGATTAATTTTCTCGCTAATGACTGTTTTACACCGATGGCATCCTCGATAGATTGATGACGTCGGTTTGGGCGTAAAGAAATAGTATCGATTCCCTGTTCTAATCTGTCGATTGCGTTGTGAATTTTTTCATTTTGATTATGTTTAAAAAACTCAACACGTTGTGCTAAGGCAAGTTTTCTACGCTCAGGGCCCATTTGAAACAGAAAAGGTTCTCCATTGGGAGACAGCATAACTCGAGAACGGCTTATATTCGTTAGAAGTAGACCTAAACTTGGAGACTCTGGGTTAATAGTATACCGGACGTAGTAAGAAACTCCGTTTTCATCTCTCTGTTCTATTCGTTGAATAGGCCAATATTTTTCTGCCTTTAGTTCATTATTTTGTTCATTGCCAACCAAAGATTCTAATGAATATGCAAACTGGAGAGCCGCTTTATCAGTTGAATCTCCAGATAGCAATTCGTTTATTCGTATTCGAGATATTTCTTCAGAATCAGGCTCCAACATTTGGAAAACATAATGTCCTAGAGGAAAGGGCTCATGCAGTATTTTTTCTAATCCCATCCTTCTCATTGAGAATGCATCTTTTTCACTGTCATCCATTTCTGCAAAAGTCTTTTCTGAACCATTTGGTATAAAAAAGTCATCCCATTTGAAACCATTTGATCCTCTTAATTCTGCAGATATAGTACCTTCTACTTTTCCAATCCGTAGATGTACTTCTTTCCCATCAAAGACTGCATAGGTAGCTCTAGCAATTGCTCTTCTATCTGCTCCCAACATCTCACAGATAATTTTTCGGGATTCAGGACTATTTCCCCACGTATTTACATACGGAGACGGTAATAAATGTTCCAAGGCTGGAATTTGTACAGAAACATCTTCAACGATGACTGGGGAATATCCATTCTCTTTCCAGGCTGATATAGCCTTCTTCTTTGCAACTTCTAGAGGATCAGTTGACTGAACTTCATCAACGTTAAGATCATCAGCAGTAAAAATTACGTTATTTTCACCTAAAATTCTAACAACTTCTCTTCGTTTATCAGGACTATGGGTGGAAAAGATATTTTTATCAAAGTATCCTTCTCCATTCACAGAATTAATTACGACTGGTTCGTTTTCTGGATTTCTGGCCATAACTTACCGGCATTCTACTTCTATATATATAAGAAGTAAATAAGTTAAAAGAATCTTAAAACCGCAAGATAATCCAGCCTCAACAAGAAAAAAAATCCCTTCTGGGGTATAATTCCCGTATGGGGAAATCATCACGCAAAAAAAGACGAGAAGAGCGATTGGTCCTTCCTTTGCCAAAGAAACAGCCAGTTGTAGAACCAGATATTAGTGCTTCGGAAATGCACCCTGTTTCTACTATGCGCGAAGAAGTTCTTCATACGGATTCTCCAGAACATCATTGGCGGAAAAAGTTATCTCCATTTTCCTTTTTTCCTCATTGGGGAAGGAAAAAGAAAGCCGCAGCTTCACTGGTATTGGTAGTTTGTGTAGCCTGTGCAGTATTATTTACAGCAATCTATGCTTTTATCCTTAAAGATCTTCCCTCCCCTACAAAGCTCGGAGAATATGATGTACCTCTTTCCAGTAAAATTTATGATCGAAACGGGACACTATTGTTTGATATTTTTACCGATCAGAATAGGACTTCGGTTCCATTGTCAGATATCCCTAAATCATTGCAACAAGCGACAATATCTATAGAAGATAAGAACTTTTATCACCATCAAGGAATCAACCCTGTAGGAGGAATTCTCCGCGCTGCCTTAGCTACTGTTACCGGAAAACAATTACAAGGCGGTTCAACTATTACTCAACAATTAGTCAAAGGAGCATTATTAACTTCTGATCGAACCGTTCAAAGGAAAATTCGGGAAATAATTCTAGCAGTGCTCGTAGAAACTAAATTTTCTAAAGACAAAATTTTGGAAATGTACCTAAACCAAGTACCATACGGGGGAACTGCGTGGGGTGTTGAATCAGCTGCAGAAAAATATTTTGGAAAACAAGTAAAAGATCTTGATCTAGCCGAATCTTCCTTACTAGCTGGACTACCTCAAGCTCCTTCCCTCTATTCTCCTTCTGGAGCTCATCCTGAATATGCAAAAGAACGACAAAAAGAAGTACTTCACCGTATGGTTGAAGATGGGTATATATCTAACGAAGAAGCAGACAAAGCTACAGCAGAAGAACTGCAATATAAACAAGCTACTAATATTAAAGCACCTCACTTTGTGATGTATGTTAAACAGCTACTTGAGGAGAAATATGGAGAAGCCTTAGTCGAACGAGGTGGATTACGAGTTACCACTACGTTAGATATTGATTTACAAGAATATGCTCAAGCTACGGTAGCTTCTGAAGTTAAAGGCTTAGAAAAATTACGGGTAGGTAACGGGGCCGCCTTAATTACCAAACCATCTACCGGTGAAATTTTAGCAATGGTTGGAAGTGCAGATTATTTTGCATCGGGATCTGGAAATTTCAATGTTACTACCGCCATGAGGCAACCAGGTTCTTCTATAAAACCTATTAACTATGCTATCGGTATTGATCGTCATATTGTCACCCCTGGAACTATGTTTTTGGATATTCCGACTTGCTTTGGATCAGATTCCAGTCAACCAAGTTATTGCCCCCGAAATTACGATGGCCAATTTCGTGGGCCTATCCAACTACGATTTGCCTTAGGAAATTCTCTCAATATTCCTGCGGTAAAAATGATGAAACTTAATACCGTGAAAGAATTCGTCGCCTCAGCTAGTGCTTTTGGACTGGACCCTATTAGTGATCCAACCAAATATGGGTTATCTCTTACTCTGGGTGGAGGCGAAGTACGGATGATAGATATGGCAGAAGCTTTTAGCGTTTTTGCAAATGCCGGTATTCGAAGAGATTTAGTAGCTATCTTAAAAGTAGTAGATAAAAACGGAAAAACCCTAGAAGAATTTAAAGACGAAAATTTGAACAAAGATCCACCATCTCAATTACTTATTCATGGTGATCGGGTAATTACACCTGAAACTGCCTTTCTTATCTCTCATATGTTACTTGATAATAATGCCCGCACAATGGAATTCGGACCTAATTCAAGTTTGGTAGTTCCCGGAAAAGCTGTTTCTGTCAAAACTGGGACAACCAATGATTTACGTGATAACTGGACAATTGGATTTACTCCTCAATATTTGGTAGCAACTTGGGTGGGTAATAATGATTTTTCTTCAATGAACCAATCCTTGGTGTCAGGTATCACGGGTGCAGCTCCTATCTGGAATAAGTTAATGAGGAAAGTGTTACAAGATAAACCCGATATTTGGCCAAAACAACCAGAAGGAGTTATCGGCACCCAAATTTGTGCTGTTACAGGGCTACTTCCGCCAAATGACGAAGGTGACCGAGGATGTCCAACCAGATTTGAGTATTTTATTAAAGGAACAGTACCAACGGAAAGGGAAAATCTTCAACAAAACGTACTTATTGATAAAGACACAAGTGACATTGCCGCGCCAGATAAAACTGATAATGTTGAAATGCAGGGTCATCAAGTAGTTCACGATAAATTTACCAATTATTGTCTTGATTGTGCCCACGATAAAAGTAAACCTTCTTTTATAAAGTAAATAAGGATTAAGGTTAACAATTAAAACCACTTTCTGATTTTTCACGCTAGATATTACACTCTTAATCACTTTTGCGGTAATCCTGCGTCTTGTCTGGAAGCCTCAAACTATGATATAAGGCTTGAGGTATGGCCCGTAAGAACAAGCAAAAGAAAAACATTTCATATCAAACTACTCCCCTTCCATATACTTCTTTTCCCCGTTTCATTATTTTTGTTTTAGGAGTAATCGGAGCCACTATATTATCGCCATTTAAATTATTGTGGAGGAAGCGCTTTTTATTTCTCAGATACCTCATCATCGCTTGGAGAACAGCGCGATACTCAATCCAATTGTTTTTTCGGATTATTCGTGTTCAAATTGCCCTGGTAGTTTTATTGATTAGGTTTTTACTGAGTAAAATACTTACTAAAATTTCAATACTTCCTAACAAAACTCTTCCCAGACAAAAAGTTATATTTCTTGCACCACAAGTCAAAAAACGTCCCTACTTTTTTTCTGTCAAGAAACCACATTTCTTTCTTAGGAAACGTCAGCAACAATATCAACCGATCCCACACCGCCCTAAAATCCCATTATTTGCTCGATTTATATATATTACTTTTGGCGGAGCCATCGTATTTTTTCTGGCAGTTATACCCTTGAGTTTGTACACAATAGTTAAGGCTTTACCAAACCCAGAATTATTAAAAACCCGCGATATACCAGTCACTACTAAAATTTTTGATCGACGAGGTGTGTTGTTATATGAAATTTATTCTGATGAAAATAGAACCCCTCTTCCTTTATCAGAAATACCTGACTTTATTAAAAATGCGACCATTTCTATTGAAGATAAAAATTTTTATCACCATAATGGATTTTCTATTTCTGGTATCACTCGTGCAGCCTGGGAAACACTTTTCCATAAACAAATTCAAGGCGGTTCAACTATTACCCAACAACTTATTAAATCCACATTATTGAATTCAGAAATATCTTTAAATAGAAAGCTAAAAGAGTTGATTTTGGCATTTTGGGCGGAACAACTCTATACCAAAAACCAAATTCTGGAAATGTATCTCAATCAAGTTTCTTATGGAGGTACAGCTTGGGGAATCGAGTCAGCCAGCCAAACCTATTTCGGAATCTCTGCAAAAAAGGTCTCACTTGGTCAAGCTGCATTTCTAGCTGGTTTACCTCAAGCTCCTTCAGAATATTCACCATTTTCTGGTAACAAAGAAGAAGCTATTCAGCGACAGCATGAAGTTCTTCGGAGAATGCTCGAAGATGGATACATAACCCAGGAAGAAGCACAAAAAGCCAAGGATGAAGATCTGACTTTTGCTTCTCCAAGAACACCTATTAAAGCCCCACATTTTGTGTGGTATGTCAAAGAATATTTAGAAAGAAAATTTGGACAACACATGGTAGAAAAAGGCGGACTTCAGGTAACAACTACATTAGACATTCCTCTTCAGGAAAAAGTACAAGCACTTGTAGCTTCTCATGTTTCCTCATTAGCGCCATTACAGGTTGGCAACGGAGCTGCCCTAGTAACAGACCCAAAAACAGGTGATATTTTAGTTATGGTAGGAAGTAAAGACTATTTTGATACGACTCATGATGGAAATGTGAATGTAACTACTTCGTTGAGACAACCTGGTTCGAGTATAAAAGTAATTACCTATGCTGATGCTATTGAGAATAAAAGTGTTACCGCAACGAGTTTACTTGAAGATCTTCCGGTATCCTACCCAGTTATTGGACAACCTGCTTACACTCCCGTAAATTATGATGGACGATTCCATGGGTGGGTACCTTTGAGGCTAGCCTTAGCTAACTCATATAATATACCTGCAGTTCGGTTGTTAAACATGATTGGGGTTGATGCCATGATAACTAAAGCTCGAGACATGGGAATTGACACCTGGACAGAGAGGAATAGATTTGGATTATCTTTAACCTTAGGTGGTGGTGAAGTGAGAATGACAGATATGGCCGAAGTATATGGTACGTTAGCAAATTTGGGAAATCGTGTAGATTTGAATCCAATTCTATCTATAACCGATTATACAGGCCATCCAGTGGATAAAACACCACCCTCTATCTTTAGAGCCTTAACGTCAGAAACTTCTTGGATAATTGGCAATATACTTAACGATAATTGGGCTAGATCTCAAGCCTTTGGCCCCAACTCACAATTAGTAATCCCAGGGAAAACAGTCTCGGTAAAAACTGGTACTACCAATGATAAGAGAGATAACTGGACCATTGGCTACACTCCTTCATATGTAGTTACCGTCTGGGTCGGAAATAACGATAACACCCCAATGAACCCATATTTGACTTCAGGAGTAACCGGGGCTGCTCCAATCTGGCACGATATTATGGTGGAACTTCTCAAAGATAAACCAGACGAAGTTGTCTCAAAACCTGACGGTGTCGTGAGTTTGCCCTGCTATGGAAATAAAACTGAATATTTTATAAGAGGAACTGAACCTCGAGATAATAAATGCGGGTTTATTCCTACTATTTCGCCATCTCCAGCAATTAAACAGGCTCAAATCCCACCTCGCATTAATTAATTGAGCTCAATAATTTTGTTACTTTTAATTCAATCTTTGAATGATACAATAGCAAAATATGAAAAAACAAACATCCTCTCAACCAACAGATGAAAATATTTGTCCAAAATGCGGAAATCCTCTGGGCGAGGTAGTAACAACAACTACTGGGAAAAAACTCCGTCGTTGTACAGCCGGAACATGGAATCCACAAACCAAAAAAAATGAAGGATGTGATTACGTATCATGGTTACCTTTTGAACCAGAAACCTTGGATGAAAAATGTCCAAAGTGTGGCTCTCCTCTTGTACTCAATGTTACCCGATTTGGGAAAAAAATGAAAAAATGTTCAGCTGGTGGTTGGGATAGTGCTGCTAAAAAAGCTACTGGATGTGATTATGTTGAATGGATTAATGGCACTACCGAAGCGTTAGATGAAGTCTGTCCCGAATGTGGAAATAAACTTGTTCTCTATACCACTGCTAGTGGTAAGAAAATGAAAAAATGCTCAACAGCTGGGTGGGATAGAGAGAAAAGAAAAGCTACCGGCTGTACATACGTACAGTGGTTAAAGGCAGGAGAATATCAATCTCAACAAGATACGGGCGAAGAATTCTTACCTCCAGAACCCAATAGTTAAAAATGGGTTTTACTGGATAACAATCTTTCCTTTTTGGTTCTCGTTTAGTTTATTGTGGAAAAGCCATTCACCTTTGGTGGTAAATTTGTATTCAAAAACTCCATTTTTGGCAACAGGTTGCCCCATATCAAAAGTTGAATTATCAGCAATAACCCACATATTTTGACTTGAGTTATTTACGAAACGAATCATGGTTCCCTGAGATGCTGTAATGGATGATGGTGAAAACCCATTATCAGTAAAAATTACAACATTTGCCGGCTGAGGTGTGGGTGTAGGCATGACTGTAGGAGCAGCACTACTCGTTGGGTTAGGTGTAGATGTTGGGTTACTCGCCACTGCTCTCGTAGGAGCAGGGGTAGGAGTTCCAGTATTTACAGGAAGCCCACCTTTTGTATACCCGCCAACAGGGGTAGGTCCAACTGTTACCGATGGCATAGGGGTTATACTTACAGGAAGCCCCTTTGAAGGCACTGTAGTAGGTGTTGGTGTACTAGTATTATTTCCAAAAAGGCCACCATTAAATATTCTTCGCAAGGCGCCACCCGTCTCAGGTGTAGGTGATGGTGTTACTGAAATTGCTGGTGTTGGTTGTACTACGGCAACCTGTTGGCTAGATGTTTTTCTTGCAGTGACGTTCCAAGCTACTAACGCGGCTACTGTCAAAACCGCCAAAACTACAAATAATGCGATATTTCTCATAGAACTCCTTTTTTGGCAGGTTTTCTTGATATTGGTTTATTCTAAGGCTCCAATATTTAATTAAGTAAGCGCATTATACCTTATTATGGGATATTTTTCAAAAGTTGAACCGAGTCTGTACAAAAAAGCCCCTCACTCGGAGGGGCTTTTACTACGTTCACTATTCAGATGAACCGAATTAGTTTCGTGGTCGATCTTCTTTTGGTCGTGCTTCGTTGACGACTAAAGGTCGTCCATCAACCTGTTGGTTGTGGAACATTTCGATAGCTTTTTTGCCTTCTTCGGCATTTGCCATTTCGACAAATCCAAATCCGCGTGAACGGCCTGAATATTTGTCTGAAATAACTTTAGCAGAGACAACTGTTCCTGCTGCTGCAAAGACTTCAGCAAGTCTTTGGTCGTTCATACTGTAGGGAAGATTCCCAACAAAAAGGTTCATAAGAACTCCTTCCTCCTTAGGACGTGAAAGATGGTTACCAATATCGTCCGAACGAGAAAGGAGAAGAAGACCTTCGACTTTCCAAAACTAGACGTCTACGCCACACTTTTGACTAAGGACAACATGCATTATAGCACGTTCCTATGCAATTTTCTCTGCCCAAGCAAAAATTTCTTCTGTCAGCCTTTTTTCTTGCCCAGCGAGATTATGAAAAACTCCTGGGAAAATAACGGATTCATATCGAGAGCTATGTTGTTTGGAGTCAAAAACCTTTTTTATTGAGTCTATGGGTCTATCAGCATACTCATCTTTATCCGCAAACCCAACGAACAAAGGTATGGTTATATGCTCATACTGAACCATCATAGGAGGGGTATCTCCATAACCAAATTGGTCCTCTAACGTATTGGGAGTTACAAGGCTTACAAAACGATTTGCGGTCATTGGGAAAAAACTGAGGCCGGTGATTAATGCGTCCCCCCTCCCCTGCTCAATGAGTGAAAAACATTTTTGCAAATTTTGCTGAATTTCTTCTTTATTTGCCCTAGGGTCAAGGCGATCGCTCATCGGACACAACAAAATAGCTCCAGCGAGGTGTGGATTACTTACCGTTCCGGCATAATAAGAAACCTTATTTGCTCCAGAACTATGACCTATCAGAATAATTTTAGCGTAACCTTTCTTTACAAAAAGGTTTACTGCTGCATCTATATCTTCGATCGATTCTTCAAACTTTTCATATCCCGCTCCAATTGTGACATATGAATATCCTTTAGGTTGGGATGGGTCTACTTTATTGAAACTGGTAATCATATCATGACCACGATTATTAAAACTTCCAAAGGCCATACCCTTTTGGGTGAATGCCTCGGCTAGAGTTGTAAGCATGCTGGTATTACCATAAAAATCACCAGTAAGCCCATGGACCCAAATATAAGCAATTTCCCCTGAGTTATGGGGAAGAGCTACTAAACCTTGATGGACCAATCCATCCTTCGTAGTAATTTCTTCTAATTTAAACATAAAAATGATTGTAACAGATATTTTGATCTAGTTTGATAATCTTTCTTTTTCTTTCTGGCTCTCTCATGATGTATTTATTATTAAATAATGATCTTTATTTAATAATAAAAATACTATGACATAGAAAAATATACCAGTCAATGACCATTTTTAGACACACACTTTCCAGCTTTGGAGATTATTCCAATGCCCTTAAAGTGGGCGTGTCCTTTTGCGAACTTCTAAACCTTAATCCGTATATTCTGGGCCTTTTTAATTTCGAGGAAATAAGTCCTATAGCTACAGCTTCGTACGGTCCTTCCTGTGATCGGAAAGTACATATTGAAATTTTACTGGAGGATTTCTGCCTTATCTGTCCGTCTTCCCTCTCTTCAGGAGGGGTTCTATGAAAAAAACCAAAATACTGACTATTTTAATGAAGTTTTATAGTTTTGAATGGCTACGCATCTTTACGTTGCCTTTTAGGTACGTCACCTTCAACGTTTCTAAAAAATTTATAACAATCTCGCTTGGAAAAAAATCAATTATTGTTACTCCTGCAAGAAAAGATACTGAAATTCCTCAAGAAATTAAAAGGCAGATTATTCCCGCTGTTCCTAAAAAATTAACAGTCGTAAGAACTTATTTTGTTTATATTCTTCGAAGCTTAAAAAACGGGAAATTATATATAGGAACAACAGATGATCTGTATGGTTGCTTTAATCGACACAACAATGGTGAAAATATCACAACTCTTGATTGGAGACCATTCGAGCTAATTTATTATGAAGCATCAATTAATTATTTTGATGCAAAAGAACGAGAAAGATACTTAAATTCAAATGCTGGCCAAAGGTTCCTGAAAAAACGGCTATACAGATTTTTAAACAATAATCAGCCTTCGAGAATTCAACGAATATTAAAGATTGCATCCTTCATTGGAGTTCAAGTCTTACTATTACTACTCCCTTCATTATTGGCTATCCTTTATTCTCCACATCCTTCAGTAGCTTCTTGGTTTAACATGTCTTGGGCATATAGACAAACTGTAACAATTACTAATAATGGATCAACTCAAACAAATTATATTGTTCCAATTACCATTGATACACAAACACTTATTTCTGCAGGTAAAATGCAATCTGACTGTGATGATGCACGCTTTGCTACTTCAGCAGGGACTGAGCAGACATATTTCTTAGAAGTTGGATGTAATACAACAACTACTCAGTTCTTTGTGAAGCTAGACTCTATTGCTTCGGGAACTAGTACGTTCTATTTCTATTATGGAAATTCTTCAGCGACATCGAATAGTACTTACAGTGGTCCTGCTCAAGGGATAAATTCTGGTGCAGGAACAGATGGTGCAATAAAAATTTCCACATCTCAAAACATTAATACTGCAAATATGATTGGTAGTAGGAGTTGTGCGGATGGTGGCGATGCGGTCAACTATAGTGTTACCAGTTCTGTTGCTGCAGCAGATACTACAGTAACTCTATCTTCTACTCCATCCTCAGGATGTTTAGCTGTTAATGATGAAGTACTCATTATTAACATGCAAGGGACATCTGGAGACAACTCAAATGTAGGGAAATACGAAACCGCTCGCATTACTTCTATAAGTACAGCTACTTTGACCTTAAATCATGCCCTCCAAAATGGCTATGACGGAACAACCCAAAAAATTATGGTTCAAAGAATTCCAAATTATACGGACGTCACAGTATGTACAAGTTCAGGAACGCCAACTGGCTGTAGTGGAGCAGGAACGTTGACAGCCTCTGCGTGGGACGGAACAAAAGGAGGGGTTATTTTCTTCAGAGCGAATGGAACAGTAAACGTTGCCGCTAGCGGGTCAGTTACAGTAAACCTTCTTGGTTACCGCGGTGGTGCAGGTGGAGCAATAGGAAATAATGGTGGAAAAAATGGGGAAAGTTATGATGGATCAGTAGGTCAAGGGTCAGATGGAGCAACTGACAACCAGTCATCAGGCGGCGGACGGTCTGGAAACAATGCGACAGCCAGTCCAAATAATGGAGCTGTACGAGGTGGTGGCGGTGGTGGTGGCTCTGATGGTACTGCCAACGGAAATGGTGGTGCAGGTGGTGGCGGTGGTGGTGGTTATGGTTTTGGTGGCGGTGGTGGTGGTGGTGCAGGTGACAATTTAAATATAGGCGGCAATGGTGGTGCAGCCAATAGTACCAGCAGCAATGGTGGAGGCGGTGGGGGTGGACGAAATACATCTGGTGTAGCCGGTGGAGGAGCAGGAGGCGCTGCTGGAAGTGCCGGTTCTACAGCGACAGGAACAGGCGGTAATGTGGGAAGTGGTACGACCTCTGCTTCGGGAGGTGGTGGTTCTAATAGCACAACAGGTTCTGGAGGAGGAGGTGGTGGTGGTGGAAATTATGGAGATTCAACGCTTAGTAAATTATATTTGGGTTCTGGCGGCGGCGGTGGTGGAAGTAGAACCTCTTCGGCAGGTTTAGGTGGAATGAATGCTGGAGGAATTATCGTTGCTTACGGCAACACTATTACTATAGCTGGTTCCATAAGCTCGAATGGAGATGATGCAACCTGTACAAATCGCGGAGCCGGTTCCGGAGGCTCCATCCTTTTAGGAGGATCAAGCGTTACTTTGGGAAGCTCTATTGTTACCGCAACTGGTGGTGCACGGGGGGTATCGTTTGGAGGAGCCAATGGATGTGGTGGTGGCGGAAGTGACGGACGAATATATGTTCCCTACTCTACTGTTTCTGGAACAACCAATCCAACAATGAACTCCGATGCAGTACCTGTCTTGTCATCGCCATCGTCTGAAGAAGAACGATCGAGTACCGATGAAACAGCACCAGTACTTTATTACAAATTTGATGAAGCTCAAGGGACAACCGCCTATGACAGTTCTACTACAAGTAATAATGGCAGTATTGGTGGAGCATCTACACCTGTTTGGAAAACTTCCGACTTATGTATATCAGGCAACTGTTTGTATTTTACTGGTTCAACTTCTGGTGAGGGATCTCGAGTTTCCACAACCTCGTTAACATCCTTAGCTACTCAAACTGTTGGAACAATTTCTTTCTGGGCTAAAGCCCAAGGAACTAATGCTATACAAAACTTTTTCAGTATTTCCAGAAGCTCAGATTCAAACGATACCCATCTTGCTATTTATTACGATAACAGAACTAGTGGTGGCGGTAATATGAGTGCTGAGATTGTTACTGACGGGACAACCCAGTGGGATTTCACAGTTCCCACTTCAGCTTTTAACGCAATTACTGAAACAAATAAATGGCACCATTACGAATTAACTCACAATGGTGTGTCACCTGCATTATATATTGATGGTAAATCTATCCCTGTTAGCTTTGGAACGACAACTGACAAAACAAAGTGGTTAAAAGCTTTATTAACAGATGCTACCAACACAGCTCAACGATTACATATTGGAAATATTTATGTAAATAGTACCGTCTTTGATCCGTTAACAGGGTTTATAGATGATGTAAAAATGTATGCATATGTTCGCTCAGCAACCCAAATCTCCGCTGATTATATTGCTAGAGGATCTATAAAAGGCGTTTCTGCACAAATGGGACAATCGGATATTTCATTCCTAAATAATGGGCTAAATGGGTATTGGAATATGGACGAGACAAGCACATGGGCTACAAATTGTTCAACTGCTTCTGTCCTAGATAATTCCGGAAATGGAAATAATGGTAAACCCTGTCCGAATGCATCGGCTGTTACACAGTCTACAGGTAAATTCGGTAAGGGAGGGTTATTTGATGGCATAAACGATTATATAGAACTACCTAGTACTACCATTGATACTACGTCACCATTTACAATTTCTGCATGGATTAAACCTACTAGTTTGGCATCAAGTCCCATGATTATGGGAACTTCAGGTGGTACTGACTTACAGTTTGGCGTTAATCCAAGTGGCCAATTAGATTTCTATGGAGGTTCTCAAGATGCACTCTCATCAGTTGGATCAGTTATTGCGGGTAACTGGCAGCATGTCATCGCAACGTATAATGGCAGAGGAAAGTATCGCTTTTATGTAAATGGGGTAGATGTAACCAGTACCACTGATGGAGATGTTTTACAAGCGATTTCGACACTAACGATTGGACGTTGGCAATCGTTTTATTTTGTAGGTTCTATTGATGAGGTTAGAACATACAATAGAGTACTGTCTCCTGTAGAAGCTCGTCAACTTTATAACTGGGCTCCAGGCCCTGTTGGCTATTGGAAATTGGATGAAAATTCAGGGATCACTTCGTATGATTCAAGTGGCAATGGGAATACGGGAACATTAAATAATGGACCATTTTGGAATATTGGTAAAATTGGAAATGATATTAAGTTCGATGGTGTTGATGACGAAATTAATGTAGGTACCCCTGCAATGCTAAATGACATACCTGCAATAACAGCAAGTGCATGGATTTATCCAAAGACTCTAGGAGAAAATAATTTTGGAAGAATTTTTGATAAAACTACAAGCACCGTACCAGATAACGGCTGGGAATTTGCAATGAATAATTCTTCAGGGAATACCCTTCTATTTTCTGTAGATTATAGCCTAGGAAATTTAACAAGAGTTGCAGCAGCGAACGTAATAACCCTAAATCAATGGCAATATGTTACGGTCACTTGGGATGGATCTACAAATGCTTCAAATATTCATTTTTATGTTAACGGTGTAGAAACAGGATATTTAAGTACGACTAACGGAAGTGGCTCAAGAGTTACTGATGCTTCATCATCATTCAGAATTGGTAACGATAGTACTGGAGGCAGAACTTTTGACGGGTATATTGATGATGCGAAAATTTACAACTATCAACGAATGCCTAATCAAATTATTGAAGATATGAATGGAGGACATCCAATTGGGGGAAGTCCTGTAGGATCTCAATTGATCTACACCAAGATGGATGAACAAAGTGGCACAACCATTAATAACTCGGGTTTTGGTGGATCTACCTACAATGGAACTCTCACTGGGGCTACCTGGCTCGAAAGCACTCGTTGTAAATCAAATGGATGTCTCAATTTTGATACTACTGCTGATACAGTTTCTTTTGGAGATGTTTCTTTCGTTGACAGTATTGCATCTATGTCCGCTTCCTTTTGGATTAACCCGCAAGTCTTGTCGACCAACAAAATGATTGTCTCAAAAGCTAACAATACGACCCAACGGGTTTTTCAAATTAAAACAGACGATTCGACAGCCTCTAAATTGAAAGTCATGATCTCTTCTTCTGCTTCTGATACAACGAATTATTGTACTACTGCAACGTCTACTCTGACGACAAATTCTTGGCAACAGTTTGTAATAGTCTATGATGGGTCGCAAACAACTGGTGATGATAGTCGGTTAAAAATATATAAAAACGGGAGATTAATAACCTGTTCTGTCTCTGGAACTATTCCTAATTCATTGGTTGCAGGAACAACCTCCAATCTGAAACTTGGTCAAGGTGATGATTCAACTCCTACTACTTTTATTGGTTTTATGGATGAATTTAAACTATATAACTCGGCTCACTCAAGACCAAATTCTGATTGATTATAATCTTGGAGCAGCAATTAACTTTAATACTGGTGCATCAATTGAAGCGTCTCAGTCAGACAGACTAATGAATCTCCACCAATTAATTATTGGAGTTTCGACGAAAATACGGAACAACGGTAAAAGATAAAGGAACAAATCATTTAGATGGTTCAATTTCAGGTAATACTACTTGGTCAGTTGGTAAGATTGATCTGTTAAATTTTGATGGTACAACCGGAGTGGATGACGTTGCAACCTTTACACACCCTCAATCATGACCTATGAAACCTGGTTTTATGCAAAAAGCGCAGGAGAGAGTAATTTAGGCAGGTTTTTTGTCCATAATAATGTGGATTTATTCATTCAGCCTTCAACAATATTATTTCAATCTAATTGGTCAACTGCAGGAAATGGACAATACCATTTAGTGGTTTTAACGCCTGGCACCATCTCGCAATTAGTTATGATTTTGGATCAACTTCCAACACCCCTACGATATATCTTGATGGCGTAGCTCAAACTGTGACAGTTAATCAAGTCTCCCGTTGGATCACTTTCACTTATTTCAGCAACACTCCGTATAGGGAACACTAATGCAGATGATCGCACCTTTGATGGCAAACTAGATGAAACGAAAATATATAATTATACAAGGAACCAAGCGCAAGTAGCCTATGATTACAACCGTGGCGCTCCTATTGGATGGTGGAAGTTTGATGAGTGTACAGGATCTACCTTATATGATGCTTCAGGACTAGGTAACAACGGGACCTGGAGTGGTTCTGGTGGATCACAGACAGCAGTAGGAACTTGTAATACCTCTTCTACCGCATGGGGGAACGGTGCTACAGGAAAATTTAATAGCAGCTTAAATTTTGATAATAGTGATGATGTAGTAAATATTGGAAATATTTCTGCTTACTCGTTTGAACGAACTCAGCCTTTTTCTCTGAGTGCTTGGATAAAAACACCAAGTATAGGTTCATATTCTATAATGGCAAAACAAGACAACAGCGCTCCATATACAGGTTGGAATCTTCAAACAGGATTGGTAAACGGTACGTATTTTCAACTAGTCAATACGTATGGAAGCAATTTTATAGAAGTGTATTCCGGACCCCAAAGATATGCCGATAACACGTGGCACCTTATCACAGCAACGTATGATGGAAGCACATCTGGTTCTGGAGTTAAGCTCTACTTTGACGGACAACTAGATCCTTCTACGATTGGCTCAGGATCGGTAACTGCTACAACTGTTAACTCTGTCCCCGTATATATCGGTTCTAGAAATGCAGCTGAACAATTCATGAACGGACAAATAGATGATCCTCGTATATATAATTATGTACTTTCCGAGCACAAGTCCAGAAAATCTATAATGATGGATCTTCCGTATTCTTCGGACCTGCAACGGGATCTCCATAAAAAACTCCCCGATAAATAAAATGTTTTTTTATTGTTCTTCAAACTTTTCTTCATGTTAAAGATCACCTGATGTAGTTGTACCTACTTATGACTCCTTTCTTTTTCTCCCCTACTCCTCCATCATGGTATTTATTATTAAATAATGATCTTTATTTAATAATAAATATACTATGACATAACATATTTTACCAGTCAATGACCGCTTTTATACACACACTTTCTAGCTTTGGATCCTATTCCAACGCCCCTAAAGTGGGCGTGTCCCCTTGCGTCCCTAAACATCTTAAATCTACTACTCTGGGTCTTCTTCTGATCAAAATACTTAACCTTATAGTCCTCGTCTCCTCCTCGGAGGCTCACCATGAAAAAACCTAAACTCCTCTCCATCCTCATCTATTTCTATAGCTTTCAATGGCTACAACTTGTTCCTATTTATCTGGGATATCTATTGTTCCGTTTTAAAAACAGCGTCTATCATGCGGATAAAAAAACAGAAAAGAGATAGCTTCAGAGACTGACGCCCTCCCAACCTCTCACAAGCTGTAGTAAAAACGGGAACGCAATTTGCTTCCGAAATAGGGAAGCAAAAAAATTATCAAAACCTATTTTGTATATATTCTTCGCAGTATAAAACTGGAACGTTTTTAATAGTATTACCGATGATCTTTATGCTTGTTTTGAAAGGCACAACACAGGTAAAAATCAATCAACTCAAGATCAACGTCCTTATCAACTTATTTACTATGAACCATTTATTAATTATTTCGATGCCAAAGCACGGGAAAAATATTTCAAATCAGAAGCCGGCAACAAATATTTTAAAAACTATTAAAGAATTACTTCCATTCTGAATCACAAAAAATAAACCGAGAAATATTCTTAAGGTTGTTTCCTACATTGGAGTTATTATCGTCTGTCTTTTACTTCCATCTTTATTGGTTCTTCTCTATAAACCTTCGATCACAAACGCCAGCTGGTATAGTACTGTGGCAAAGAGAAAGAAGATAACAGTTGATAACACCAAAGTTTCTGGTAGCTCAGACTTAACAAATTTTCCCGTGTTGATAAATATTACCGACACCGATCTTAAAAATAATGCACTTAGTACAGGAAACGATATTGTCTTTACTTCACAAGATGGCACAACGAAATTAAATCATGAAATAGAAAAAAATACACTTCTACTACGGGAACATTAGTTGCTTGGGTACAAATTCCTACATTATATACAGCTACTGATACGATTATTTACATGTACTACGGCAATAGTAGTGCAACTAGTCAGCAAAGTGTGGCTGCAACCTGGGATTCAAATTATGGTCTTGTTTATCATCTTAATCAGGATCCTTCAGGTGGAGGTGCTAAAGAGTTGAATAGCAAACCAACCTCTACAAGGCAATTCTGCCGGGACTTGGGTTTCTGGAGATTTGCAAACAGGGAAAATAGGTGATGCTCTGAAATTTGATAGAGCAACCAGTGACCGTATTATCATGACTGATGGTCAATCGGGAAATAATTTAACTGTCTCCAGGTTGGGTCAACAATACTACAGTTGCTACTGGTGACTGGCAGACACTCGCTCAGCGTACTGATTCTGGAACGTATTTTGATTGGCAAGTATACATTGTCGCAAGTGATTCCGTTCCAACTGCAAATAGACCTGTTATTCGCACTGATTTTAATAATAACAGCAGTGTTGATGCTGCTACGGAAGAAGCTGACGGCGGAATCGCCTTAACTACTTCAACTTGGTATTTCTTGGTAGGAACATACGACGGTAGTGCTATCCGTTTTTATCGAGATGGTTCGCTCATAGAATCTACGACATGTTCCAGTTGCACAATTACCGACTCAAATAATGATATCTGGCTAGGTGGTAACTCAGTGTGGGGAGAATACCATAATGGATTAATCGATGAATTCAGAATTTCATCTACTGCTCGAAGCACGGATTGGATAACAACAGAGTACAATAATCAGAACTCACCAAGTACATTCTCTACTAGTGGAACTCAGGAGTCTCAGCCTAATTCAACTACTGAATTGCCCATTGTCTATTGGGCTCTTGATGAAGGAACTGGCTCGACAATAAATGACCGCAGTGGAAATAATAATTCTGGAACTATTACCAACGCGGTATGGAAACTGGAAGGATCTGTGCGTATCAGGAAAATGTTTGTATTTTGATGGTTCCGGAGACTATGTAACGAGAGCAACTGATACAGATTTTGATTTTTCTGCGAGTGATAGTTTTACTCTCACAGGTTGGTTTAGACACAAAACTTCTACATCGGGAACAGATGTTATCCTCGCCCGTCATAACAGCACAGCTGGTGGTTTTAAACTATTAATGGAGTCTGATGGAGATATTACCTGTGGTATCGATAGAGATTCTACATTTACTCCAGAAGATTTTGCGACTTCTACTGCCGCTACCTACGATGACAATCAATGGCATTTTGTAAGCTGCGTAAAGAGCACTACGACTTCTTTAACTCTGTATATTGATGGTAATCAAGTCGCTCAAGATAGTTCTATTGCCTCCACCGGCACGTATGCAAATAATGATGCACTGTATTTAGGCATTGATGGAGATGGATCCAGTAATGGATTTGAAGGGTTTTTAGATGATTTTAAAATCTATCGTTCGGCACTAACTTCTTCACAACAAAAAGCTGAAATGAATAATCGTGGTACAGTAAGGGGCGCAGCTGCACAAATTGGTCAGTCTGACACCTCATTTCTAAATGATGGATTGGTCGGGTACTGGCCAATGGATGAACCTGCTGCTAATTCTTGTACTGGTGGATCAAATGATAACTGTGACAAAAAGTGGGAACGGAAATGATGCTGCATGGAGTACAGGCGTAACTACTAAGGGTGGTAAATTTGGAAATGGAGTAGAAATAAACTCTACGAATGAAAATATCACAGCATCATTGTCAAATGTTAATCCAAATATAGGCACGTTTACATTATGGTATAAAAATACAACAACTCCTGATTCTTATGGAAATTTTTTCACAAGTAGCAAAGGAGATGGACAATTTGCCCTGTTTAGAAATAATTCTAATACCTCCATAGGCTTACAGATTAACTTGGACACTGCAATTATATGGACAGGTATACAAAATATTTTTGACGGGGGCTGGCACTCACTGACATTAACGTACGATATAAATTTGAGTAAGTATAATCTGTACATCGACGCCGTGAATCAAGGTGAACAATATAATAAATTTTCACCGATAGATATATCATCTTATAACCTTTTATTTGGAAATGAATGGGATGGATCAGGAGAACAAATTGGTGGAATTTTGGATGATTTTCGTATTTATAACAGATCTCTTTCTCCTTCAGAAGTCAGACAACTTTATAACTGGGCTCCAGGCCCTGTTGGCTATTGGAAATTGGATGAAAATACCGGAACTAGTGCCTTCGATTCTAGTGGTAACGGATATACCGGTTCTTTTACCAATAACCCAATCTGGAAAATTGGCAAAATTGGAAATGCATTAAATTTTACCAATACATCAAATAATGGAAGCACTGTTACTATTTCTGATCAAGATAATTTAGATCTGGCTTCAGATGGGAATATTAGTGTGGCCGCATGGATTTATCGAACCGCAGACAGTAGAACGGATAATGGTTCGTCAGGAACTATTGTGGCCAAAAAAGCATCTGGCGGTACCGGGTGGTATTTAGCAACGGGAGATTCTGATTCCGGAAATGCAAACAAAATAATGTTTGGTGTTGATGGGAGTGAATGGGGAAATAGTAATACAAGCATTACGAACAATCAGTGGTACCATGTCGAAGCTACTATCATGACCGGAAAAATATTGACTATGTATATTAATGGAGTCATTGATAGTCTTTATACTCTGGCCACTCCTCCTGCCACCAACTCCACCAACGTGACTATCGGATTTGGAAATACAGATGGCAATCAAAATAACGCATTTAACGGTATGATCGATGATGTAAAAATATACAACTACACCAGATCACAATCACAAGTCGTTGAGGATATGAATGGTAGTCATCCACTTGGGGAAGTCCCATTGGAAGCCAACTCATCTATGCAAAGTTGGACGAACAAAATGGTAGTACAGTAAATAATTCAGGGTTCGGTGGGTCAACATATAATGGAAGCATAACGGGAACAACATGGCTCGAAAACACTCGTTGTAAATCCAATGGCTGTCTGAATTTTGATACCACTGCAGACAATGTAAATTTCACCGACGTGGGGTTTGTCGATGGAGTTGCCTCTATATCCGCAACTTTCTGGATTAATCCACAATCATTAACTACCAACAAATGATACTTTCCAAGGCAAATCATACTACACAACGCGTTTTTCAAATTAAATCTGATGATACTACTGCTTCCAAATTAAAAGTAATGATATCTTCATCAGCATCAGATACCACTAATTACTGTACTACACCAACCTCGACGTTAACTACAAATTCTTGGCAACATTATAGTATTGTCTATGATGGAACCTTAAGTACTGGTGATGATCAACGTATAAAAGTATACAAAAACGGAAAACTGGTAACCTGTACCGTGAATGGAACAATACCCGTGACTCTTGTTCCATCAACTACATCCTTGCTAAAACTTGGCCAAGGAGATGATTCAACACCTACTACTTTCATTGGTTTTATGGATGAATTTAAACTATATAACTCGGCTCTCACTCAAGACCAAATTCTGATTGATTATAATCTTGGAGCAGCAATTAACTTTAATACTGGTGCATCAATTGAAGCGTCTCAGTCTGCTGATACAGCGGATAGAGCTCCAGTCGGTTATTGGAATTTTAATGAAAATACTGGTCAAACTGCGAAAGATATCAGCGGAAATAATTATAATCTCACTCTAACAAATTTTACGGCTTCTCCTAGTTGGAAACCAGGGAAAATTGGAAGTTCTATTCTATTAGATGGCGCAGATAATACAGTAAGATACGCCGCTACAGGTAATGAATTATATATGTCTAGTAGTTTTTCATTGTCTTTATGGATAAATTTTCAAAATACTATCAGCAACCAAAATGATAATGCTGTACTTATAGATAAAAATGCCTGCAATAATAGCTGTGGTACAGAAAATTATCAAATATATATTACCGGCTCGAATATCCGTTGTGAATTTGAAAATGAATCAGGTCCAGTTTATCCTTCCGTTGACAGTACCGGTTTTACTCCAGAGTTAGGCAAGTGGTACAACATAGGTTGTGTATTTGATGATACTGCCAATACCATGAATATTTATATTAATGGTATTAAGAACAACACAGCCACAGTATCAATATCACCAGGAAATATTCAGACCGCGGGAAGATTTAGTGTGGGAAATTTCTACAGTGTAGGTTCAGGATTCAAAGGACTTATAGATGAAGTGAAAGTATATGACTATGCTAGAAGTCAGTCACAAGTAGCATATGATTTCAATCGAGGTGCTCCCTCCGGCTGGTGGAAATTTGATGAATGTTCAGGATCAACATTGTATGATTCATCAGGGAATGCTAATCATGGGACGTGGAGTGGCTCAGGTGGAGGTTCAAATACAGCCGTAGGGACATGTACCGATGGTAATTCTGCTCATTCGTGGTATAACGGTGTGATCGGTAAATTTAATTCCAACCTTGATTTTGATGGATCTGATGATAGGGTTGATTTAGAGACTTATCGTACACAGAAAACGCTAGTCAACTATCTTGGTCATTTTGGGTAAAACCATCAACAGTAGCTGCTGCAAAAGCATTCGTAGCAAAAGGAAACTCAAATGTAACCCAAACTAGCTGGGGTTCTGGAACAACTTCAATTGATAGTAATGAACCAGATTGTTTTGTTTCAGCGAATACGACTGATTTATCAACCGCTGGATACACAACTACCGATGTGTTGTCAGCAGGTGTCTGGAAACACATAACTTGTGTGTTTGATGGAACCTTATCAGGAAACGCCAATAGGATTAAAATGTATGTTGATGGAAAGTTACAAAACTTAACTTTTAGTGGAACAATTCCATCGTCAACTCAAGCTACCTCTTCAAATGTTGTGGTGGGGGCGTCATCAGATAATGCTCTCAATTTTGATGGACAAATTGATGACCTGCGCATCTATAGTTATCCACTATCGGTAACTCAAGTCCAGAAGATCTATAATGATGGTTCTTCCGTATTCTTCGGACCTGCAACGGGATCACCCTAATAAGTTCTAGCAATGTAGAACAATATATCTTTCTCAACTCTTCAACGTTCTCTTCATGTTAAAGATCACCTGATGTAGTAGTACCTACTTATGACTCCTTTCTTTTTCTCCCCTACTCCTCCATCATGGTATTTATTATTAAATAATGATCTTTATTTAATAATAAATATACTATGACATAACATATTTTACCAGTCAATGACCGCTTTTAGACACACACTTTCTAGCTTTGGATCCTATTCCAACGCCCCTAAAGTGGGCGTGTCCCCTTGCGTACCTAAACATCTTAAATCTACTACTCTGGGTCTTCTTCTGACCAAAATACTTAACCTTATAGTCCTCGTCTCCTCCTCCCTCGGAGGCTCACCATGAAAAAACCTAAACTCCTCTCCATCCTCATCTATTTCTATAGCTTTCAATGGCTACAGTTTGCGTGGTTAAGAGTTAAGTTTTCTCTAACCTCTAACAGGAAAATAAACAAAACATATGTGGAGACATCTCCTCTTCCCAAACTGGAGAATGCAACGCACATTACCGGAACAGCCTTTGAATCTTCAGGAGGAAAAGTAACGGTTCAAAAAACCTATTTTGTATATGTTTTGCGGAGTATACAAAATAAAAAGTTTTTTATTGGAACTACGAATGATCTTTATAGCTGTTTGGAACGTCATAACACCGGCAAGAATATTCATACGGTTGATCTTTATCCTTTTGAGCTCATTTATTACGAAGCATACATTTATTTCCAGGATGCCTTTAACCGTGAACGTTATTTGAGAAGTACAGCAGGTCAAAAATTCCTAAAGAAAAATTTACAGCGATATTTCCAAGCCGATAGAACTTCTGCATTTCGTAAAATTTTGCGTGTGGTTCCTTATGTTAGTGTTTTTGTACTAATACTCTTAGGTCCAGCACTCGTTGCCTTGTATATGACCCCTTCATCATCATTTGCTGCTTGGTTTAATGAAGCCTGGGCATACCGGAAATCTTTAACTATTACTCACAATGCAGCACTTACGAATCAAAAAATAAAGTTTGATATTGACACTCAGACATTAATTACAAATGGCCAGATGCAATCGGACTGTGGTGACTCTCGATTTACTGATGGAAATGGAAATCTCCTTCCTTACTTTATCGATACTACTGGAGGTGCCTGCAATACTAGCAGTACTGATTATTATGTTTATTTCCCAATAGTAAATAATGGGACAACAATTATTTATCACTATTATGGAAATTCCTCAGCACCTAATGGGACCAAGAATTCTCAATTAATTTATCCAACGCTTACTCCCTCTGGAGGAGCCGCTTCTGCAGGTTCGGAAGAAACAGGTCCAGGTCCAATTGTATATTGGAAAATGGATGAAGGAGCAAATACAACTGTCTATGATTCATCATCGAAACAAAATACCGGAACTATCATAGGTGGCACATGGAAATCATCAGAAAATTGTATTTCTGGAACATGTTTATTTGTTAATGATACGAGTAATCAAGGAATTGTTGCCGATCCGACTGTGCTCAACAAATTAACCACGGGTACTATTTCTGTCTGGGCACGATATACCGGAGCCAATGCCTTCCAGGGCATATTCAATATATTCCGTAATGCCGACACAAATACCACAGGTGTGGCCTTATCTTTTGATAATCAACTATCGGGAGGAGTTAATATTTTGGGTGGCGGATATCAAGATGGATCAACTAAATGGGAATTTACGGTATCGAGTTCCGATTTCAATGCTGTTACCGAAATAGATAAATGGCATCTATATACTCTGGCTCACAATGGTACTACGCCTATACTGTACATTGATGGAAAAGTTATTCCAATAACCTTCACTACGTCTACCGACAAAACCCTTTGGTTTAAGGGGATACTCACTGACGCATCTTCTCCTGCAGATACCTTATCTATGGGTATACTATATGCAAACAACACTCCATTTTATAACGCCACAGCTGCATTTGATGAATTCAAAATATATCCATATACCAGATCTTCCTCACAGATAGCAGCAGATTTTATTTCTAGAGGATCTACCAAAGGCACCTCGGTCACTATAGGAAATCAGGAAACTAAAAATCTAACAGAAAGCCTCGTGGGGTACTGGAATATGGATGATACCTGGTCAGGAAATACTGGATTTCTTCCGGCTGTCACTGGTGGAAGCGCTGGTTTAACGGGTGATTATTATGATGGCATAAATTTTGATACGTATGTTAATTCTTATACTGATTCAACTGTAGATTTTGACCCTGCAGATACTACCCTGGGAACTAACCGAGCAAATGGTGATAATACCTTTTCGGTTCAGTGGACGGGTGAGGTAAAAGCAAGTTTTTCTGAAACCTATACCTTTTATGTAACTTCGGATGATGGGGCGAGATTATCTGTTAATAATTCACAACTTATTAATGCCTGGATTGATCAGGGACCTACGGAAAACTCAGGGACTATCGCCCTAACCGCGAATACCTGGTATCCAATATCCCTAAACTTTTATGAAAATGGTGGTGGTTCTGCCATACAACTCTCATATAGTTCTGCCAGTGAAGCGAAGAAAATCATTCCCTCGACTAACTTACGAACGGTAGCGAGATCAGCCGGTGCATGTTCGTCAACACCTTCAGGGCCAACAGATTACTCTGGTAATAGTAACGACCTTACTCACAATAGTTGTAATCCAGCACCCAATTATAATGGGAAATTCAACTTTTCTGGTAAATTTACGCGGTCTATCGGAACTTTTAATAGCGGTAATGATTCAAGTTCGTTATCTATAACTGGTGACTTAACCCTTGCTGCTTGGATCAAACCTAATTTCGCTACCCCTTCTAGCCAGATGGATATTGCAGGGAAATGGGATGGCAGCAATCAAAGTTATTTACTGGCTCAATACGGAAGTGAAGCAAGACTTTATCTTGATTCAGCAACTAACTACATAACCAGCTCAGGTGCAGGCATCATTCCCAACACCTGGAATTATGTCGTTGGAACATATAATGCATCACGCAATGAAGCTAAAATATTTGTTAATGGAAGGGAACAAGCTACTACCTTAAGTGGAGTTATACCAACAGTAATTGGGGATGATAGTAGTGTGTTTTCGCTAGGAGCCGAAGATACCTCAACGACGGCTACCAACGCTTTCGATGGATATATAGATGATGTTCGTGTATATAAACGACAGTTATCTCCAGCTGAAGTTAGGCAACTATATTTCTGGGCGCCTGGTCCAATTGGATGGTGGAAATTTGATGAAAACATAGGCAGCAGTTTTTATGATTCCAGCGGAAACGACCGAGAAAACGGAGTGATAGAAGACGAAACTGCAAAGTGGGTTGTAGGAAAATACGGTTCTGCAATAAATTTTGCAGGGAATAACAGTAATAAAGGTTACATCCCAAATACAGACACTATTCTCAATACCATGGGGGTTAAAAAACAATCATATACGCTTGAAACCTGGGTAAAACCTTCAAACGCCGACAGTGGATCATACATTGTTATCAAAGGACAAAACTCTTGGGGTAACGGAAATATTGAGTATGGTATATCTTCTGAACTTTCTGGAGGCAAGTTATATGCAGGTTTCGAAATACTAGATGGGACCAATTGGCCATCAGTTGGAGGCTCTGGAATTTCTACTTCAACTATGCCGGTAAATACATGGACCCATGTTGTCGGTGTTCGAGATGCTGAGAAACAAACCCTTCGTTTATATGTTAATGGCGTGTTGGTAGACGAACAAGCGGACACAACCACAGATACTACGGCGAATACTGAGTCTTTGCAATTCGGTAATAGACCAGGAAGTGATACTCCATTTGCGGGAGCACTCGATGATGTCAAATTATACGATTATGCCAGATCTCCTTCTCAAATTATCGAAGATATGAATGGAGGACATCCTATTGGTGGAAGTCCCATTGGCAGCCAATTGATATATGCCAAAATGGATGAACAAACAGGCACTACTATAAATAATTCTGGTTCTGGTGGTTCTACCTATAACGGTTCAAGTACTGGAATAACCTGGCTAGAAAACACTCGGTGTAAAGTAAATGGCTGTCTTAACTTTGACACAACTTCCGATACCGTGAGTTTTGGAACAGCTTCATTTATCGATAATATCGCCAGTATTTCTGCTTCACTATGGATTTATCCAAGATCAGCAGCTACCAACGCTATGATTGTCTCTAAAGCTAACACCACAACGCAACGTGTTTTCCAAATAAAAACGGATAATTCTTCTGCATCCGAACTGAAAGTAATGATTGCCGCATCAGCCTCTGATACAACTAACTTTTGTACAACCTCAGGTCTTGGTTTAGCTGTAAATACCTGGCAACATATCTCTATCGTTTTTGATGGAGGTCAAACAAACAACAATAACAAAGTTACGGTCTACAAAAATGGTCGACCATATATATGTTCAGGAACACTGCCCAATGCACTTGTATCTGGAACGACATCACTCCTTAAACTTGGAAAAGGTGATGATTCTACCCCAAATTCTTTCATCGGGTTTATCGACGAGTTTAAATTCTATAATTATGCATTAACCAATGATACGGTTCTGATTGACTATAACCAGGGTGCTTCTCTCAACTTCAATACTGGCTCGTCTCTAGAAGCCTCTCAATCAGCGGATACAGCTGGTAATCCTCCAGTCGGCTATTGGAATTTTGATGAAAATAAGGACAATACCTGTACTGGTGGAAGTGCAGATGTCTGCGACAAATCAGGAAACGGATTTGATCTTACCAATGCAGCTAATACAAAATGGGTAGTTGGAAAATTTGGTAGTGCTCTAAACTTTGCTGGTGCCGCAACAGATAAAACTACCTATAACGATGTTGGAGCAAGTGCTCTGGATATTGCAGGGAGTTTCACGGTACAAGCCTGGGTAAAACTTACGAACCTTTCTACTGATTTTCAAACAATCGTTGTTAAGCATACGAGTTCTACTTCCGGAGCAAATTATGGATTGACAACGGGTGCAACTGCGCTAACTGGTCGTGATGAAATTGATTGTGCCTTTAACGACGGCGGCTCCAATCCATCTCTTGATACAACTTCTGCAAATCTGGTACCAAATAGGTGGTATTTGATTACTTGTGTGTTTAACACCACAGCAAATACCTTGACTATATATGTCAACGGGGTACAAAGCCTTCAATCTACAGGGGTAACCACTGATCCTCAAACTGGTGATCAAGACCTTTTCATCGGCAATGATGCCGCTAATTTATATGGGAATCCTTTAAATGGGTCTGTCGATGAAGTGAAAATATATAACTATGCCCGAACAGCTGCACAAGTTGCCTACGACTATAATCGTGGTGGCCCAATTGGCTGGTGGAAATTTGATGAATGTCAGGGATCAACCCTGTATGACGCTAGTGGAAACTCAAATAATCAGACTTGGAACGGATCCGGATCAGGTTCACAAACAAGTGTGGGGACATGTAATACAAGCTCCACAGCATGGGGTAATGGTGTCACTGGTAAGTTCAACGCATCCTTAAATTTCGATGGCACCAATGACTACACAACTGTATCTGATAATTCATTCCTAAATCCGCCCACATCAATGACACTGAGTCTTTGGATGAAAGCTTCATCTTTTTCAGGGGGGGGAAATTTCTTATGCAGTAAAGAAAATTCAACTCCAGGTGGTTATGGCATATACACTACGTCCAACCAGTTATATTCATATGTCAGAGTTGGATCTAGCTGGAGTGAAGCAACTGGAGTCACACTTAATACTGGCCAGTGGTATCACATCGTAATGTCCTATGACGGCACAATCCACAAACAATATATAAATGGAAACTTACGTGCCACAGATTCTACAGCTGGAACAATTACTTCAAGCACTGGTTCGTTTACCTGTGGGAGGGACTATAACGCAACTAATTACTTTAGTGGTCAAATAGATGATGTACGTCTCTATAACTATCCACTCTCAGCATCCCAAGTCCAGAAAGTCTATAACGATGGGTCTTCGGTTTTCTTCGGACCGTCAACTGGATCCCCATAAAAAAAGCCTCTGTGTGCACACAGAGGCTTTTTGTTACAAGATTTATACAATCTATGATTTTAATAATCCATTCCGCCCATACCACCCATTCCGCCTGGCATTCCACCAGCTGGGGATTCTTTCTTTTCTGGAATATCGGTTACCAATGCTTCTGTTGTAAGAATCATCATGGCGATACTGGCTGCATTCTGAACAGCAGATCGAGTGACTTTGGCTGGATCCAAAACACCAGCTGAGATCATTGATCCAAAATCCATAGTCATGGCATTAAATCCATAATCTGCAGATTTATTTTCTTCGACAGTTTTAATGACCCATCCATCATCAGCACCTGCATTCTTAGCAATCCAACGAATTGGTTCACCAAGTGCTTGGTAAAGGATATCCACACCAACTTTTTCATCTTCAACTTTCAAAGTTGATTTCAATTTTGGTAAGACTCCTCGAGCTCGGAGTAAGGTTACTCCACCGCCAGCAACAATTCCTTCTTCAAGAGCTGCTTTGGTTGCGGCGACTGCATCGTTTACTCTTTCTTTTTTATCTTTCATTTCAACTTCGGTTGCTGCTCCAACGTTAATAACGGCAACACCACCAGCTAATTTTGCTAACCGCTCCTGTAATTTTTCGCGATCAAAATCTGAGGTTGTTTCCTCGATCTCTCGTTTGATCATTGAAATTCTAGCTGTGAGTGATTTGGCATCACCTTTCCCACCGATAATTCGGCAATTATCTTTGTCTGCCCAAACAGCGTCAGCTCGTCCACAATCATCAATGGTGACATTATCTAGTTTGCGACCTGTATCTTCAGATATTACGGTTCCGCCGGTTAATACAGCAATATCTTGCAACATTGCTTTGCGACGATCTCCAAATCCTGGAGCTTTGACAGCTAATACATTAAAGGTTCCTCGCATTCGGTTAACTACCAAAGTAGCTAAAGCTTCAGCTTCTATATCATCAGCTATGATGACTAAGTTTTTAGAAACTTTAATGAATCCTTCCAAGAAAGGTAAAAGATCAGCTATTGCTGAAATCTTTTTATCGGTGATAAGGATATATGCGTCACTAATTTTTGCTTCCATTTTGGAAGAATCAGTTACAAAGTATGGTGATGCGTACCCTTTATCAAATTCCATACCTTCTTTGTATTCGATTTCCATGGTCAGCCCTTTACCTTCTTCAACAGTGACCACTCCATCTTTACCAACTTTGGTCAGTGCATCAGCTATTAAATTTCCAATGCGTTCATCTTGTGCAGAAATTGTTGCAACTTTAGCCACATCAGCATCTTTGATAGTTTTTCTCATTCGTTTAATTTCTTCTACGACAGCTTCGACAGCTTTTTCAATTCCAATTTTGACAATCATTGGATTTGCTCCTGCAGTAATATTTTTGAACCCTGCATTTACAATTGATTGGGCCAAAAGGGTTGCAGTAGTTGTTCCATCTCCAGCAACGTCATTGGTTTTACTGGCTGCTTCTTTTACTAATTGAGCGCCCATGTTTTCAAAGGCATCTTCTAGTTCAATCTCTTTGGCAACAGAAACACCATCATGGATAACAGTTGGTGCTCCCCATTTTTTATCTAGAGCAACATTTCGTCCCTTAGGACCTAAGGTTGTGACAACTGCTTTAGCAAGAGTATTTACGCCACGAATCATTGACTGTCGGGCGTCATCTCCAAATTTAATTTGTTTTGCCATACGATTTCCTCCTTCTTGCCCGCTAAAGCTTCAACACCAGCGGGTAAATTTTTTTATATTATTTTTCAACAACAGCTAAGATATCTTTTTCTTCGACAATCATCCATTCTTCGCCATTTACCTTTACTTCATTTCCTCCCCACTTCTTGTACATGACTTTTTGACCAACTTTAACGACCATGGAGATCTTGTTTCCTTTTTCGTCCATAGCACCTGGTCCAACTGCCATAATTTCCCCTACTTGAGGCTTATCTTTGGCTGAATCAGGGAGAATAATTCCTGATGGGAGTGTGTCCTCCGCCTTTGAGGGTTTAATTAATACATGATTAAATAATGGTTGTATGTTTACTTTTGCCATACTAACCTCCTTCCTTTTTTAAAATTTAAGATTAATATTGGATTATAAATTCGTATCCTGGTACATTTTGGCAGTCAACTGAAGTAAGTGCTATTGTAGCGAGAGAAAAAATAGACTGTCAAGAGGGATTTTATATTTTTTCAATCTATTCAGGTATTCTCTCTTAACAAAAACTCTCACATCGCGAGGATGAAACCGTATAAATGTATCTGAAAT